>DASTGG010000415.1:0-9700 GCA_035719385.1 Usitatibacter sp.
GCCGATCACGTACTGGTCGAGGATCTCGCAGATCTCGTGCGGCGACGGCAGGTCGCTCTTGGCCGTCTTCTGGCCGGTCTCGGTGCTCGCCTCCTCGCGGATGATGTCGTTGCAGAGGTCGATGCACTCGTCGCAGATGAAGACCGACGGGCCGGCGATGAGCTTGCGCACCTCGTGCTGGCTCTTGCCGCAGAAGGAGCAGTAGAGAAGCTTTTCGCCGCCGACTTTTTCGGTCATGAGTCTGTTCGTTCGTCCCTGTTGCCGCCTGCGTCCCCGCCGCTACGCCACCGAAGATTCCGTACGGCTCTTCAGGATGCGGTCGACGATTCCGTACTTTAGCGCTTCTTCGGCGCCCATGAAATTGTCGCGATCGGTGTCGCGCTCGATCACTTCCAGGGGCTGGCCCGTGTGCTGCGCCATCATCTCGTTCAGCTTGCGCTTGAGGTAGAGCACTTCCTTGGCGTGGATCTCGATGTCCGAGGCCTGGCCGGAGAAGCCGCCCGAGGGCTGGTGGATCATGACCCGCGCGTTCGGCAGGATGAAACGCTTGCCCTTGGCGCCCGCGCAAAGCAGGAACGCTCCCATGCTCGCAGCAAGACCCGTGCACAGTGTCGAGACGTCGGGCTTGATGAACTGCATGGTGTCGTACATCGCCATGCCGGCCGAGACGCTGCCGCCGGGCGAGTTGATGTACAGGTGGATGTCCTTGTCGGGGTTCTCGCTCTCGAGGAACAGGAGCTGCGCGACGACCAGGTTGGCCATCGCGTCGTTGATCGGCCCGACGAGGAAGATCACCCGCTCCTTGAGCAGGCGCGAGTAGATGTCGTAGGCGCGCTCGCCGCGCCCCGACTGCTCGATCACCATGGGGATGAGGCCGAGACCGCTCGGCTCCTCGTACTCTTCGCTCGTGCCGTGCTTGATGAACATGGTTATTGGCCTTTCTTGGTCCCCATCAAATCGTCGAACTCGCGGGGCTCGTCAACGACCTGCATCTTGCCCAACGCCCATTCTACGACGTTGTCCTCCATTACGAGCGCCTCCACTTCAGCCAAGCGGGAGGGGTCCGCGTAGTACCACCGGACCAACTGATCGGGCTGCTCGAAGCTCTCGGCGTGCTCCTCGATCAGCTTGCGGACCTGCTCGGGCTTCGCCTGCAGCTCGTTGCGCTTCACGATCTCGGTGACGAGAATCGACAACTTCAGACGCCGCGCGGCACGTTCGGCGAACAGGTCCGCCGGCAGCGTGAGGTCCTGGGTGGTCATGCCGCGCTTCTTGAGGTCCTCGACCGCCGCCTGCTGCATGCGCCCGATCTCGGCGTCGAGCAGCGCGCGCGGCACGTCGAACTGGGCGCTCTGGTAGAGCGCATCCATGACCTGCTCCTTCACGCTCTGCTTGATGCGCTTGGCGACCTCCTTCTGGATGTTCTCGCGCACTTCGCGCTTGAGGCGGTCCACGTCGCCGGTTTCCACGCCGAGCGTCTTGGCGAACTCCGCGTCCACGGCGGG
This sequence comes from Usitatibacter sp., assembly GCA_035719385.1. Classification (GTDB taxonomy): domain Bacteria; phylum Pseudomonadota; class Gammaproteobacteria; order Burkholderiales; family Usitatibacteraceae; genus Usitatibacter. Next base: position 1,506 of record DASTGG010000415.1, read on the forward strand.
CAGCTGCGCCTCGGCGACCTGGTGCACGGTCACCGTGAAATCGGCGGTCTTGCCCTTCACTTCCTCGGCATAGTCCTGCGGGAAGGTGACGGGGAAGGTCGTGGTCTCGCCCGCCTTGGAGCCCTCGAGCGCCGCCTCGAAGTCCGGCAGCATGCGGCCCTCGCCCAGGATCACGGTGAAGTTGGACGCCTTGTTGCCCTGGAACGGCTGGCCGGCGATGAGGCCCTCGAAATCGATGTTGACGAGGTCGCCCTTGCGCGCGGGCCTCTCGGCCGGCTCGTAGCGCGCGCGCTGCTTGCGCAGCGTCTCGATCGTCGACTCGACGTTCGCGTCGTTCACGGGCGTCACCGGGCGCGAGATCTTGCGCGACGCGAGGTCCGGCACGTCGACCTCCGGATAGACCTCGAAGGTCGCGGTGTACTGGATGGTCTGGTCTTCCGGCTCGCCCTCGGCTTGCGTGGCCTGCACCGGCTGGAAGCGCGGGTAACCCGCGACGCGGTAGTTCTGCCCCCTCACCGCCTCCTCGAACGAGCTCTGCACGGACTCGCTCAGCACTTCCTGGCGCACCTGGAAGCCGTACTGGCGCTCGACCATCTTGAGCGGCACGTGGCCCGGGCGGAAGCCCTGCATCCTCACGGTGCGCGCCAGCTTCTTCAAACGCGTGGTGATCTCGGCCTCGATCTGCGCGATCGGCACCGAGACGGTGAGATGGCGCTCGAGCGGGCTCGGATTGTTCTGGACTGCCTGCTGCATGCGGATTTCCTGGTGTGCTGGGTTGGGTGGGAGGACGCTGCGCGCGACGCGCGGCAACGGACCCGCGGGGAAGCGACCTGGTGCGAAAGGAGGGACTCGAACCCACATGCCTTTCGGCGCTGGAACCTAAATCCAGTGCGTCTACCAATTCCGCCACTTTCGCGGTCGCTGAATTATACCCGAAAACGCGCCTTGCCCGGCGCCCCCGCGGGCGCCCGCATGGCCGATATAATGCCGAAAATTCAAGCGCTTCCGACACCCAATAATTCGGCCAATTAATGGGGTCAGACTCCATTAATTCCGGCGCCATCTTGCCCGTCGAACATTACGAAAACTTTCCCGTCGCGTCGTGGCTCCTGCCGCGCGCGCTGCGCCCGCCGATCGAGGCGATCTACGCCTTCGCGCGCGGCGCCGACGACATCGCCGACGAGGGCGACGCGCCGGAGGACGAGCGCCTGGCCGGGCTCGACCGTTATGCGCGCGCGCTCGACGCCATCGAGGCGGGCGCGACGCCGTCGGGCGCGCCCTTCGAGCGCATCGCACAGGCCGTGCGCGAACATGCGCTGCCCGTGCCGCTGCTTCGCGATCTCCTCGACGCGTTCCGGCAGGATGTCCTCAAGAAGCGCTACGCCACCTACGACGAGCTTCTCGACTATGCGCGCCGCTCGGCCAATCCCGTCGGCCGCCTGGTGCTGCACGTCATGGGCGAAGCCACGCCCGAGAAGCTCGCGCAATCCGACGCGATCTGCTCGGCGCTGCAGTTCATCAACTTCTGGCAGGACGTCGAAGTCGACTGGCGCAAGGACCGCGTGTACATCCCGCGGGAGGATCTCGAGCGCTTCGGCGTGGCCGAGACCGACATCGCGGCGCGCCGGGCGGACGCAAGCTGGCGCGCGCTGATGGCCTTCGAGTGCGCGCGCTCGCGCGAGCTGCTCGAGCGCGGGGCGCCGCTCGCGCGCGCCCTGCCCGGCCGCCTCGGCCTCGAAATCCGCGCGACGGTCGGGGGCGGTGCGGCCATTCTCGATAGAATCGACGCCGTTGCAGGCGACGTGTTTCGCCACCGGCCCGTGCTCGGTGCGGCCGACTGGATCCGAATACTCACCCGGGCGCTGGTGAACAAGTGACACCGGACGAGTATTGCCAGGAGAAGGCCGCGGCGAGCGGCTCGAGCTTCTACTACAGCTTCCTCTTCCTGCCGGCGGAGCGGCGGCGCGCGATCACGGCGCTCTACGCGTTCTGCCGCGAGGTGGACGACGTCGCCGACGAGGTGAGCGATCCCGGCGTGGCGCGCACGAAGCTCGCCTGGTGGCGCACCGAGGTGGCCGACCTCTTCGCCGGGCAGCCGCGCCATCCGGTCACCCGCGCCCTGGCACCCTTCGTCGAGCGCTTCCACATCGACGCGCCGCGCCTGAACGAGATCATCGACGGCATGGAGATGGACCTCACGCACCACCGCTATCCCGATTTCGAGGCGCTGCGGCTCTACTGCCACCGCGCGGCCGGCGTCGTGGGGCAGCTGTCGGCGTGCATCTTCGGGTACTCCAACCCGCGCACGGTGGAATTCGCCGAGAAGCTCGGCATCGCCTTCCAGCTCACCAACATCATCCGCGACGTGGGCGAGGACGCGCGCCGCGACCGCGTGTACCTGCCCGCCGACGAGCTCGCCCGGCACGGGCTCACGGCCGAGGACGTGCTCGCGCGCCGCCACAGCGAGGCGTTCGCCGCGGTGATGAAGCAGCAAAGCGACCGCGCGCAGGCGTGGTACGACGACGCGTTCGCCACGCTGCCGCCCGAGGACCGGCGCAGCCAGCGCGCGGGGCTCATCATGGCCGCGATCTACCGCGCGCTGCTCGCCGAGATCCGGCGCGACGGCTACCGCGTGCTCGACCAGCGCATCGCGCTCACGCCGCTGCGCAAGCTCTGGATCGCGTGGAAGACGTGGGTGAGCGCATGAGCCCGCAGGCGCGGCGCGTCGCCGTGGTCGGCGCCGGCTATGCGGGGCTCGCCGCCGCCATGACGCTCGTGCGCGAGGGCTGCATCGTGACGCTCTACGAGGCCAACCGCGTGCCGGGCGGCCGCGCGCGTCGCGTCGAGTATCGCGGCACCACGCTGGACAACGGCCAGCACCTGCTGCTCGGCGCCTATCGCGAGACGCTCGCGCTCATGCGCGAAGCGGGCGTGCCGGAGCACGCGCTGCGCCGCGTGCCGCTCACGCTCCATTTCCCCGGACGCATGCACCTGGCGGCCCGGCGGCTGCCGGCGCCCTTCCACCTGGTGGCGGCGCTGCTCACCGTGCGCGGGCTTTCCTGGCGCGACCGCTGGTCCGCCGCGCGCATGGCGCTCGAGCTGCGCGGCCGCGGCTTCAGCGTGCCCGCCGGGCTCACGGTGGACCAGCTCCTCGCCGCGCACCGCCAGCCGCCCGCCGCTGCCGCACTGCTCTGGGGACCGCTTTGCGTGGCCGCGCTCAACACGCCGCAGCCGCTCGCCGACGCGCAGGTCTTCGTGCGCGTGCTGCGCGAGGCGTTCTTCCGGCATCGCGAGGACTCGGACCTGCTCATCCCCACCGTGGACCTGTCCTCGCTGCTGCCGGACGTGGCGCTCGACTGGCTCGGGCAGCGCGGCTGCGAGATCCTGCTCGGCCGCCGCGTGAACGCCATCGAGCCGGCCGGGCACGAGTGGCTCGTCGACATGGGGGGGGGCCGCACGCGCGCGTACGACGCGGTCGTCTGCGCCGTGGCGCCGTACCAGGTGGCGCCGCTCGTGGAGCGCTGCAAGGCGCTCGCCGCGCTGCGCACGCGCATCGACGCCCTCGAGCACGAGCCCATCTCCACCGTGTACCTGCAATATCCCCACAGCGTGAAGCTGCCTTGTCCCATGGTAGGGCTGGCCGGCGGCCATGTGCAGTGGGTGTTCGACCGCGAGGCGCTCTCGGGGGCGCGCGGCCTGCTCGCCGCCGTCATCTCCGCCTCGGGCCCGCACCTCGACCTCGACAACGACGTGCTCGGCACGCTCGCGCATCGCGAGATCGTCGCCGCGCTGGGCGAGATGCCGCCGCCGCTGTGGACCAAGGCGATCACCGAGCGGCGCGCGACGATCGCCTGCCGGCCCGGCGTCTTCCGCCCGGCGAACGAGACGCCGGCGGCCGGATTCTTCCTCGCGGGCGATTACACCGCGAGCGGCTATCCGGCCACGCTCGAGAGCGCGGTGACGAGCGGGCGCGAAGCGGCCCGGGCGCTCATCCGCCAGGCGCGCGCGCGAGCGCCCGTGACCTCATGACGATTCCCTCGCCGTACGAGCCGCCGCCGGACCTGCTCGCCGGGCGCGCGATCCTCGTGACGGGCGCGGGCCAGGGCCTGGGCCGCGCGGTCGCGCTCGCCTGCGCGAGCCACGGCGCGACGGTCGCGCTCCTCGGGCGCAAGCAGGCGAAGCTCGAGTCCACGTACGACGCGATCGAGTCGGCCGGCGGCCCCGAGCCCGCGCTCGTCCCGCTCGACCTCGCCGCCGCCGATGCCGAGGCCTACGATCGCCTCGCGCAGGTGCTGCAGCACAGTCTCGGCCGCATGGATGGCATCGCGCACTGCGCGAGCCACTTCGTGCCGCTGGGGCCGCTCGCGAACCAGACGGTGCCGCAGTGGGAGGCGCTGCTGCGCGTGAACGTGCTGGCGCCCTTCGCGATCACGCGAGCATGCCTGCCGCTGCTCGCCGCCGCGCCCGATTCCTCCGTGGTGTTCACCGGCGAGACGCACGGCGTGCACCCCCGCGCGTATTGGGGCGGCTTCGCGGTGACCAAGGCCGCGCTCACGCCGCTCGCCGCGATCTGGGCCGACGAGCTCGAGCGCCAGGGCAAGCCGCGCATGAACGTGCTTGTGCCGGGCCCCATCGCGAGCCCGCAGCGGCGGCTCAGCCATCCCGGCGAAGACCCGGCCACGCTGCTTACCCCGGAAGACGCGGCCGGCGCGTTCCTTTACCTTCTGGGTCCCGAAAGCCGCGGCGCCAGCGGCCGCACTTTCGAGTTGTGAAACAGGGCACAGGCGTATTGCAGGGCAATCGGTTAAACTAGAATCGCTCGAAAATCCGGCTGTAAGTCACTGCATTACCACAACTAATCGGAGCCGGCTCCCCGCCGTGAACACCAGGCCGCACGCGATGCTCGATCAGGCGAACCGCACGTTCATTTGCAGCGTCGTGTTCATCGACCTGGTGGGCTATTCGAAGAAGCCGGTTTCCGAGCAGATCCGGCTCAAGACCAGCCTCACCAACAACCTGTCGGAAGCGATCAAGGACATCCCGGTCAACGACCGGATCATCCTCGACACGGGCGACGGCGCGGCCATCAGCTTCCTCGGCGATCCCGAGGACGCGCTCTTCGTCACGCTGCAGCTTCGCGAGTCGATGATCGGCGACAACATGACCGCCACGCAGGTCGAGGCCTCGGGCGAGGACGCGGTGCGCATGGGCATCAACCTCGGCCCCGTGAAGCTGGTGAAGGACATCAACGGGCACCCGAACATCATCGGCGACGGCATCAACGTGGCGCAGCGCATCATGAGCTTCGCGCGCCCCGGGCAGATCGTGGTCTCGCGCTCGTACTACGACGTGGTGTCCAACCTCGCGAGCGAATACGCGAAGCTCTTCACGTACGAAGGCTCGCGCACCGACAAGCACGTGCGCGAGCACGAGATCTACGTCGTGGGCCACAGCGAAGGGGCGATGCAGAAGGCCAAGGACGGCATGAAGGACCGCGCCTCGTCCACGAGCCCGAATCCGCGCACGCGCGCGACGCCGGCCGCGGCGGGCGCCTCGACGCTCACGCTCACGATCCCCTCCTTCGTGAACGACCGGCGCAAGCTCACGATGGTCGCCGGCGGCCTCGCGGTGCTGGTGCTCGTGCTGCTGATCGCGTTCGTCACCAAGCGCTCTTCGAACCTCGATGCCAACGTGGCGAGCGCGCCCGCCGCGGCGCCCGCGAAGACCCCCGCCGAGCCCGCGAAGGCGGCGGAAACCGGCAAGCCCGAATCGAAAGTGCTCGAGCCCGTGCCGGCGCCGTCGATCATTCCGACGCCCGCGCCGCTCGCCTCGGCCGCGGACAAGGACCAGCACGCGAAAGGCGCCGCGAAGCCCGCGGAGAAAGCGACCGACGCCTCGAAGGCGCAGCTCCAGCCGGGCGAGATGGCGAAACCCGGCGAAGCCGCGAAGCCTGGCGAGGCCGCCAAGCCCGGCGAGCCGGCGAAGCCCGCCGCGCCGCCCGCCACCGTCGTCTTCGCCGTCTCGCCGTGGGGCGAGATCGTCGTGAACGGCAAGTCGCGCGGCGTCACGCCGCCCATGAAGTCGCTCAAGCTGGAGCCCGGGAAGTACAAGATCGAGGTGCGCAACACGACCTTCCCGGCGCACACCGAGAACCTCGACCTCAAGGCGCGCGACGAGGTCACCGTGAGGCACAGGTTCCAGTGACGCGCACGACGCATCGACTGCGCCTCGCGGGCCTGCTGTGCGCGCTGCTGCTCGCGGCCGGATGCGCGCAGCTGCAGGAACTGATGCAGAAGAAGGAGGAGGCGCCCGCGAGGCCCGCCGTGCCGCAGATCAGCGAGGACGAGCTGCGGCAGCGCGCGCAGCAGCAGCTCGCCGACGGCATGAAGCAGTACGACGCGGGCGACTACGACGCGGCCATCCGCAGCCTCGGCGCTTCCCTCGACCACGGGCTGCTTTCGAAGGCGGAGCAATCGCGCGCGCGCAAGTACCTCGCGTTCAGCTACTGCGTGACCAACCACGAGACGCAGTGCCGCAACGAGTTCCGCAAGGCCTTCGAGATCAACTCGGACTTCGCGCTCACGCCCGCGGAGGACGGACATCCCATCTGGGGGCCGGTCTATCGCAGCGTGCGCACGCAGCTCATCGCCGAGCGCGAGGCGACGCAGCCCAGGCCCTTCCTGCCGCTCGGCAAGGCCGAGCAGCTGTTGCGCGACGGGCTCATGCGGTACGAGGCCGGCGAGTACGTGCAGGCGGAGAAGCTGCTGGATGCCGCGGTGGTCGAGGGGCTCAAGGACAAGGCCGACCAGGTGAAGGCGATGAAGCACATCGCCTTCTCCCTGTGCCTGCGCGACAAGTGGCGCGATTGCCGCAACGAGTTCATCAGGATCTACGACGTGGACCCGAACTTCGACCTCACGCCGGCCGAGTCGGGGCACCCCTCGTGGACGAAGACCTTCGCCTCGGCGAAGGCGCAGGCGAAGCGCGCGCAGGCCTCCAGGGACAGGAAGGCCGCGCCGGAAACCCCGAGGAAATAGGGCGACGACCGGGATGATCTCGACACTCGGCCGCTACAAGGTGATCTCGGAGATCGGCCAGGGCGCCATGGGCACGGTCTACAAGGCCGTCGATCCCATCATCGACCGCACGGTGGCCATCAAGACGATCAACCTCAACCTCTCGCGCCAGGAGCTCGAGGAGTACGAGGCGCGCTTCCAGCAGGAGATCAAGGCCGCGGGGCGCCTGAACCACCCGAACATCGTCACCATCTACGACGTCGGCAAGACCGAGTCGGTCGCCTACATGGCGATGGAGTTCCTCGAGGGCAGCGAGCTCAAGGACATGATCGCCTCGGGCAACCTGCCGCCGCCCGACCAGGTCGTGGACATCATCGCGCAGGTGGCCGACGGCCTGTGGTTCGCGCACCAGCAGGACATCGTGCACCGCGACGTGAAGCCCTCGAACATCATGGTGATGCGGGGCGGCATCGCGAAGATCACCGACTTCGGCATCGCGCGGCTGCCCAACTCCGCCGTGAAGACGATGACGGGGCTCATCCTCGGCTCGCCGCGCTACATGTCGCCCGAGCAGGTGATCGGCAAGACGATCGACGCGAGGAGCGACATCTTCTCGCTGGGCGTGGTGCTGTACGAGGCGCTCACCGGCATCGCGCCCTTCGACGGCGACAACGTGAACGCGATCATGTACGCGACGGTGAATACCACGCCGCCGCCGCCCTCCTCGCACAACCGCGCGATTCCCGCGATGCTCGACCTCATCGTGGCCAAGGCCATGGCGAAGCTGCTCGAGGACCGCTACCAGAGCATCAAGGAGCTCGCCGACGACCTGCGCGAGGTGCGCCGGCAGATGGACGCGACGCGCCCCGCGGCGGTGCTGAAGGCGAGCACCGCGCCGGTGATGGCGCGCGCCACCGTGCCGACCATGGCGGCCGAGCGCCATGTCGATACCGCGACGATCCCGATGGGCGATACGACGCGCAAGGAAGACGAGGTCAAGCCCATCCCGCTCGCGAAGACCTTCGATTCCTTCGATGCCACGCTGCGGCTGGCCGCGATGACGGACCAGACCGAGGACTTCCGCGACTACATCAGCGCCACGCAGAAGATGCGCGCGTACCGCGGCAAGGTGGAAACGCCCGCGCCCGCGCCGGCCGCGGCGAGGGCGAAGCCCCGCGG
>DASTGG010000416.1:0-15080 GCA_035719385.1 Usitatibacter sp.
GCCGCGCTGCCCACGGGAGCCTTCAGGCCCGATGCGTTCGGCGCCTTGCTCGAGCGCCTCATGCCGGAGCAGGCGATCGTGGCCGACGACGCCGTCACCGCCGGCCGCCAGCTCTTCGGCCACACGTTCAACGCGGCGCCCCACGACTGGCTGCAGATCACGGGCGGGGCGATCGGCCACGCGCTGCCCTGCGCGACCGGCGCGGCGATCGCGGCGCCCGACCGCAAGGTGGTGTGCCTCCAGGCCGACGGCGGTGCGATGTACAGCCTGCAGGCGCTCTGGACCCAGGCGCGCGAGAACCTCGACGTCGTGAACGTGATCCTCGCCAACCGCGCGTACCGCATCCTGCAGGGCGAGCTGCTCGCCGTGGGCGCGAAGCCCGGCGCGGCCTCGAGGGACCTCTTCGACCTCGGGCGGCCCGACCTCGACTGGACGCGGCTCGCGGGCGGGATGGGCGTGGAAGCGCGCCGCGTGGAAACGCTCGAGGCCTTCGCCGACGTCTTCCGCGCCGCGTGCGCGAAGCGCGGCCCGTTCCTGATCGAGCTCGCGGTCTAACGCGGCCGCTGCGCCGCGAAGTCGAGGAACTGCTCGGGGCTCACGCGCACGGCCGCTCCCGTGGGGCAGGCGCGCACGCACGCCGCGCCGCCGGGCAGCTCCTTGCACATGTCGCACTTCACCGCCTTCTTCGGCACGTCCTTGCCCGCGACCTTCGGCTCCAGGCCCGGCTCGGGCCCGGCGCCGAGGAGCAGCCACGAGAGCAGGCTCGGGCGCTTGCGCTTCGGGTTCACGGCGGCGAGCTGGATCACGCCGTAGGGGCAGTTGCGCTCGCAGTTGCCGCAGCCGATGCAGGTGTCCCTGATGAACACCTCGCCGCCGGCGGAGCGCTGGATCGCGTCCGGCGGGCAGTCCTTCATGCAATGCGGGTGCTCGCAATGGCGGCACGAGGTCGGCACGTGGATCTGCGCGAACGTGGGGCCGGCCTCGCGGTCGAGGCGCGAGGTGCCGTCGTGCACGTCGGCGCAGGCCTTCTCGCAGTTGTTGCAGCGCACGCACAGCGACTCGTCGATCAGCAGCACGTCGGTCGCCTCGCCGATGCCCTGCTGCATCAGGAAACCGATGAGGCTGCCGGGATCGGGCTGCGATTGCATCGCCGCGTTCATGCGCAGGCGATCGAGGAAGCGAGCCTCGAGCTCCTCGCGCCATTGGCGGTTGCGCGCGATCACGCGCTTGAACGCGGCCGCGGCGAGCACGATCGTCTCGGTCGCCACCGCCGCGCGCACGGTGGCCGAGCGCGGCGACGACGACAGCAGCGCCATCTCGCCCACGTAGTTGCCGGCGGCGAGGTACGAGAGCACCACTTCGCGCCCCGCGATCGTGCGCGAGATCGTGACCGAGCCGCGGCGGACGAGGTACAGGCCGTCGGGAGCGTCGCCCTCGGAAAAGAGCGTCTCGCCGCTGCCGTAGCGGCGCACCTCGACGCCCTGCTCGATGAGGTCGGCGAGGTCGCGCTCCGGCAGCATGGGACCCAGGTAGCTGCGCACGGCGCGCTTCACGAAGGCCTCGTCGACCTGCTTGCGCACGGACTCGACGGACGCGATCAGCTTGAGCATCGCGCGGCGCGGCGCCTCGACGAGCACGCAGTCGGGCCCGGCTTTCACGGTGGTCGAGCGGCGCCGCCCGGAGATGAGGCCCATCTCGCCGAAGAACTCGCCGGGGCCGAGGGCGAACCACGCGCGCTCGCCGTCGGCGCGCGTCTCCACCAGCACCTCGCCCCCCACGATCATGAAGAACGAGTTGGTGTAGTCGTTGCGCTGGAAGATGATCTCGTCCTCGCGCGGCGCCCGCAGCTCGCTCTCGAGCAGGAACTCGCGCAGCTGCAGGCGGTTCAGGTCCGCCAGCAGAGGCACGTTCTCCTGGATGAGGTCGAGGACCTGCGAGACGGACATCGAGCGCGAGAAACGCTCGAAGCGGCGCGCGAGCAGCGGCTCGTCGGCGGGCTCGACCGTGCGGCCGAGGGCGAATTCCACCGCCTCGTAGCCCTGGTTCATCGCCTGCTTGATGAGCGGGCAGCCGCCGAGCGCGCCGACGATGTACAGGCCCTTCACGTTCGACTCGTACGTCTCCGAAAGCTGCGGCACGCACGCCGGGTCGTCGTTCGGGAAGCGCACGCCGAAGCTCTCCACGAGCTTGCGCGGCGGCGTGGCGCCCAGGCGCGCGATGATGCGGTGGCAGTCGATCGTGTCGGGGCCGGTCGGCGTCTTCACCTGGAAGGCGAGCGCGGGATCGCCCGCCTGCGCCGCCTCGAGGCGATCCACGGCCGCCGCCGACGTGCCGTAGCGGCAGTCGATGCGCCCGTCCCGGATCGCGCCCAGCACCAGCGCGAGGTTGCCTTCCTTGCAGCGCGTGAACTCCTCGTTGCGGTTGATGAGCACGACCTGGTTGTGCTCCGCGAGCGCGAGCGCGTTCTCGATGGCGGCATCGCCGGCGCCCACGATGACGATGGTCTCGCCGCGGAACTCGTCCGGATCGTCCAGCTGGTAGTCGACCTGCCCGAGATTCTCGCCGGGCACGCCGAGCTTGCGCAGGTTGCCCTGCACGCCGATGGCGAGGATCACCTTTTCGGCGCGGTAGGTCTCGCCCGCGCGGGTGCGGATCTCGAAGCGCCCGTCCTCGCCGGCGACGGAGGCGACCTCGCAACGCAGGCGCACGTTGATGCGGCTCGCGGCCGCCTCGCGCTGCCAGGCCTCGAGGATCGCCTCGCGCTTGCCGGCCGCGAAGCTGAGGGGGCTGCGAAGCGGCAGCACCTGCGGCTCCGCCATGACGTGCTTGCCCTTCTGGTACTTGTGGATCGTGTTCGAAAGGTGGTCCTCGGCCTCGAGGAGCACGTGGCTCACGCCGAGCTCGGCCGCATGCGCCGCGGCCGAGAGTCCCGCGGGGCCCGAGCCGATGATCGCGATGCGGAAGGCATTTTCCATGGGCTTCAGCTCCCGAGGGTCTGCGCGAGCGCCGCCATGGCCTCGCGGAAGCGCTGCGGCTGGTAGCGCTCGTCGTTGCGCACGCTTTCGTACACGCGGTCGAGCGCCGCGTTGGCTGCGCGCACGTTGGCGAGCCCGCCATGGCGCGCGAGCCAGTTCATGACGCTCGAGATCGCCATCGTCGCCTGCTCGGCGCCGGCGTAGTCGCGATAGCGCCCGTCCGCGGCTTCGCGCACGAGGCTCGCGGCGATGGCGCGCACGTCCGCGGTGTCGAAGTCGCGCGCCGCGACCGCCTTCACGAGCTCCGCCAGCATGGCGCGCATGCGCGTGACCGAGGCGATCGGGTCGCCGCCGTCGCCCGCGACGGCGCGGTGCAGGCCGGTCATGGTCGTGTCGAAGGCGTCGGCCTGGGGCGCGGGCAGCGTGCGGTGCGCGATCTGCCGCACCATGAGGAGGTTCGAGTCGTTCAGCCGGATGCGCCCGGGGCTGGTGCCCGTCGCCGGCGTCCAGCGCTTGTCCGACATCGGATGGTGGCACGCGTAGCAGTCGAACACGACGAGCTCGGGGAAAAGGCCGTCGCGGCCGCGCTTGTCGTCGAGCAGCACGTCGAGCAGCTCCTGCGCGGCGAGCGCCTGGCCCACGGCCCACACGCGCACCTCGTCCCAGCTGCCCTTGCGCCGGCGCCAGTCGTCGTCGATCACGAAATGGGGCGGCTGCGTCTGCGAGAACGTGTCGAGCTCGAAGCTCATGCGCGGATGGCCCGCGCCCATCATGCGATGCGTCACGAAGCGGTTGCGGTCGCCGAAGTGGCACGACAGGCACAGCCGCGCCTGCGCCACGGGATCACTGAGGGGATAGAGGCCCTTCGCGACGTTGTCCGCATGCGTCGCCTCCGGCGCCGTGTGCGAGGCGATCCAGTTCTCCGAGGCGCCGTGGCACGCCTCGCAGCTCACGCCGTCGGCCACCTTGAAGCGCTCGCCGCGCAGCGCGGGCGGCGGATTGTAGGCGTGGCAATCGAGGCAGATCTTCGTCTCCTGCGCCGGCGTCGTGAGCCCCAGGTTGCGCACGATGCGTTGCGAGCGCTCCGTGAGCAGCACGTGATAGGCCTTGGTCGCATGCTTGTCGACGCGCGACCACGTGACGTACTCGTTCTGCAGGATGTTCGAGTCCTTCCACGGGCTCACGGAGCCGTGGCAGAGGCTGCTCGCGCAGCTCACGACGCCGAGGTTCTTCGCCGGCCCGGCGGCGCCCGCGCCGGCGCAGCACAGGAAGGCGAGGAGGGCGGCTAGTCCTTGACGTTCCATACGCTTCCGTCCGGGTTCAGGTAAAAGCGCCGCTGCTCCTCGAGCGTGAACGGCCGCGCGCCCACGCGCCCGAAGACGGCGATCTGTCCGCCGGTCTCGTCCGCGGCGCGGTCGCGATCGAGTCCCCTGGCGAGCGCGTTCGCCGGCGAGCGGGTCTCCTTCCAGGCGATCAGGCGCGGGCGCGGCTCGGGGCTGAAGCCGTAGAACTTCGGCTGGATCTCGGGCGACGTGAGCTGCAGCACCTTGAGGCCGTTGCGGCCGTCGGCCACGTACGCGAAGAGCGAGGCGTTGGTCGAGCCGACCACCACGTCGCGCGCGTCGTCCAGCCTGCCTTCCGCGGTGAAACGCGTGAGCAGCGCGGGCCTTTCCGGGCGCTCGACATCGAGGATCGCGAGCCCTTCGGCACCGGCGGCCACGTACGCGTACGTTCGCGCCACGTACACCTTGCGCGCGTCACCGAGCGCCACGCGCGCATCCGGCACGCTATGTGCCCTTTCGGGCAGCGTCACGTCGAGCACCTCGAGCCCGCGCGCGGTGGTGACGAAGAGGTAGCGGAATTGCAGCGCGCTCGCGCGCGCGTCTTCCAGGGGGACGTTCGCGATCACCCGCGGCTCGAGCGGCTTGTCGAGGTCCACGACGACGAGCGCGCGCGGCGTCGCGACATACGCGATGTGCCCGCCGAGCGTCACGTGGCGCGCGCCATCGAGCGCGCCGCCGGGATTGAACGTGACGGCGCGCGACAGGAAGTTGTTGCGCGGCTCGCCGTCGGCCAGCGTTTCCACGTTCACGAGGATGAGCCCCTCGACGGCATCGCTCACCACCGCGTAGCCGTAGATCGGGTGGATCGCCTGCTCGAGGTTCACCTTGCGCATGAGCTCGCCCGCGTTGCGCCGCGGGTTGACCGGCTGGTTCGTGGGCAGCGCCACGCACGTCGCATTGCGGCTCGCGATGTGCGTGTCGTGGCCGAGCGGCGAGAAGGGCGCGGTGACGATGCGCTGCGAGACGCCCTTGTTCGCGATGGAGGCTACGTCGTACACGCGCATGCCGCCCGCGCCTTCGGCCGCGTAGAGGTACTCGCCGCGGAGCGCCACGCATCCCACGGCGCCCTCGCTCGCATGGTCGTGCGACTCGACCAGGCGCCCGCCGCGCTCCTCGTGCGCGGCGAACCAGTCGGGATACGCGTAGCGATGCAGGTAGCTGCCGATCACCGCCTGCGGCTCGTCCCATTCCGTGACCTGCACGGCCTCGACGTGGCGCTCCTCGCCGATCCACGAGTCGAAGCCCACGAAGTTCACGAAGCCCGTGCCCTGCAGCAGCAGCTGCGCCAGGATGGCGTTGTTGTCGTTCGCCTGCGAGACGTGGCAGTCGGTGCACGTCTTGGTCTCGGTCTTGCGCTCCGTGTGCGGGTAGTGGGGCGCGAAGGCCTGCGACGAGAAGCCGCTCGCGGCCACCGGCGGCTGCTGGATGTAGATGCGCTCGCGGTTGATGTTGGTCGAGGACAGCACCAGCGCCGACGAGGACCGGATCGGCGCGATGCGGCTTGCCTTCACGGGGCCGTGGCGGCCGAGCTGGAACATGTCCTCGCGCGCGACCTGCGGGTTGTACGTCGCGTAGTTGCGCGTCTCCCCGCCCTCGTAGTGGTTGCGCTCGGTCTTCCAGTTGGCCTGGATGGGCAGGTGGCAGCCGGCGCAGCTCGTGGTCCACGACAGGTGGCACGTGAAGCAGGTCATCTTGTCGTTGCCGTGGGCGTACTCCTTCGCGCCCGCGCCCCACTTGCCCGCGCGGCCTTCGGCGCCCGCGTGCATGAGCTTCGCGCGCGCCGCCTTCTCGTTGTAGCGCGGGTTGCCCGGCGTGACGGTGTCCTTCACCAGCGTCATCTTCCACTGCAGGTTCGGATCGATCGCCGAGCGCTGCCACAGCACGCCGTCGATCCATTCGAAGCGCCGCCGGCCGTCCTGCGTGCGCAGCAGCGACATGTCGAGCCCTCCGGGACGCGAGGCGGGGCCGGAGGTGCGCAGCGTCGGGTACTTGTCCGCGGTGCCGTGGCAGTCGGCGCAGTCGATCTCGACCGCGGCGGCCACTTCGCCGTAGACATGGCCGTTGCCATGCGCGTCCTGCCCGAAGTGGCAGTCCACGCAATGGAAGCCCAGGTCGAGGTGGATGGAAGTGAGGTGCACCGCCTTCGCGAATTTCTTCGGATCGTCGTCGGCGACCGGCTTGCCGTCCTTGTCGAGCAGCGTGCCGTGGCGGTCGCGCTTGAAGACCGCGCGGAAGTTCCAGCCGTGGCCGTGGTAGTCGGCGAACTGGGTGTCCTTCAGTTGCGGATTGAGCGTCGAGACCTGCTCGAGGAATGCCGGGTCGCTCCAGTTGCCGCGGATCGATGCCTCCTCGGGGTTGCGGTCGAGGATGCGGCGCGCCTCCTCGGCGGTCGGGTACTTCTGCCGCTTCGGCCACATGAAGGGCGCGTCCGACTCGTAGTCCCACATGATCGTGCCGTAGAAGCTGTTCACGAACACGTTGGGCTGGTGCATGTGGCAGACCATGCATTGCGAGGAAGGCACCGCGCGCGTGAACGCGTGGCGGATCGGGTGCCCCGGCTCGTCCTTCGCGATCGTGGGATCGGCCGTGGCGCTGGTGCCGCGATGGCCGAAGCGCGCGTCGGGGCCCGCGTGCTTCGGATCGCGGTCGTTCGCATAGACGGCGTGGCATGCGGTGCATCCGGAGGAGCGATAGTCGCCCGGCTGGTCGCTGGTGCCGAGGAACCAGAGGTGCGGGTCGTTGAGGCGCGTCTTGGTGATGTTGATGACGGGCACCGCGATGCGGTTGCCGGTGCCGGGCCCGCGGCTCGACTGGCGGATGTCGGGGCGTCCCGGCTCGTCGAGCTTCTGCAGCGTGCCGGAGACGTTCGGCAGGCCGATCTCGGGAAACTGGCTCGCGATGATGCGCCCGCCGCGCTCGAACACGCGGAAGACGTCGGCAGGCGGGATCGTCTCCCACGCCGGCAGCGCGGTGAGCGACGGCAGGATGCCCTTGTGCGTCATGAACGCGTCCGGCTTCACCGGATTCACCACGGTCGCGCCCAGGCCCTCGCGCGTGTACGCCTCGCCGAGGATGTAGCGCTTGAACGGAAGGATCCCGTTGTTGTAGGCGGCGCCGCCCCACAGCATCGCCGAGGTCGCCATCAGGCTGCGCTCGCTCGCCTGGATGATCGGCAGGTGGCAGGCGCCGCACGCCTCGCGCGCCACGCGCAGGTCGCCGGGGTTCATGAAGCGCACGAACTCTGGGCTCTCGCGATTGAGCAGCGTGTACGTGCGCGGCGGCGTGGCGCTCGAGGGCCAGTTCCAGGCCGCGAGGTCGCGCGGCAGCACGTGCGCCTCGCGCAGCCGCGCGGTGTACTCCGGCGTGCCCCGCTTCGCGCCGTGCACATCGATCGAGGCGTCGCCGCCGTGGCAATCGGTGCAGCCGAGAGCGACGCCGGGGTTCTGGTGCATCGTCGGGCGGTCCGTCGCCGTGTGGCAGCCCAGGCACCCGGCCGACTTCGCGCGCGCATCCATGATGCTTTGCTTCGCGGGCGCGCGCGGCGCGGCCGCATGCGAGGCGGCGGCGAAGGCGAGGAGGAGGAGGAAGGCGGCGGCCAGGCGCATGGTCAGAAAGCCGCCACGACGTTCACGAGCATCGAGTAGCGCACGCGCTCGTCCGGATACAGCGCCTTCAGGCCGGAGCCCGCGAAGAGCGCGGCGGCCGAAGCGTTCACGACGACGTTCTGGCTCATGAACGGCCGCCACTGCACCGCGCCCGAGACGTCCCAGCCGATCTCGCGCGGCGGCGGCGCCTGGTTGCGCAGCACGCCGAGCACCTCGGTCGCGGCGAAGCGCAGGTACGAGAGGTTGCCGATGAGGCGCGTCTGCGGCGTGAGGTCCACGTCACCGCCGATTCCCGCGAGCATCAGCCCGGGATTCACGAAATTGGATTGGCCCTGGTCCTTCGAGGCGCGCAGGTCGGCGAGCACGCCGTTGCGCCCCGAGAGGGCGACGCCGCCGCCGCCGATCAGGGGAATGGGCTGGCGGATCCAGTAGCTCGTGTCGGCCCCGGCGAAAAGCGGGTTCTCGAGGATCGCATCGAAGCCGGTGGCCTTGCCGTCGAAAGGGTCGCGGTCGCCCGACTGGAAGAGCGCGCTCATTCGCAGGCGCACCCAGCTGAAGTCGCGCGACAGCTCCGCGGCGGCGAAGCCCGCGCGGATCGATTGCGGGCGCTGCGCCAGCGGGTGGCGGTCGTCCCGTCCCAGCGCCGCGTACGCCGAGGCGGAAAGGTTCCAGCGCCCGAGGTGCCCGTCGCCGTTGTAGCCCAGGTACGCGACGGTGTAGTCGTGCCCGCGCGAATCGCCTTGCACGGCCGGCCGCACGAGGAAGCCGTTCGCGTCGTAGAACTGCGCGCCGCCCTCGCGATTCACGTTCAGCGCCGCGATCGCCTGCGAGGTGAAGCCGGGCCGCGGCCAGTCCTGGCGATACGCGTTGGCGACGAAGACGTCGTCGCGCCGCGGCTGCCGCCCCACGTCGTTCAGGCCCGAGTTGGTGTCCTTCTCGAGGCGGCGCAGCCATGCGAGGTTGTACTGCCACTGGTTGTTGTCGCGCGTGCCGAAGAGGCGCACGCCCAGCGGCACGTCGTTGAAGAGGAAGCCGCGGAAGTCGGCGGTGAAGGGCTGGATGCCGACGCGCACGGAATCGAAGTCGTAGCGCGCGGAGACGTTGCGCAGGTGCACGTCCGCGAACGCTTCCTGAAGCCCCGCGTGGTTGTCGTCGCGCGTCGTGCCGGAGCGCGGGTCCACGCGAAGCGCGCGCACTTCGTCGACGCGCGCATGGTTCACGTTGAGCGCCGGCGTGAGGCGCAGCTCGTAATCGGGCGGGCGGAACGTCGTGTCGCCCTTGATGAGCGCCATCGACACGATGAGCGTCTCGGTGGCGACGGTCTGCGATTCGCCGCCGTAGACGTTCACGCTGTCCGGGCGGGCCGTGGCCTGCGGGCCGACGGGCGTGGGCAGGCGGCGCGCCTCGAGCAGCGTGTCGGAGACGACGCCGAGGTTCACGAACCAGTCGGGCGCCAGGCGCTGCGCGAGGCGCGGGAAACGCTCGCGGAACCACGGTTCCCCCGCGATGGGCAGGTCGCCCTTCAGCACGTTCGGGTTGTACGGGTCGTACCACGGGGCGTTCACGCCGAGCGAGCGCATGATGCGCCAGCGGTCCTCGACCGGCAGCGATTCGCGCGGCAAGGCGGGCGCGGGCCCCGGGACCTGGCTCGGATCGGGCAGCGGCGGGACGTACTCGAGCGGCTTGCCGGGCCCGGGACGGCGCGGAACGATCTCCTTCGCGGGATCGTGGTCGGGCACGCGCGGCTCCCCGGCCGCGGCGATCATCATCGCGAGCGCCGCCTCAATCGCAAACATTCTGCTCGCTCGATCCGTTGAAGGGCGATTGCGGGCATTGCACGTAGCGCAGGCGCGCGTTCTGCGGCGCGTAGCGGTCCGCGCGTTTCTCCCGCGGCGCGTTCGCGATGCCCGAGGCGCCCAGCGCGCGGCCCGCGTTGGCGAGCCCGAGGTACGCGACCATGTCGTCCTGGTCCACGCCGTCGCCCGAGACGCCGATGCCGCCCACGAGCGTGTCGCCGCGATAGATCGGCACGCCGCCCGGGAAGACCTGGATGCCGTCGCGCAGCGCCGCGATGCCGGTGCACCCCGTGGAGGTGTCGCCGAGCACGCCCTTGATGAGCTGGTTGTAGACGAGGTCGAGCTGCAAGCCCACGTTGAAAGGGCTCCAGCGATCGATGGGCGTGGACAGCGGTCCCGGCGCCGTGGCGGCGATGCCGTCGGGAAAGAACGGCCGGTGCAGGTTGCCGATGGCGCGCGGGGTCCACGCGGTGATGCCGCTGAACTCGTCCGGCGCGCCGAGAAAAGCCCGCGTTTCGTCGAGGTAATGAGCCAGCCGCACATCGGTGGGGCCGACCAGCTCGTGCGCGTCGGGCAGCGCGCGCCACGCGGCCGCGGCGCCCGGATGCGAGAAGAACATCGCGGTGCGCGCCTTCTGCACCGCGACGTCGATGCCGAACACGGGCGCGTCGGACGTGCGCACCAGCCCCAGGATGTCGCCATTGGTGTCGACCACGGCGATGCTCACGTGCGCGGACGAGCCCAGCGGGCGCCGGATCTGGCCGCGCGCGCGCGCCGCGATGGCGAGCGCCTCGCCCAACAGCGAGCGCACCTCCGCCGCTCCGATGGACGCGGTGCCGCGCACCGGGAACCGGTTGCTTCCGGCCTCATCGACGAGGATCCAGCCGCCTGCCGCGGCGAAGTCGCCGGCGTCGGCGCGCACGCCCGATGCGTTGCTGCCGAACGCGGTCCCGCCGCGCACCGCGGCGGTCGAATAGCCCGCTACGGCGGTGATCGTGCCCGGCGTGGCGGAGAAAGCCGGCGCGCGCGAAGGATCGGTGCGCAGCCCTTCGCCATCGACGTAACGGAACGCATGGCCATCGGCGGTGATGCGGTCGGCGCGGATGTCGGCCGGCGCATCGAGGCCGCTCGCGCCGGCCACGGCGATGCGCTCCTCGGGGCTTTCGTCGGTGTCGGTGATGTCGCGATCCAGGCCGTAGCGCCCATCGGCCTCGATGCCGATGCCGCCCACGAGCACGCCGTCCTTGTAGAGCGGCAGGCCGCCCGGATCGGCCGCGAGCCCGAGCGGCGCGCGCTTCGGGCCCGCGGTGGCGTCGACGCCGCTGCGGTTCACGTCCGAGCACGTGAGCTGCGAGAACTGCACGCCGTAGAGCGGCCCCGACGGCTGGTTCTGCTCCTGCGGGTCGAAATGCTCCTGGACGATCTGTCCCGCGGTCCGCGTCGAGAACGCGTTGCCCTGCGAGGACAGATACGCGCCGGTGATCGCCTTGCTGATGGCGGCCAGCGTGGCGGGAATGGTGCCCGCCTCGATGCCGTCGAGGCCGCCGCGGCCGAAGCCGCTCGCGATCGCGATCGTCGCCGGGGCGCCCGGCATGGTGAACACCGCGAGCACGTTGCCCACGCGATCGACGACGGCGATCTGCGCGGGGGCGCCGCGCGCCTGCGCTTCCGCCGCCGCCTGGGCGATGACGCGCTGCACGTCGGCCGGCGTCAAAGCCTTCGGGGCGTCGCAGGCGGCGGTGCATGCGCCCGGGCTCGCGCCGCCGGAAGAGCCCGAGCAGGCGGCCACCGCGAGCCCCGAGCCGATCACGGCCGCGGCGATTTCAAGGCGCATGCAGCGTCACCCCGGCCACGCGGGGCGGCTCCTTGCGCGGGCGGAATTGCGGATCCCAGCGGTGCTGAGGATCGTGGAAGTCGTGGCACAGCAGGCAGTTCGAAGTGACCTTGCCCTCGACGGGGTGCGAGCCGCCATGGCAGCTGCGGCACGTCGCGATCGCCGGCATGGCCACGTCGGAGGCGCGCTTCGACTGGCGCACGTCGTGGCACTTCACGCACGGCGTTTGCGCGTGCGCGCGATGGTCGAACCGCGCGTGCGGCATCCAGTGGTGCGGCATCTTGACCGGCTTCACCGACCGGCCCTCGCCCTCGGGCGTCACGGTGTGGCAGGTCTTGCAGACGCGGACCTCGAACAGGTCGCGCGCCACGCGCTTCGACTTCTGCTCGGCGAGCGCGAGCGCGCTGCGGCGCTGCGCATCGGTGGGGTCGCCCACGCGGCGCAGCAGTCCCTCGCCGGGCACGCCGAAGGCCTTCTGGAAGCTGTCCGGCGTGCCGCGCAGCGCGAGGCTCGCGTAGAACTCGTCGATCACCATCGCCGCGTCGCGCGCCTCGCCATGCGGCACCTCGCGCTTGCTCACCGCGGGCTCGAACTGCAGGAGGTGGCATTCGTGGCAATCGCGCCGCATCACGATCGGCTCGAAGCTGCGTTGCGAGGCGTCGGGGTGGTGGCAGGCGCCGCAGTCCAGGCGCACGCGGCCCTTGGCCGGGTGCTTGACGCCCTTCACGTCGAGGTGCACCGCGTGGTTGAACAGCAAGCCGGGATCCTGGCGCAGCGGCTGCGCGCCCATGCGAACGCGCTGCGTGCCGATGGTCACGCGGAAGGCCGGGTGGTCCTTCGCGAAATCCACGACGTTCTCCGATTCCGCCGCGATGGCCTGCGCCTTCACCTGGCGATGGCAATCGACGCAGAACGTGGAATCGTCGCGATGCGTGGGCTTCACGCCCTTGTGCTCGCGGTGGCAGCTCGTGCAGCGCGAATCGGCCGAGAGCGCCGCGGGACGCAGCTGCGGCGAGGCGTGGCTGCCGGTCTTCTCGTGGCACTCGAGGCAGGCGCCGTTCTTCACGTGGTTGAAGGCGACCTCGTGGCACGCGGCGCAATCCTTCGCGAGCGGCTCGTGGGCGAGCGTGAGCGGGCCGGGATTCCAGAAGCGGTCGCCGGCCGGCAGCTGCGCCGCCGCCTCGCGCCAGGGCAGGTCGAGCACGCGCCCCATGGGCAGCACCAGGAAGACGAGCAGCACCATCGCGAAGAGCGCCCACGCGAGCTCGCGCTTGCTGAGGCCCAGGGAGGCGAGCGAACGGCGCGATGTGCGGCTCGCGAGGTCGCCCGCGACCTCCGGCGCGGGCGGCGCGGCGAGCTCGATCGCGATGGCGGCGTCGAACCCTCCGGGCGCCTGGACCGCCTCGAGCCGGTACGGCCCGATCTCGAGCACCGTGCCGGGCTTCAGCCGCAACTGGTGCACCGTCTTGCGCGTGATGTTCTGGCTGCCGGCCTCGCCCTCGATGTACACGGGGCCGTCGCGGTTCACGATGAGCCCCTGCTCGAGCGCGATGCGCGCGTCGGGCAGGTGGACCTCGCAGCTCGCGTTGCGGCCCACGCGCAACCATTCGCCCTGCACCACCTTGCGCACCTGGGGCTTGCCGGGCGCGCGGAACAGGAGGACGAGCTTCATGCGCTCACCAGTAGATGAAGACCGAGACGACATGCGCCGTCAGCGCGGCGAGCAGCGCGACGGCGAGCGGCACGTGCAGGTAGAGCCACCACTCGATGCGCGCCCTGAAGGCGAGGTCGCGGCGCGCGCGCTCGAGCACGGCGTCCTTCTGCAACAGGAGGCCGTAGACGTCCTTGGCCGCGCGTGCCGACTCGCCGGTGAGGCGCTTCGCGCGGTCGGGCCACTGGCGGATGGCCGCCGCCGTGGGGCACGAGGGGTCGCGGCCGGTCACGACCCGTCGGAGGGTTCCGCCCAGGCAGGTGCCGTTCACCGAGTCGTTCGCCAGCACGAGCAGCTCGTCGGGCAGCGACAGTCCCGCGCCGCGCAGCTTGCGGTCGATGTCGCCCAGCTGCACGACGAGCCCGTCGAGCGTGTCCTCGCCGAGGTTGCCGGTGATGGCCTTGGGCACGCTGACGTAGATCCACACGCCGTAGAAGCCGCTCGCCACGACGGCCAGCATCAGCACGTAGGCGAGCGTGTGCACGTTCCAGCCGAGCTCGAAGCCGGTGTGCAGCGTCGTCACCACGACGAGCGCCGTGCCGAGATAGACATGGGCCGAGAGCCAGCCCTGGACCGAGGAGCTCGTCGAGCGGTAGCGGCGCTTGCGCACGCCGTACCACAGCAGCCACACGATCAGCAGGGCGCCGATCGTGCCGAGCGTGTAGCCGAGCCACGTGCCGCCGTAAGGCTTGAGGGGAGGGTCGTGCCACAGGTACGCGGCCGCCGCCACGGCGCACAGGAGGAGGGCGCCCTTCAGCCAGCGGAAACCGGCGTATTCCAGGATGGAGTAATGCCTCATCAGCGCGTGCTCACCGTTTCCCCCGTTGCGGTGGCCCCGCTGCAGCGCCGAAGGGCCCTTGCTGGCCGGGTCTCAGGCGGACCCTTGCGTGGGCGGCATTGTAGCGAGAGCGCCGCGCAGCGTCGATGCGGCCCCGAGGGACGGTCAGCCGCCGGCGACGGCCGGCCAGATGGCGAGCGCATCGCCGTCGCGCAGCGTGCGCGTGCCGCGATGCTCGGGGGGGATGTAGACGCCGTTGACGAGGACGAGGTGCAGCCAGCGCTCCGGCAGCCGGAAGCGCTCGATGACGTGGGCCACGGTGGCGCCCTCGGGCAGATCCACGTCCACCTCGTGCTTCTGGTCCCGGCCCTGCTGCGGCAGGTAGTCCGTCAGCATGGCGTACAGCTTGAGCACGATCCTCACGCGGCGGCCTGGACCGTCGCGAGGTATGCCTTCATCAGGTCGAGCGGATCGTTGCGGAGAACCTGTTTCCATGACTTGAGCGGCCGTCCGGACTGGATGAGCCCGCGCAGCACGCCGACGTGCTGGGTGAGCCCCAGCGTGGTCGCGCCCACGAGCCGGTCGGCATCGTCGAACTGCAGGCCGACGTAGCGGTAGCGGGATTCGTCCACGTGCTCCACGCTTTCGCCGTTCGGCACGCCCTGCCATTGCCCGAACGAGGAGGCGATGAGCCCGAGCGTGTCGAGCACGTTCATGGCGAAGGAGCCGGGCGAGGGCACGTCGCGCCCCGCCATGTTGAGCGCCGCGACGCGCGCCTGCTCGGCGGCGTTGGGCTGCACGGCATTCACGACGTAATTGCGCGTGTACAGCTCCTCGGCCTGCGCCGCATCGCCCGCGGCGTAGATGCGCGGGTCGCTCGTGCGCATGCGCTTGTCCACGCGGATGCCGACGTTCGTGGTGAGGCCGGCGGTGGCCGCGAGATCCAGCGACGGGCGCACGCCCGTGGCGCTGATCACGAGGTCGGCGGGCAGCAGCTCGCCGCTCGAGAGCTTCACCGACAGCGCGCCGCCCTTGCTG
>DASTGG010000417.1:0-11603 GCA_035719385.1 Usitatibacter sp.
GGCGCATCACCATGTCCGTGTAGTCGCCCGAGTCCGAGTCCTTGCCCACGCCGTAGTCGACGCGCTTCACCAGCTGGTCGCCGAGGCAGAGCACGCGCCATTCGGGAGCGGCGCGCACGAGCGCCGCGGCCGTATCGAGCGCGAGCGGATAGTCCTTCGCGGGCTTGATCGATCCCGAGAGCACCGCGAGCTTGTGCGCACCGGGGCCGAAGAAGGTCGCGCGATAGTCCTCGCGCGAGAGGCCGCGGCGCTCGAAGTCCTCGATGCGCATGCCGTTCCACACCACGTGCATGTGGCGCGGGTCGTAGCCGTAGAGGCGCTGCGCGAAGGCGCTGCCCGAGCGGCTGTTGGCGACCACGCCGTCGACGAGCGGCTTGGTGAGCCAGTGCGCGGCCTTCTGCAGCGGCGAGATCGTGTAGTTGTCGCTGCGCTCGGAGTTGAGCACCGGCACCCCGGTGCCGAGCGCCGCGATCCGCGCGTAGATGTCGCCGTCGAAGAGGAAGCCGTGCACGATGTCGGGCCGCCACGAGGCGATGAAGGCGCGCAGGCGCTTCAACACGCGCGGGTCGAGCTTCGAGCGTTTCTGGTCGACGACCAGCTCCACGCCGGATCCGTCGAGCTCCTTCGCGCGCGGCACGTCGTCGTTCAGCGTGTAGATCGCCGCCTCGTGGCCGTGGCGCACGAGCTGGCGCGCGATCTCGACGACCTGCTTCTGCGCGCCGCCGAAGGTGAGCTCACTGATTACAAACAGCACGCGCATCGAGCGTCCCCTCCCGGTTCCTTTCGACAGGCTTCATCCAGCGCTCGCGCCACATCTCGAAGGCAAGCAGGTACCACAGCTTCTGCACGTCCACGCGGTCGTTGCGCGGCCCGCCGTCCACGAAATTGCGCACGGCACGCGCGACCATCCCGGGATCGAGGATGCCGGCCGCGCGGATGCGCTCGGGCGAGAGGTAGTCGAGCAGCGGCTTCAGGTCCCCGCGCAGCCAGCTCGACAGCGGCACGCCGAAGCCCTGCTTCGGGCGCTCGAGGATCTCGCGCGGCACGTGCCGGTAGAGCACCTTGCGCAGCAGGTGTTTGGGCCCGAGCGGCCCGCGGCGAAGGTGCAGCGGCAGGCGCAGCGCGAACTCCACGACGCGATGGTCGAGCAGCGGCTCGCGGCCCTCGAGCCCCGAGGCCATCGTCGTGCGGTCGACCTTCACGAGGATGTCGTCCGGCAGGAAGTGGCGGATGTCGTCGAGCGCCATCTGGTCGGCGAAATGCGCGCCCGGCACGCGCACGCCCTCGCGCGGCGCGACGGGCCCGCCCACCAGCGGCGCGATCTCGCCCGGCGTCCACGACGTCATCGCGAGGTCGTACATCGTGGTGCGCTCGAGGTCCGGCAGCATCATGCGCAGCTTCTCGAGGCGGTCGATCACGTTGCGCCGCGTCGCATGGCGCAGCGCCGAAGGCAGCGGCAGGCTGTCGCCCACGGGCATGAGCGAGGCGGCGCCGAGCGACTTCGAGAACAGGCGCCGCGCGCCCGCCGGCCAGCGCGAGAGCGCCTGCTCGCGCTCGAGCACGATGCCGTAATGGTTGTAGCCGTTGAAGAGCTCGTCGCCGCCGTCGGCCGAGAGCGCGACCTTCACGCTCTCGCGCGCGAGGCGCGACACGAGGTACGTCGGCACGCCGGAGGAATCGCCGAAGGGCTCGTCGAAGAGGTCGGCCCAGCCGGTGAGCACCGAGCGCATGTCGGCGGGGGTCACGATCTGCTCCGTGTGGCGCGTGCCCAGGTGGCGCGCCACGGCGCGCGCATGGTCGGCCTCGTTGAAGCGCGGGTCGCTGAAGCCGATCGTGTAGGTGCGCACGTCGCCGCCGCCATGGCGCTGCAGCAGCGCCGCGACGGTCGAGGAGTCGATGCCGCCCGAGAGGAACACGCCCACGGGCACGTCCGACACCATGCGGTAGCGGAACGCATCGACCAGCAGGTGCTCGAGCTCGCGCTCGAGGTCCTCCTCGCTGCCCTGCAGCGGCTCGAGGTGGTCCGTGGGGTTCCAGTAGCGGTGCGCGACCGGCTCGCCCACCTCGCCCAGCTCGAGCCAATGCCCGGGCAGCAGCTTGAAGACGTTGCGGTAGATCGAGCGCGGCGCGGAGACGTAGCCGAACTGCAGGTACTCGCCCAAGGCGTCGCGGTCGATCTCGGGCTCCCACGCCGTGAATGCGCGCAGCGCCTTGAGCTCCGAGCCGAACCACAGCGCCTGCCCGTTCCATGCGTAGTAGAGGGGCTTCACGCCCATGCGGTCGCGCAGCAGCAGCAGCCGGCGCTCGCGCTCGTTCCAGATGGCGATGGCGAACATGCCGACGAACCTGTCGACGGCCTTCATGCCCCATTGGCGGACCGCGGCGAGCACGACCTCGGAATCGCCGCTGCTGCGGAAGCGGTGGCCGAGGGACTCGAGCTCCGCGCGCACCGCGGCGAAGTTGTACACCTCGCCGTTGAAGACCATCGTGAGCTCGCCGTCGGTCGTGCGCATCGGCTGGTGGCCGAGGGGCGAGAGGTCGAGGATCGACAGCCGTGTGTGGCCCAGGGCCACGCGCCCGCCGGGCCGCACCCAGACGCCGCTGTCGTCGGGACCGCGCCGGCGCAGCGTCGCCACCGACGCCGCGAGGTCGTTCAGCCACGCGGCCGGGTCGCCGCGACGGGTCCAGTAACCGGTGATGCCGCACATTGCCGTCTCCTAGGAGAGCTTCACGGCGAGCCGTCGGGCCACGCCGTACATCATTCCGACCGCGAACCACATGAATACTTGCGCCGCATCGGGCTCGAGGCTGTTGCCCGCGAAGCCGGCGACGAGGAACGCCACCACGCCCGCCGCGGAGCCCTGGAAGAACCCCTGCAGGTTCACCGGCAGGCGCGGGTCGCGCCCGTAGCGCAGCAGGCGCGCCCAGATGTAGATCCAGAAGGCGGTGAGCAGCAGCAGGCCGATGAGTCCCATGTCCAGGTAGGCCTGCAGGTAGGCGTTGTGCGGGTGCGACACCAGCGGCAGGCGGCCCTCGACCATGGCGCGCGACCACATGACCGCGCCGATGCCTTTTCCCCAGAAGGGGCTGTCGAGCATCTCCGGCATGAGCGGCGCCCAGATCTCGCCCGTGCGCCCCGCGGTCACGGCGTCCGCGCCCTGCCCCACGCCCATGGTCACGCGGTCCCACAGCGCGCCGGGCGCGAGCCACAGCGCGATCGGCAGCAGCACGGCGGCGAGGCCGAACATCTTCCAGCTGCGCCGCGAGACGAGGAAGACGATGTTCACGATGATGAAGCTCAGGAACGCGCCGCGCGAGAACGTGAGCAGCAGCGCCGCGGCCACCAGCGCCATCACGATGACCAGCAGCAGCTTGAGGCCGCTGTTGTGCGTGCGGCCCCACATGAAGAGCAGCGGCGCGTACGCCGTGGCGTAGAGCCGGCCGAGGTCGTTGGCGTGCATGCCGAGCGACGAGAACATCTGCCGCGAATAGATGCCCGCGAGCTGCGACAGCGTGTAGCCCTCGACCGCCACGAAGGTGACGGCCACCATCGCCATCACGACGATCGACACGATCATCGGCGTGACGAAGCGCTCCGGGTTCTCGCTCTTCTGCACGGCGCACGAGACCATGAGCGCGTAGACCACGAAGATCAGCGGCTTGAAGAACATGTCGCGCCAGTACGAGAAGGTCGACGTCACGTACAGCATGTCCAGGTCGCGGAAGAGCCCCGGGATCTCTTCCCAGTGGAACATGCCGAGCGCCCCTCCCATCGCCAGCGGCAGGAGGTAGAGGACGAAGAGCGAGCGCGGCACGAAGCCCTTCAGCATGCCCTGCCCCAGCCAGCGCATGTAGAGCGAGACGAGGGTGGCCATGACGAGGAGGTTCAACGGGTTCAGGCCCGTGAAGCCGAACATCTCGTGCGGGAACGCCGCGCTCTGCGAGATCGGCATGATGAGGATCAGCATGCCGACGCCGGCGCGGAAGTCGCGCAGCACGAAGAGAGTCGCGAGCACCGACAGGCCCATGAGCGCGCCGCCCACGTCCGCGAAGCCGATGGCGGCCCCCCAGATCGCGCCCACCACCAGCAGGCCCGCGATGGCCGCGAGGCGCTTCTGTCGCGGCGTGGGCTCGTAGGCTTCCCACCAGTCGCGCAGGCGCCAGAGCTCGAAGGAGAAGCGGCGGTAGGCGATCGAGGACATGGGCTCAGTTCCGGATGAGGCCGACGAAACGGGTCGCATCGGCGGGACGAAGCGCCGCCATCAGGGCGGCGACGAAGGATTCATGGAGGGCGTAGGCGCGCGCCGGATCCGCGGAGAGGTTGGAGACGCGCACCAGCATGCCGTCGGGAATGCGCCCGGCGAGCCCGTTTTCGAGCTGCACCTGCAGGCGCTCGGCGCGGCCGAGCACCACGCGGTCGCCCATCGTGAACCAGTACGTGACCGGCTCGGCGCGGTCGCCGCGCACCGCGAACATGCGCGTCACCGGGATCGTTCGTCCCGCGGTCGCGAGCGAGCCGTGCCGCAGCTCCTGGATCGCGAAGCCCTGGGCGGCGTAGCAGCTCTCCTGGCGGTGCGCCTTCAGCGCGTCGCTCTGGTCGCCGCCGTAGGCCACCATGAGCATGATGCGTTCGCCGGCCGCATTCACGTAGGTGCGGCTGAGGATCTGGCGGTAGAGGCGGTCCAGGTTCGCCTGCACGTCGGGCGTGGGCGCGATCGGGTCCACCTCCGGGTCCAGGCGCCAGTCGCCGAAGGACGCGGGGATCATCCGCTCGAGGCTGAGCCCGTTGTCGGGCACCGGCACCGGTTTGAGCAACGGCGCGGCGCCCGCCGTGGCGGCCATGGCGATCCCGAGCACGAAGGCCGTGGCGTACGAGGCGGCGCGGGCGCCCGGCAGGCGCGGGATCCCGCCCCTGTCGAAGTCGACCTCGCGGCGCCGCGGCCGCCCGGTGCGCACGACGACGCTCGTGAGCGCCCAGTCGTAGGCCATCAGCAGGATCAGCGCCGAGACGAAGACCACCATCCCCGCGAAACCGTGCATGAAGCCCTGCGCGGCGTCCTCGCCCCAGTAGTGGTTGACCAGCACGAGCGCGGCCACGCGGATGACGTTCGCCGCGATCGCGATGGGCACGATGCCCGCGAGCAGCAGCGCCGTGCGCGCGGGCCGGCGCGGGCGCGTGACGTGCGTGTACAGGAGCGCGAGCGCGAACAGGCTGAAGATGGAATTGAGCCCGGAGCAGGCGTCGGCCACGAGCATCTGGTGATCGCCCAGCTCCAGCACGACGCCGCTGCGCACGACGGGATAGCCGAGGGCGTTGAGGAGCCACTCCACCGACACCGACACGAGGTCCTTGAGCGGCACCGTGACCGCGTCCATGACGAACCCCGGCAGCGGCACGAGGAAGGCGAGGAACACGAGCGGGAAAGCCAGCCGCCGCACCGCATGCGGCCCGACCAGCAGCAGGAGCGCCCCCATGAGGACCGGCAGGTGCGACGCCACCTCGAACACCGGCAGCGACTGCGTGCGCCCGAGCAGGTAGAGCAGCAGCCCCGCGGCGAAGAGCAGCGAGCCGGCCACGGGCGCCGGCGCGAGCGGCGCGGTGAGCAGGAAATCGCGCGCGCGCCACACGAGCCAGGCGAACACCGCGAGCACGATCGGCCCGTGCGCGTAGGCGTCGTCGCGCCACAGCGTGCGGGCGAGGTCCAGGTACGTCGGCACGTACAGGCAAGCCAGGCCCGCCAGCACGAAGGCCCAGGGGCGCCAGTTTCGCCGCGTCGCTCGCGCGACGCCGTGCTGCGAGAGGACCGTCGACATGGCGGTCCCTCGCGTCAGTACTGGTTGACGACCGTGCCGACGACGCGGGCGCCGGTGCCGGCGAGATCGCGGATCGTCCGCGACGTGGTGGCGATCGGGGTATGGTCCTTGCGCGTCACGACGAGCGCGTCACCGGCGCGGAAGGTCACGCTCTGCGCGTCGGCGTAGCGGCGCGCGGGCGGCGTGTCGATGATCACGACGTCGTAGGCGGCCTGCAGGTCGCGCATGATCGAGGCGAAGATCGGCCGCGACAGCAGCTCCTGCGGGTTGGGCGGCAGCGGCCCCGAGGGCAGCACCGAAAGCCGGTTGAGGCCCGGCACGGGGAACGTGCCCTTCGCATCCGAGCGGCCCGCGAGCAGCGTCGAGAGGCCGTGTCCCTCGGGCAGGCCGAAGATCTGGCGCTGGCGCGGCCGGCGCAGGTCCGCATCGACCAGCAGCGTGCGCGCGCCCAGCTGCGAGAACACGATCGCGAGGTTCGCCGCGAGGTAGCTGCGTCCCTCGCCCGGCTCCGGGCTCGCCACGACGAGCGACTTGCGGCCCTGCTCCGGGTTGTACCAGCGGATCAGCAGCTGCGTGCGCAGGCCGCGCAGCTCTTCGGTGCGCGGATGGAAGGGCGCGAACGCCGCCACCAGCTCGCGGCTCGGCCCCTCCGACATCGGCGTGAAGTGCGGCAGGTCGTACTGCTTGGCGAGCGCGAAGCGCACGTCGTCCTCGGTGATGAACCCGAGGCGCACGGCGGCCTCGCCGAAACGGACCTTCTCGGTGCGCTGCAGCTCCAGCACCCGCTCGACCTCGCGCGGCGTGAGCTTGCCTTCCTCGACCAGGATCGCCCCGATCGTGCGCTCGGAGCGCACGACCGGGCGATGCGTGTCCATGGGAAGAACGTTCTCGTGCGGCATCATTCAGTTTCCTTTCAGGCGGGGCTGGGTAGAGCGCGGCCGCCGTTCAACGCGGGGCCGCCGAGCAGCGGCGACGGGCGCCACGGCTGCAGCGTCGCGAGCAGCGGCACGTCCAGACCGGTCTCCAGGTCGTCGGCCGAGCGCACGCGGCGGTCGAGCAGCTCGAGCAGGAAGACCGCGCCCAGGCCCAGCACGATGCCCACGAAGACGCCGAGCAGGATGTTGAGCATGGTCTTGGGCTTCGAATGGCGCGTCGGCTCCGTGGCCTGGTTGAGCGTGGTCACGTTGGTCTGGCGCACGCCGCTTTCCACCTTGTTCACGAGATAGCGCTGCAATGCCGCCTCGTACGCCTTCTGGGCCGTGTCCACGTCACGCTGCAGCACCAGCGATTCGCTGCGCGCGTCGCGCAGCTCCATCACCCTGCGGCGCTGCTGCTCGAGCGCGGCCTGCAGCGCGCCCTGGCGCGCCTGGTTCTGCGTGGTGACGTTGGTCACGCCGGCCATCACGCGGTGCATCTCGTCGTTCATCTTCTGCCGCAGGCTGCTCACCTCCGCCTGCTGCTGCTGGTATTGCGGGTGGTTCGGCCCCAGGCGCAGCGAAAGCTCCTTGAGCTTGGCCTCGCCGCGCAGCACCTCGGTCTTGAGCGACTGGATGATCGGGTTGCCCAGCACCTCGGGCAGCGTCTCCGGGTTGCTCGAGCGCGCGGCCATGCCGGAGCGCGACTGCGACTCGAAGGTCGATGCCTGCGCCTGCAACGCCTGCGTGGAGAGCTCGTTCAGGCGCGCGTTCTCGACGTCGATGCGCTCGTCGGTGGCGATGATGCCCTTCTCGCGCTGGTACTTGGCGAGACGCGCCTGCGCCTCCTCGAACGACTTGCGCAGGCCCTTCAGCTGCTCCTCGAACCAGCTCGCCGCCTGGCGGGTCGGGTCGACGCGCAGCGCGAGCGTCATGTCCATGTACGCCTGCGCGAACGCGTTGGCCGCCCTCGCGGCGAACTTCGGGTCATGCGCGCTGTAGGTGAGCGTGATGACCGAGCTCTGCGAGCTGTTCACCTTGAGGCCCGAGAGCATGCCCTGCGCGAGCCAGTCCTCCAGCGTGCCGTGCGCGCCCGTGGCCTGGAACTGCGCCCGGGCCTGCGGGTCCTCGGCGAGCTTGAGGGACTGCACGACGCGGCGCGCGACCTCCATGCTGTTGATGATGTCGACCTGCGTCTGCATGAAGCCGACGCGGTCGCGCGGGTTCGGCATGGTGCCCGAAAGCGACTGCTCGTCGCGGTTGTCGACGAGCAGCGCGGCGCTCGCCTCGTAGGTCTTCGGCATCAGCAGCGTGACGACGATCGCGCCGACCACCGTCGCCGCCAGCAGCGACACGAAGACCCAGAGCCGGCCGCGGAGCGCGAGGAGGAACTGGTGCAGGTTCATCGAGCTTCCCCTGGAGTTTTCTCGTGGATCCTCAGAACAGGCTTTCGTCCACGTAGACCACGTCGTCGGTCTTCACCTCGTCGGTGGGCCGCGCGTTGATCTGCTGGATCTTGCCGTCGTCGCCGCGGCGGTGGATCTTCAGCCCGCGCTGCGTGCCGCGCACCGTGAGGCCGCCGCCCATGGCGATCGCCTGCATGACGGTCATGTGCGGCTCGAGGCGATAGGCGCCCGCCTTGTTCACCTCGCCGTACACGTAGATCATCGGCGCGCGATGCACGTAGATGGTGTCGCCGGGGCGCAGCTGCTGGTTCGCCGAGACGTTGCCGCCCGTGAACATCTGCGAGAGGTCCACGTCGGTCTTCGTCGACTTGCCGTCCTGCGTGGACACGATGGTCACGAGGTCGGAGCCCGGCGCGGCCACGCCGCCCGCGGCCGCGAGGAAATCGGTGAGCCGCGTGTTGATGGAATCGATCGGGTAGCGGCCCGGCTTGTTCACGTTGCCGAGCACGGAGACCTGGCGGCTGTTCACCTGCATCAGCGTCACCGCGACCTCGGGGTTCACGACGTACTTGCCGCTGGACAGCTTCTCCGAGATCTTCTTGCCGACCTGGCCCGGCGACAGGCCCGCGACGGGCACGTCACCCAGGAGCGGGAAGGCGATCGTGCCCTGGTCCGTCACGCGGGTCTCGGTGGTGAGATCGGGGTTCCTGAAGACGGTGATGCGCAGCATGTCGCCCACGCCGACGGATTCGAGCGCGGCGCGCATCTCGGTCACTTCCTTCGTGCTCATCGTCTGCGCGGCCGCGGGCGGCGCGGCGGCGTATCTCGGCGCCTCGACCGGCGTCACCTTCGCGACCTTGGCCGACCTGGCCGATTGCGCGTGGCCGGAGGTGGAGAAGCCGAGCAATGCGATGAAAAGCGTGGCCGCGACGAGGTGCCACGGACGCAGCTCGATGCGGCTGTAACCGGAGTGGATCAGGATGCTCATGTCGTTACCTCATGTTGGCGGGTCTTGGACGGATCGGCTGTTGTGTTGGTTTGGCTCGGCGGTCACCGGCGAATGGCAAGCCGGGGGCTGCCGCGCTGCCGCGGAACTCTGGTGCGCCGGACTGGCGAAGCTAGCGCGCGCCGTTGCGGCGCTTCACGATGAAGCCGACGAGCGCGAGACCCGCCAGCATCATGGCCCACTGCGACGGCTCGGGAACCGGAGTCACCACGGAGCGATTCGTCTTCGGCCGGCTGATCTGGTTGGTATTCAACGGGCTGACGCTGAGGTCGCCGCGGTTGTTGAGCGGACCGAAGAAGAACGAGTCGTGGCTTCCGCGTTGCGCGGGGTTGGCGGCGGCGGCGTTGGTGTTATTGGTCTGTGCATACGACGCGCCGAGCCCCAGCATGGCGAGCGAGACGGCGACAGCGAGCGTGCGGTAAATGGATCTCATAAGGGTGGCTCCTGTGATGTGACAACCCTATGGCTTTACCGTGACAGTCGCGACGCACCATCCCGCGGACCGCTTGGTCCTTATGGACTACGTTCCGGGATGCGGTCCGGCGTTTCGCTGCGCGTTAGAGGCGCAAAAAAAGCGGAAACGCGCCGCTTTGCGTTTCCGCTTCCGGTTCCTAGAAGCCCACGCGGGCTTCGAGGAGCGCGGTGTCGACCTTGTAATCGCCGGTGGCCAGCGTCGACGTACGCACCTCGTGCGTGTAGCTGCCCTGCAGCATGATCTTCGTGGTCGGCTTGTAGATGAGCCCCACGCCGGCGGTGCGCACGCGGTGCTGGAAGGAATTGCCGATGAGCGGATCGCCGTGGAAGTCCCACTTCGCGTACTCGAGGTCGCCGCGCACGGAGACCTTGCTCGTCACGTCCCATTGCGGGCGCACGGTCACGCCGGTCACGAGCACGAAGCTGCTCTGGATGTCCTCGAGCGGGGCGATGTCGCGGTAGATCGACGTGGCGATCGTGGTCTTGCCCGTCGGCGTCCACGTGTAAGTCGCGCGCGCCGTGGGACCCGAGTAGTCGCGCTGCGGGAACTGGTCGTACTCGCGCCGCACGTAGTCGGCGCGCCCGTCGAAGCGGGAATGACCCGTGACGACCCAACGGCCCTGGACGCCGAGGCCGTTCTGGCGATAGTCGTTGTTGAAGTCGGTGCCGCTCACGACGAAGTGATTGGGGTTGCGCCCGCGCTCGGTGCGCGCGGCGACGCCGACGCGGTTCTCCTGCGGCGTGACGTAGCTCAGGCCCGCCTCGGCCGATTCGGCGCGCAGGTCGTTGATGCGCCGGAACGGGTCGCTGTGCTCCGCTTCACCCCAGAGCAGCGCCGTGTGCACGCGCCAGCTCGGCGTGACGAGGTACGCGCCGTTGAACCAGGCCTGTCGCACCTTCACGACATCGGGCGTGGTCGCCTGGATGTTGGTGAAGGTGGCGAGGTTCTGCGTATCGGCATAGCCCAGGTCGCCCGACAGCTCCTTGCGCACCTGCCAGAGCCATGCCGCGCGGCCGACGTGCGCGTGGTGGTCCAGGTCCTTGAAGTGGTCGTAGCGGATGTCGCTCCACGTATAGCCGAGCTGGAAACGCTGCAGGCTCACGGGAACGTCCAGGTTGAAGCCGAGCGACGTGCTGTACGACCAGTCGCCGCGCTGGTCCGCGCCGAGGCTGCGTGGATCGACGTTGCGCGAGAGCCGGAAGATGTTGCTGTCGTGGGTGACGGTCTCGTCGGCGAAGAGCTCGAGGCGGTCGCCCCAGAGCGCGGACGCCGCGGGGGAGAACGCCGCCGCGAGCGCGATCGCGAGGAGCCGCTTACCAGAGATGCCAGCTGCCTGTCGCCATGATCCAGATCGCGAGGGTGCCATTGGTGGTCGCATGGGAAACGATGGGGATCCAGAGGTTCCTGCTTCGCATGTACAGCGCCCCGTACGCGATGCCGGCGATGAGGCCCGCGAACCACAACGCGTGCTCCGAGGCGAACAGCGCGCAGGATAACCCAAAGGCGAGCCGGCTCACAGTCCGGGGGTCCTTCGCGAGGAAATCGCGGCGGTCGACCCAGCGCATGAGGAACGATCGCCAGAAGAGCTCTTCCATCACCGGCACGACGATCACCAGCCCGAGGACGCGCAGCGTGACGAGGATCAAATCGAGGCTGCCGTCGGCGCGTCGCGGATCGAAGCCCCCGCCCGTCGCGGTGACCGCCCATCCCGAGTCGAACGCGACCCAGGCGGCGAAGACGATCCAGCCGATGGCGAGCGCCGCGGCCCACTCGCGCCACGAGGCGCGCGGCGCCTCGCGCAGCTCGACGTAGCCGTGGCGGAAATGGAGCAGCAGCAGCGCCACGCAAAGCCCGCGCAGCGCGGCGAGCCAGCGCACGTCCATGCGCGCCTCGAGCAGCGGCTGCAGGGCGATGAAGGCGATGAAGACGGCAAACGGGGCCACGCGCGCGAGCGCGGGCCGAAAATTGGGGTCAGACCCCAATTTCGT
>DASTGG010000418.1:0-3506 GCA_035719385.1 Usitatibacter sp.
TCGAGGTAGTCGCGGAGCGCGATCCGCCGCTCGCCGAGCTGCACCCAGTCCTCGCCCTCGCGACCGGGCGGCCCGCCCCCCGCGGCCTCGTAGATGGACTGCTCGGGGTCGAGCTGGGCGGCCGCAAGGTGGCGCTGCGCGACTACCTCGACGACCTCCTCTTCCCGG
Source organism: Usitatibacter sp. (assembly GCA_035719385.1). Taxonomy (GTDB): domain Bacteria; phylum Pseudomonadota; class Gammaproteobacteria; order Burkholderiales; family Usitatibacteraceae; genus Usitatibacter. The sequence continues at coordinate 169 of DASTGG010000418.1, forward strand.
TGTCGATGCAGCGCATGCAGGTGAAGGCGCTCTCCGGCGGCGAGCGGAACCGGCTGCTCCTGGCGAAGCTGTTCCTGGTGGGCGCGAACGTGCTGGTGCTCGACGAGCCCACGAACGACCTCGATCTCGTGACGCTGAATGTGCTCGAGCGGCTGCTGCTGCAGTTCGACGGCAGCGTCCTGCTCGTCACGCACGACCGCTACTTCCTCGACAAGGTCGCGACCGCGATCCTCGCGTTCGAGGGGGACGGTCGCGCCGTGCGGTACCCGGGCAACTACGAGATGTACCGGACGCTGAAGGAGCAGGTGGAGGCGGTCCGCGCGCCCGAGGCGCGCCTGGAGCCCGCGCGCGTCGCGCGCCCCGTGGCCGCGACCGGCGGCCCGGAGAAGCGAAAGCTCTCGTACAAGGAGCAGCGCGAGTACGACGGCATGGAGGCCGCGATCCTGGCGGCCGAGGAGCGGAAGGGCGCGCTCGAGGCGCGGCTCGCCGATCCCGCGACGTACCAGAAGGACGGCGCCACCGTCCCCGCGCTGCAGCGGGAGCTCGCGGAGGTGTCGCTGGAGGTGGAGCGGCTCTACGCGCGCTGGCAGGAGCTCGAGGCCGTCCGCGCCTCCGGGGCGCGCGACGGGTAAACACCCGTACGGACCCCGGGGGCACTGGCGACCCGCGACGCCCCGCCTACGTTCCCCCTCATGACCGACCGGACGCGCGGTCTCGACCGGACGCGGCGCGGCTTCTGGCTCATCGCCCTCGCGGTGGCCGGATCGCTCGCCGCGGCGGGCGCGAGCGCGCTCGCGGCGCTGCGGGTGGGGCCCGCGGGACGTTACGCTATAATCGCGGCTTGGGTGGCGATGTACGCAGCGGTTTTCTTCGCGATCGATCGCCACGCCCCGTCGCCCCGCCCGCGCTGAGCGACGCCCGGGCCAGCATCGGACATTCAAGAACCCACGTCACTGGCGCAGCGGTATTCCTCCGGGAGCAGCGATGAAGGCTTTTCACATCGACGCACGTCCCCCTGCCGCCGCACTGCACGACGGCATCGCGCTCGTGCTCGCCTGTGTCGGCGCCGCGTGGCTGCTCTCGCCGACCGGCATTTCCTCGGCGGACATCGATTACCTCACGGTCGCCTTCGCCATCGCGGTCCCGCTGCAGGTCGGCATCAATTACCTGTTCGGCATCTACCAGGGCGTCTGGCGCTACACGAGCCTGCCCGACATCCAGCGCATCGTCTTCGCGGTCGCGGCCGGCACGGTCGCGGTGAGCGTCATGCTGCACGGGCTCGGCCTCGACGGGCGCCTGGGCTTCCGCGAATACCTCCTGTATCCGCTGCTGCTCATCGCCCTCATGGCCGCGAGCCGCATGGCCTTCCGCTCGTTCAAGGAGTGGTCGCTGTATGGGCGCGGCGGCGAGCAGGGCACGCCGGTGCTCGTGATGGGCGCGGGCGATGCCGCGGTCGGCCTCGTGAAGGAGCTTTCCCGCAGCCACGAGTGGCGCGTGGTCGGGCTGCTCGACGACGACGAGAAGAAGCACGGCCGCCTGCTGCACGGCGTGCGCGTGCTCGGCACGCTCGAGGACCTGCCGCGGTTCGCGCAGCGCCTCAAGGTGCGCCACGCGATCATCTCGATGCCCTCGGTGCCCTACAGGGTGCGCCGGCGCGTGGTGGAGATCTGCACGCGCGCCAAGGTTTCCGTGATGACGGTGCCGTCGTTCAACAACCCCGGCAAGGGATCCTCCAACCGCATCCGCAAGATCGCGGTCGAGGACCTCATGAAGCGCGAGCCGGTGACGCTGGACGACGCGCAGCTGCACACCCTGGTGACGGGCCAGGTGGTGATGGTGACGGGCGCGGGCGGCTCCATCGGCTCCGAGCTCTGCCGCCAGATCGCGGCCTACGAGCCGGCGATGCTCGTGCTCTTCGAGATGAACGAGTACGCGATGTACAAGGTGGACGAGCAGCTGCGCGAGCAATTCCCCGAGCTGCCCGTCGAGAGCATGGTGGGCGACATCAAGAATTCGCGCCGCGTCGTGCAGGTCATGCACCAGTACTCGCCCTCGCTCGTCTTCCATGCCGCCGCGTACAAGCACGTACCGCTCATGGAAGAGGCCAACGCCTGGGAGGCGGTGCAGAACAACGTGTACGGCACCTACGTGGTCGCGCGCGCCGCGATCGACTACGGCGTGAAGAAGTTCGTGTTCGTCTCGACCGACAAGGCCGTCAATCCGACGAACGTGATGGGTGCCACCAAGCGCCTCGCGGAGATGGTGTGCCAGGCGCTCCAGGGCGGCAGCAACAGCACGCGATTCGAGATGGTGCGCTTCGGCAACGTGCTGGGCAGCGCCGGCAGCGTGATCCCGAAATTCCAGGAGCAGATCGCGAAGGGCGGCCCGGTCACGGTGACGCACCCGGAGATGGTGCGCTACTTCATGTCGATTCCCGAGGCGGCGCAGCTCGTGTTGCAGGCGGGCAGCATGGGCCTCGGCGGCGAGGTGTTCGTGATGGACATGGGCGAGCCCGTGAAGATCGTGGACCTCGCGCGCGACATGATCCGCCTGTCGGAGCTGTCGGAGTCCGACATCCGCATCGTCTACACCGGGCTTCGACCCGGCGAGAAGCTCTTCGAGGAGCTGCTCGCGGACGACGAGCACACGCGTGCCACGCCCCACCCGAAGCTGCGCATCGCCAAGGCACGCGAGGTGGACCCGGGCTGGCTCGACGGGCTGCTCGACTGGCTGCGCGCCGACCGCATCCCGAGCGACGCGGAAGTGCGGCGCGACCTCAAGCGCTGGGTGCCGGAATACCAGTCGCAGGTGCGTCCGCGGCTCACGGCCGTGCCGCAGCCGCAACGCGCGGCGGGTGGAGGCGGCTCCTAGGCCCAGGAGCCGCGTGCTGCGAACTGGCGCGCCCGACACGATTCGAACGTGCGACCCCTGCCTTCGGAGGGCAGTACTCTATCCAGCTGAGCTACGGGCGCGTATCCAACGCATTATAATTGAGGGCTTCGCTCATTACCCGCCGACGCCATGGCCCAGCCTCACCACACCGATCCCATCGAAGAGAACATCGATTCGCATCCCGCCAGGCTCGCGATCGGGATCGTCCTCGGAGCCGCGGCGCTCATCGTCGGCATCATCCTGGTCACGCAGTTCGCGGTCGGCGCGTACGGCGCGCGCTCGCGCAAGGGCGACCCGGCCATGTCCGACGCCGCGGGGAGCAAGCGGCTCGCACCCGTCGCGCAGGTGGTGGTGGAGGAGAGCGCCGCGCCGCCCGCGGCCGCGCCCGCAGCGGCACCGGCCGCGGCGACCAACGTGGCTGCCGCCGCCCCGGCCGCAGCGCCCGC
>DASTGG010000419.1:0-8577 GCA_035719385.1 Usitatibacter sp.
CTTGTGCTCGACCGCGTCGAGGTGCACGTTCGCCACGTGCGGCAACTGGCTCGCGAGCTTGGTGAGCTCGAAATAGTGCGTGGCGAAGAGCGTGTAGCACCGCACGGACTCGGCCAGGTGGCGCGCGATCGCGTAGGCAAGGGCCAGCCCGTCGAATGTCGAGGTGCCGCGGCCGATCTCGTCGACCAGGACCAGGCTTCGCGCCGTCGCGTTGTTCAGGATCGATGCGGCTTCCGTCATCTCCACCATGAAGGTCGATCGGCCGCCCGCGAGGTCGTCGGAGGCGCCGATGCGCGTGAAGATCCGGTCCACGGGCCCGAGGCACGCGGATCTCGCCGGGACGAAGCTGCCGCAATAGGCGAGCAGGACGACCTGCGCCACCTGCCGCATGTAGGTCGACTTGCCGCCCATGTTCGGGCCGGTGATGAGCAGCAGCTGGCGCGAGCGCGACAGGCTCGTCTCGTTCGGGATGAAGTGCTCGACCTGGCTCTCGACCACGAGGTGGCGCCCGTCCGCGATGTCGATGCGGTCCTCGTCGGTGAACTGCGGCTGCACCAGGTTCAGCGCCTCGGCCGACGCGGCGAGCGCGCACAAGGCGTCCAGCTCCGCGGCCGCCTGCGCCATCTCCTGCAGCCGCGGCAAGTGGCCGTTGAGGAAATCGAGCAGCTCCTCGTAGAGCGCCTTCTCGCGCGCGAGCGCCCGCTCGCCGGCGGCGAGCGCCTTGTCCTCGAAGGCCTTGAGCTCGGGCGTGATGAAGCGCTCGGCGTTCTTCATCGTCTGGCGGCGGCGGTAATCGGCGGGCACCTTGTCGAGCTGCGCCTGCGTGACCTCGATGTAGAAGCCGTGCACGCGGTTGAACTCGACGCGCAGGTTGGCGATGCCGGTGCGGCTGCGCTCGCGCGCTTCCATCTGCTGCAGGAACGTGCCGCAGTCGTTCTGGATCGCGCGCAGCTCGTCGAGCTCGGCGTCGAAGCCGTCGCGGAAGACGCCGCCTTCGCGGACCAAGGCCGCGGGCTCTTCCCTGAGCGCCGCCGCGAGGCGTTCGTGCACCGTGGGCAACGGGGCGAGCGCCGGGCGAAGCGGCTCGAGCTGCGCATCCGCGGCGAGCAGCGCATCGAGCGCCGGCAGCGTCGCGAGCGAGTCGCGCAGTCCCGAGAGGTCGCGCGGGCGCGCGCTGCGCAGGGCGATGCGCGCGGCGATGCGCTCGACGTCGGACCAGCCGGAGAGCCGCTCGTGCACCGCCGGATGGCGCACGTGCGAAGCCGGATGCAGCAGCGCTTCGATCGCGGCGTGCCGCGCGGCGAGCGGACGCGTGTCGCGCAGCGGGTGGTGCAGCCAATGGCGCAGCCGCCGGCTGCCCATCGACGTGGCGCAGCGGTCGAGCAGCGAGCACAGCGTCGGCGACTCGGCGCCGCCCAGCGTCTCGGTGATCTCGAGGTTGCGGCGCGTGGCCGCGTCCATCAGCACGAACTCGCTCTCGCGCTCGACGCGCAGCCCCGTCACGTGCGGCAGCGTCGACTGCTGGGTGTGGCGGCAGTAGGCGACGAGCGCGCCGGCCGCTGCGATCGCGGCCTCCATGCCCTCGCAATCGAAGCCCGACAGGTCCGTGGTGCCGAACTGCCGCGCGAGGTCGCGGCGCGCCGCCTCGGCGTCGAACTGCCACGGCTCGAGGCGCTTGACCGCGGTGCGCCCGCGCAGCGCGAACGGCAGCTCGCCGGCGGCGAGGATCTCCGCCGGCTGCAGGCGCTCGATCTCCGCGGCGAGCCGCGGCGCCGCGACCTGCGTGATGCGCAGGCTCCCGCTCGCCAGCGCGATCCACGCGAGCCCCGCCACGTTGCCGGCGATGTGGACGGCGGCGAGCAGGCTTTCGCGCGAGGCGGGCAGCAGGGCCGAATCCGTGAGCGTTCCGGGCGTGACGATGCGCGTGACCTTGCGCTCCACCGGGCCCTTGGAGGTCGCGGGGTCGCCGACCTGCTCGCAGATGACCACGGATTCGCCGAGCTTCACGAGTCTCGCGAGGTACTGCTCGACCGCGTGGAAAGGCACGCCCGCCATCCGGATCGGCTGTCCTGCCGATTGGCCGCGCGTGGTGAGCGTGATGTCGAGCAGCTTTGCCGCGCGCTCCGCGTCGCCGTGGAACAGCTCGTAGAAATCGCCCATGCGGTAGAAGAGCAGCATGTCGGGATACTCCGCCTTGAGGGCGAAGTACTGCTGCATCATCGGGGTGTGGGCGGCGGCAGCCTTGGGCTGCGTGGTGGCGGGCGGAGCGGACACCGCCCAATTATCACATCACTTCACGCTGAACTTGCGCGTCACCGCGGCCTCGCCGTTCACCAGGATGGCGACCTGGTATTCGCCGGCCGGCCAGCCGTCGGGCTTGCGGATGTGGAACTCCGTGACCGAGGGACCGCCCGGCGGCACCTTCTGCGTTTCCTCGTTCACGCGCGTGCCCTGCGCGTCGGCTCCGTAGGTCCAGCGGGCGGTGAGGCTCGCGCCGCCCGTGCCGCTCGTCTCGACGCTCACGAAGATCGTGTCCTGCGGCCTGAACGTATCGGTCGCGGCGGTCACGCGTTTGTCGGCGTTCACCGCGTTGCCGAGCGTGGCGCTCGTGACCGCGACCGCTTCCATGGGCAGGGCCGTGGAGGCGGCCGTCGATGCCGCCGCCCCGGCCGTCGGCGGCGCGGCGGGCGGCGATGCGGGCGCTTCGGGCTTCGGCGCGGCGGCGGGGGGCGCGGTCGATCCGGCGCTCGCCGGCGCCTGGGCAGCGGGCGGCGCCACTTCCGCCGCCTCGCGCCGGCAGGCTACGACCGCCACGAGCAGCACGGCGGCCGCGACGCACGCGCGCACCAGTGACTTTTGTTCCGCGGTATTTCGTCGCACCTGCATTCGACCGCGCAGCGCCATTTCGGTTGCCGCCGAGGGAGCGCCGCGCAGACCGGGGTGCGACCGTAGACCGCGCGTCACCGTACCGCATTCCGGACATGACGTATGTCACGTCAGAGTTCGCTCCGCGCCACTGTCGCGGGTGGCGGGAAATCTACGACGTCATCAACGGGAGCCTACAGATGAGACCATTTGGCGCAAGCAACATCAGGCAGCGTCGCATCGTTGCGGCGACGCTGGCAGCACTGCTCACAACGGTCGCCGTGCCAGGCATGGCGAACTTCGACATTCCCACCGGGGCATCGCCGAGCCCGATGTTCGGCGCGCAGCCGTTCACGCAGAAGATGCTCATGTTCGAGGAGTTCGGCCCGCAGCCCCTCACGACCGAGGGTCCCGCGAAGCAGCTTCCCGATCCGGGCGGCTGCGCGGGCGGCGTCGATCCGGTCGCTTACGGCGCGGCGCTCGAGGCGTTCCTCGCCGCCCCCGTGTATCCGATGCCGACCGAGCAGGCCAACACCAGCATGCCCAACCCGTTGGCGGCCACGATCAGCAACTGCCTCGGCCGTCCCGTGACCGGCGTGCTCGAAGGCCGTCCGTCCGGCGCGAACTTCGCGCACCAGCGCTGGAGCGAGTTCCAGCCGCAGGTCGCGTTCCAGAGCGCGATGACCGGTGCCCGCTACAACCACGGTTTCCGTGACGCGCTGCAGCGCCACCACTACGGCGAAGGCGAGTTCGGGCCGGGCGGCCTGTACTACGACACCACGGGTGCAGGGACTTACGGCACGACCAATGGCGTCCAGATCCGCTTCCACCCCAACATGCCGGTGCAGGATCCGTTGCACGTATGGACCTTCGACGGCACGCTGCCGCCGAAGCTGCTGATGGCGCCGTACGGCCAGACGATCCTCTTCCGCCACTACAACGCGTTGCCGATCGACGATGCCGCCAACGGCGGTTTCGGCATGCACACGATCTCGACGCACGAGCACAACGGCCACAACCCGGCCGAGAGCGACGGCTTCGCGGGCGCGTACTTCTTCCCCGGCGAGTTCTACGACTACGTGTGGCCCATGGTCCTCGCGGGACACGACAGCTTCCCGATCGGCTCGACCGATCCGGTGCTGGCCGAGAAGAACCTGAAGGCGGGCACGCCCGACGGGCACGGTGGTTACACCAAGGTGCGTGGCAACTGGCACGAGACGATGAGCACGCACTGGTTCCACGACCACATGATCGACTTCACCGCCCAGAACGTCTACAAGGGCAACGCGGCGATGATGAACTACTACTCGGCCATCGACCGTGGCCGGGAACCCGCGAACGCCGCCGAAGCGGCGGGCAGCTCCGCCACGCCGGGCTACGGCTGCAACTACGCCGATCCGACGGACGTGAACCCGAACAACGTGAACCTGTGCCTGCCGAGCGGCTCCGGCCTCGACTGGGGCAACCGCGACTACGACGTGAACCTGGTGCTCGCCGACAAGGCGTTCGACCAGAACGGGCAGCTGTTCTTCAACGTCTTCCAGACGGACGGCTTCCTGGGTGACGTCGCGACGGTGAACTTCCTGTACAAGCCGTACCTCGACGTGCGCGCGCGCCGCTATCGCTTCCGGATCCTGAACGGCTCCGTGTCGCGCTACTGGCAGGTCGCGCTCGTGGACCAGAACGGCAACGTGGTCCCGTTCCACCTGGTGGCGAACGACGGCAACCTCCTCGAGCACGCCGTTCCGTTCCCCAACGTGCAGATGCCCGAATCGCTGCCGACGCAGGGCATCGCGGAGCGCTACGACATCGTCGTGGACTTCAGCAAGTTCAAGGACGGCGACAAGCTGTACTTCGTGAACAAGCTCGAGCACCAGGACGGCAAGACGCCCAAGCAGTCCATCCCGCTGTCGCAGATCCTGTCGGGCCAGTATTCGGCCGGCGGCTGCCCGGCGAGCTGCGACCCGGTCGTGGGCAAGTTCATGGAGGTCCGCGTGCACTCGTATAGCGGCACGGACCTCTCGATGAACCCTGCCGACTATGTCGACGGCAAGAAGAAGATGATCCCGCTTCCCGGCTTCTCCCAGCAAGAGCTCGCGAACGCGAAGGAGCGTACGTTCGAGTTCGACCGCGGAGGCGACGTGAAGCCGTGGACCATCAAGACCAACGGCGGCAACGCGTACAACGCCAGCACGACGCCGGGGATCAACCCCGACATGAAGATCTTCGATCGCGTGTCGGCCGCGCCCACCAAGGGCGGCGTGGAAATCTGGCACCTGCGTAACGGTGGCCAGGGCTGGAGCCACCCGATCCACATCCACTTCGAGGAAGGCCAGATCCTGCAGCGCGGCGGCACCGAACCGCCGCTGTGGGAGAAGGGCGCCCGGAAGGATATGTATCGCGTCGGTCCGCTACCGGACAGCACGGACAGCATCGACGTGGCCATTCGCGTGCGGGAGTTCCTCGGCACGTACGTCGAGCACTGCCACAACACGCAGCACGAGGACAACTCGATGCTGCTGCGTTGGGACAGCGAGAACCCGGGCCAGACGGTCGCGATCCAGACGCCGTTCCCGAGCTGGGATGGCGTGTCGTACGTCGACAGCAACACGACCGACGTGCCCACGTGGCAGACCGGCCTGCAGACGGACTTCCTGACGAAGGTCGCCACGCCCGTTGCGAACAACGACGGTGCGACCACGACGGCAGGCAAGGCGGTGACGACGGACATCCTGGCAAACGACTCCTGCGTGGGCTCGTGCGACCCGGCTTCCGTGGCGATCACGCAGAACCCGTCGCACGGCTCGGTGGTGAACAACGGCAACGGCACGGTGACGTACACGCCGGCCGGCACGTGGACGGGCACGGACAGCTTCAGCTACACCGTCCGTGACACCACGACGGGCACGAAGGTCTCCAACACGGCGAAGGTGTCCGTGAACGTGACCAGCGCGACCAAGTCGCTGAGCACCAAGGCGCTGAGCGCTCCCACGGCCACCCTTGCGTCCACTTCCACGATCCAGAACAGCGTGGTGGGCCTGAGCACGGCGGGCAGCGATCCGACCTGCTTCAACTGCAGCGTGAGCATCGTCAAGGCGCCGGCCCACGGCACGGCGGTCGCCAACTACCCGAACAAGGGTGAGGTGACCTACACGCCGTCGCCGGACTTCCTCGGCACCGAGAACTTCGCCTATGTGGTGAACAACGGCAACGCGCTGTCGAACATCGGCGGCGTCTCCGTCTCCGTGGGCCATAACCCGGTGACCGACGTGGTGACGATCGGCAAGTCGACCGCCGGCAACGTGAGCGGATCGGTCAGCCTGCTGAACAGCGCGTTCGCCACTTCGGTGAACGTGTACTCGGGCTCGATGAACGCCTCGAACACGGGCTGCACCGGCAGCCTCGTGGGATCGGCGCGCATCGGCGCGAACGGCGGCTGGTCGTTCAGCGGAGCGGGCCTGACTGCGGGCGGCAGCGTCTGCGTGCAGTCGACCAACCTCGGCGTCGCGGCTGCGAAGCTGTAATGCGGTAGCAGGTAGTGGTGCCCCGGGCGGATGCAAGTCCGCCCGGGGTTTCTCGCAAGGCGATCGCAAGGAGACGACAACATGAAGAAGTTGTACCTCGGGCTGCTCGTCGCAGCCATCGCGCTGTTGCTCGGCGCCGGCACCTCCAGGGCGGCCCCCGCCGGCTCTCCCTGGAACGCCAGCTACTTCACGAACGTGGTCCTCACCGACCAGGACGGGAACAAGCTGCGCTTCTACGACGACATGCTGAAGGACAAGGTCGTCCTCATCAATTTCATCTACGCCACGTGCCACGACGCGTGCCCCCTGGAGACCGCGAAGCTTCGCCAGGTCCAGGAGCGCCTCGCCGGCCACGTGGGCCGCGACATGTTCATGTACTCGATCTCGATCACCCCGGAAATCGACACGCCGCAGGTGCTCAAGGAGTACTCCGAGAAGTTCCACGTCGGCCCCGGCTGGAAGTTCCTCACCGGCAACGCGGACGACATCCTGATGTTGCGCAAGAAGCTCGGCCTGTACTCCGACGAAGCGACGGAGAAGGAGGAAGGCCATGGCATGAGCCTCGTCGTCGGCAACGACAGGACGGGTGTGTGGCTCAAGCGCTCTTCCTTCGACAACCCGAAGGTGCTCGCCCGCGTCATGAGCGACCGGCTGCTCAACTTCCGCCAGGCGCGCGCAGACGCCCCCAGCTACGCCGAGACGGCCACGAAGATCGTCCTGGATCCGGGGGAGGACCTGTTCCGCCGCCGCTGCCAGGATTGCCACACGGTCGGCGCGGGCGATGCGATCGGGCCGGACCTCGCGGGCGTCTCCGAGCGCCGCGAGCGCGCGTGGCTCGCGAAGTTCATCCAGGACCCCAACGCGATGATCGAGGCGAAGGACCCGATCGCAACCGCGCTCTTCATCAAGCACAAGAAGCTGCCGATGCCGCGGCTGGGCCTCAACGACCATGACGTGGCGGTGCTGATCGAGTACATCGACAGGCAGACCGGCAAGATCAAGGCGGCCGACTCGGCGAGCGCCACCATCGCGCAGGATGCGCAGGCCCAGGGCAATGACCACGAGCACGCGCACGACCACGCGCACATGCACAGCCACTAGCGCGCGTCAGCCCTTCTGCTTGAGCGCGTTGAGGATCGCGCCGAACAGCTTGCCGTTGGAGGCGATGATGCGGCCGTTGTCGAGGAAGCGATCCTCGCCGTCGAAGTCGCCGACGAGGCCGCCGGCTTCGCGCACCAGCAGCGCGCCGGCGGCCATGTCCCATGGCGACAGGCCCATCTCCCAGAAGCCGTCGAAGCGCCCGGCCGCGACCCACGACAGGTCCAGCGCCGCGGCGCCCGGGCGGCGCACGCCCGAGGTGGCGAGGACCATGTTCTTCATCATCCGCAGGTAGTCGTCGAGGTGCTCGACCTCGCGGAACGGGAAGCCCGTTCCCATGAGGCAGGACTCGAGCTTGTCGACGCGGCTCACGCGGATGCGCCGGTCGTTGAGGAACGCGCCGGCGCCCTTGCTCGCGGTGAAGAGCTCGTTGCGGTTCGGGTCGAACACCACGCCGTGGCGCAGCGTGCCCTTGTGCACGAGCGCGATCGACACGCAGTACTGCGGCACGCCGTGCAGGAAGTTGGTCGTGCCGTCGAGCGGGTCGATGATCCACATGTACTCCGCGTCGCGGTCGCGGTAGCCGCCTTCCTCGCCGAGGAAGCCATGGTCGGGATACGCCTCGCGCAGGATCGAGATGATCGCGTCCTCGGCCGCGTGGTCCACTTCCGAGACGAAGTCGTTCTGGCGCTTCGTGCGGACGGTGAGCTTGTCGAGGTCGTAGGAGGAGCGGGTGATGATGCTGCCCGCCTTGCGCGCGGCCTTCACGGCCGTGTTGAGCATGGGATGCATGGCAGAATTTTACTATGGACGCCCTCGACGCCCTCGCGCGCATCCGCATCGTGCTCTCGCGCCCGAGCCATCCCGGCAACATCGGCTCGGCGGCGCGCGCCATGAAGACCATGGGGCTTTCGCATCTGCGGCTCGTGGCGCCGAAGAGCTTTCCGGACGAGGCGGCGGATGCGCTCGCCTCGGGCGCGCTGGATGTGCTGCGGCAAGCGCAGGTGTTCGACACGCTGGAGGAGGCGCTCGGCGATGCCGTGCTCGCGGTGGGATTCAGCTCCCGCGGACGCGACCTGTCGCACCCGCC
>DASTGG010000420.1:0-7914 GCA_035719385.1 Usitatibacter sp.
GTGGCGCTTAGCGGTGCGGACCTGCTCCTCGACGAGGTAGAAGTTATCCAGCAGCCATTCGGCCGCGGGGGCCAGCCGCTGGTTCGCGTCGAGGGCGGACTTGAGCTGCGCGGCCGCGTCGAGAAGGGCCTGCTGGTTGTCGGAAAGCCTGGCGAGCAGGCGGTCGCGCGCCCGCGCGGCGAGCAGGTGGTGGCTCGCCGCGAGGATCGGCCCGTGCCGTTCCATGCGCTCGGCGCTGAAAAGCTCGGCTCGAAGCGGGAGGTCGGGCGGAATGTCTCGTCTCACCTCCGCAAGCTACGCGATCGGGGGTCGATCGTATGTACGGGAGCGCACAGACGGCCGGTTCCCGCGGGCGCCCGGACGTTTGTACAATCGACGCCCTATGACCACACCGGCCAGCGCACGGGATCCCCGGGTCGACACGGCGATCTCGCATTGGGCGCCGCGCTTCATTTCCAACGGCGTGATCCTCGCGGACTTCCAGGAAGTGACGCGCTCCATCGCGCGTTGGGAGGACTGGTGCGGGGCCTGGTCGGCGCGCGCGGCCGTGCACGAGGCGCTGGGTCGCGAGGCGCTCGCCGAAGGGCATCGCCTCACGGCCGGCGAGCACCTGAGCCGCAGCGCGGTCTACTATCACTTCGCCAAGTTCCTTTTCGTCCACGATGTCGCGCAGATGCGCGCGGCGCATGCGAAGGCGGTCGAATGCCGGCAGCTCGCGCTGCCGCATTTGCGCCCGCCGGGCGAGCGCGTCGAGATCCCGTACGAGGGCGGGGTGCTCGCGGGCATCCTTCGCCGTCCCGACGGCGTCCCCGCGCGCGCGCCGGTGCTGGTGATGATCCCGGGCCTCGATTCGGCCAAGGAAGAGCTCGAGGCGTACGAGCTGCCGTTCCTCGCGCGCGGCATGGCCACGCTCCTCGTCGATGGGCCGGGGCAGGGCGAGGCGGAATACCGTTTTCCCATCCGCGGCGACTACGAGGTCGCCGCCACCGCGATCGTGGAATGGATCACGGGCCGCAAGGATCTCGATGCGGCGCGCATCGGGCTGTGGGGCGTGAGCCTCGGCGGCTATTACGCGCCGCGCGCCGCGGCCTACGAGAAGCGCATCCGCGCCTGCATCGGGCTCGCGGGCCCCTACGACTGGGGCGCCATCTTCGACGCGCTGCCCGACCTCACGCGCGAAGCGTTCCGCGTGCGCAGCCACTTGCGCACGCAGGAGGAGGCGCGCGAGCATGCGCGCAGCCTCACGCTCGCCGAGGCGGCGCGGCGGATAGAGTGCCCGCTCTTCCTGGTGGCGGGAAAGCAGGACCGGTTGATCCCGTGGCAAGATGCCGAACGCATCGCGGCCGAGGCGAAGGGTCCCGTCGAGCTGCTGGTGGTGGAGGACGGAAACCACATCGCCAACAACCGGCCGTACCGCTACCGGCTGCGAAGCGCGGACTGGATGGCCGGGCAGCTCGGGTTGCCGAGGGTCTGAACGCATCACGACGAGAAGGGGGCCTCAATGCGCACCATTCGCAGCCTTGCGTGGATCGGATTGCTCGCGTCGCTGTCGCTCGCCGCGGGCCTCGCGGCCGCGCAGCAGGGCTTTCCCAGCAAGACCATCCGCCTCGTTTCCGGCGTCTCCCCGGGAAGCGCGTCCGACACCATCGCGCGCATCCTCGCCGACAAGCTCTCGGCGAGCCTGGGGCAGCCCGTCATCGTGGAGAATCGCCTCGGCGCGGGCGGGCTCATCGCCGCCCAGTACGTGGCCAGGTCCGAGCCCGACGGGCACACCATCAGCATCTATACCTCCGCGTACACGACCGCGCCGCTGCTCACGCCCGGGCCGGTGAAGCCCAACGAGCTGATTCCCGTCGCCGCGCTTGCCGTGGTGCCGACCACGCTCGTCGTGCGCCCGGGCCGGTTCAAGTCGCTCGCCGACCTCGTGGCCACCGCCAAGGCGAAGCCCGGCGGGCTGGTCGCGACTTCCGCCGGCATCGGCAGCTCCACCCACATGAACCTCGAGCGTTTCTGCCATGCGGCGGGCATCAAGGTGCTGCACGTCCCGTTCAAGGGCGCGCCGGACGCGTTGAACGAAGTTCTCGCGGGCCGCGCCGACATGTACTTTGCGCTCACGTTCCAGGTGACGCCGTTCGTGAAGCAGGGTCGGCTCGCCGCGCTCGCGATGGGGTCGCCCAAGCGCAGCGCGCTGCTGCCGGACGTGCCCACGACGGTGGAGGCGGGCTATCCGGATTCCGACTACAACTTCTGGGTGGGCGCGCTGGTCGCGCCGCGCACGCCGCCGGAGATCGTCGAGCGCCTGCACAAGGAGTTCACCGCGGCGGTGAGCCTGCCCGAAGTCCAGGAGCAGTTCCTCAAGCTCGGCGCCGACACGCTCACCATGTCGCAGGCCGAGTTCGAGTCCATGATCCGCAAGGAATTCGAGACGAACGCGGCGCTCATCAAGGCGGCCGACATCAAGGCGCAGTAGACATTTATTCGTCCTGCGATGGCGCGTTCGTGTACAATGACCCCACAGGATCATCAAAGCAGTGAAGTTTCAGTCCCTCGCTCTCCGCCGCCCGGCGGTCTCCGAAGCGACAGTTCCCTTCCTTGGTAATCATGCCCCGCAGCGTGCCGGGTCCGCACGCGCATACGAAGAGGAAGTGGAAATGGCTAAAGGCACCGTGAAGTGGTTCAACGACGCGAAGGGTTTCGGATTCATCACGCCGGATGACGGCGGCAAGGATTTGTTCGCGCACCACACCGAGATCCAGGGTACGGGTTTCAAGTCGCTGAAGGAAGGCGCCAAGGTGGAGTACGAGCCGCAGCAAGGTCCCAAGGGACCGTCGGCCGGCAGGATCCGCGAGGCTTCCTGAGCCCCGCATGGCGCGGCGCAATTGCGCTGCCCCGACGAGAAGGCCCGGGCGACCGGGCCTTTTCATTTCGAGAAAGGCATTCCATGGCTTCCGGCATCGTTCGTTCGTTCAACGCGGCGAAGGGCTTCGGCCTCATCGCCCCCGACCTGGGCGGCCCGCCCGTCTTCGCCCGCAAGGCGGCGATCACCTCTCCCGGCGTGAAGGCGCTCAAGCCCACGCAGCGTGTCGAGTACGACTTGTGTGAGCTGCCCGAAGGGCCGGCGGCCACGAATATCCGGACAATGAAGGACTGACCGCGGCGGCAATGCGCCCGCGCGCCGCAGTGCCTGATGGCACGGGTAGTGCGCGCGGGCTTGTCATGTCTGCGCTGGAAAATGCCGAATGACCACGACGACCCACCTCGAGCTGTGCCCGCGATGCCTTGCCGGCGCGCACGGCGAGACCGGCCACGAGCGCCTCGCCTTCTACGTCTCGGGACCGTATCCCGGCCACAACATCTACAAATGCGAGGACTGCGGCGATCGCTGGATCCGCCACTACGGCGAGGACACGCCGTACGGCTGGACGCGGTATGCCACGCAGTTCGCCGGCGCGATGCGCAAGCCGCGCGCGGTTCGCTCGCCCACGACCTGATTCCCCGCCCCGCACCCGCATGTACGGCCGCCCGCTCAGCAACACCGACCTCGCCGCCACGCTGTGCGCGGGATCGCCTTCGCTTCGCGAGCTGCTGCGCTGCCACGTCGCCAATTACGGAACGCTGATCCCGCACGTATTCATGGGTGACGTCCTCGCCTGCGCGGGGCGCTGCGCCGCAAGCGAGGCGGGCGGCGATCGCGCCGAGCTGCGCCACATCCTCGACACGCTCGAGAACGGCATCAGCCACGGCGATCGCGAGACGCGCAACGCCATCGCGATCTCGTTCGCCGCCGACGCGCAGCTCGAGACGTTCTTCGCGTATCTCAAGCCGCTGATGGGCCCGCGCATGCGGGCCGCCTTCGCCACCGGCTGAGCCGCGTGCGGGCGCGCTTGCGCCCGTGCCGCTCCCCTCGGACCTCGTGCCCCCCGCAGCGATGCGAAATCGCTATGGCGGAATGCCATAATTGTATTGTACCGGCGCAGGTATCAGATTCTATGATGCCTGCAGCGCGCACCCGTCCGCGGCGCGAGGACACCCCGCCATGATGAACGAGCCCGACCAGCACCAGGAAATCCGCGACGCCGTGCGCGCGCTGTGCAGCCAGTATCCCGACGAGTACTTCCGCAGGATCGACGAGCAGGATGCCTATCCCGAGGCGTTCGTCGACGCGCTCATGGCGGCGGGCTGGCTCGCGGCGATGATTCCCGAGGAGTACGGCGGCCCGGGACTCGGGCTCGCGGAGGCGAGCGTCATCATGGAGGAGATCAACCGCTCGGGCGGCAACGCGGGCGCCGTGCACGGGCAGATGTACAACATGGGCACGCTGCTGCGCAACGGCAGCAAGGCGCAGAAGGAGAAGTACCTCCCGGCCATCGCGGCGGGAAAGCTGCGCATCCAGTCGATGGCGGTGACCGAGCCCACCACGGGCACGGACACGACCAAGCTCAAGACCACGGCGGTAAGGAAGGATGGCCGCTACGTCGTGAACGGCCAGAAGGTGTGGATCTCCCGCGTGCAGCACTCGGACCTCATGGTCCTGCTCGCGCGCACCACGCCGGTCGCCGAGGTCAAGAAGAAGTCCGAGGGCATGTCGATCTTCATCGTCGACCTGCACGAGGCGATCGGCAAGGGGCTCACCGTGCGGCCGATACCCAACCTCGTCAACCACGAGACCAACGAGCTCTTCTTCGACAACCTCGAGATCCCGGAGGAGAACCTGATCGGCGAGGAGGGTCGCGGCTTCAAGTACATCCTCGACGGCCTCAACGCCGAGCGCACGCTGATCGCCGCCGAATGCATCGGCGACGGCTACTGGTTCGTGGACCGCGCGGTGAGGTACGCCAACGAGCGCATCGTGTTCGACCGCCCCATCGGCCGCAACCAGGGCATCCAGTTCCCGATCGCGGACGCCTACATCGAGGTGGAGGCGGCGAACCTGATGCGCTTCGCGGCCTGCGAGCTCTTCGACGCGCACAAGCCGTGCGGGGCGCAGGCCAACATGGCGAAGTACCTGGCGGCGAAGGCTTCGTGGGAGGCGGCCAACGTGTGCCTGCAGACGCACGGCGGCTTCGGCTTCGCGAAGGAATACGATATCGAGCGCAAGTTCCGCGAGACGCGGCTCTACCAGGTGGCGCCGATCTCGACGAACCTGATCTACGCGTACGTGGCCGAGCACATCCTCGGGCTGCCGCGGTCGTTCTGAGGAGGGCCGGTTGCGTCCGCTGGAAGGCATCACCGTCGTCACGCTGGAGCACGCGATCGCCGCGCCTTTCTGCACGCGCCAGCTCGCCGACCTCGGCGCGCGCGTGATCAAGATCGAGCGCCCCGGCAGCGGCGACTTCGCGCGCGGCTACGACGAGCGCGTGCGCGGGATGGCCTCGCACTTCGTGTGGAGCAACCGCTCGAAGGAAAGCCTCACGCTCGACGTGAAGCATGCCGACGCACGGCCGATCCTCGCGAGGCTCGTGGAGCGCGCCGACGTGCTCGTGCAGAACCTCGCACCCGGCGCCGCCGCGAGGCTCGGGCTCTCGTACGAGGCACTGCACGAGCGCCATCCGCGGCTCATCGTCTGCGACATCTCCGGCTACGGCGCGGACGGGCCGTATCGCGATCGCAAGGCCTACGACCTCCTCATCCAGGCCGAGTCGGGCTTCCTTTCCATCACCGGCACCCCCGACGAGCCGGTGAAGGCGGGATGCTCCATCGCCGACATCGCGGCCGGCATGTACGCGTATTCGAACATCCTCTCGGCGCTGATCCAGCGCGGGCGCACGGGCGAGGGCTGCCGCATCGACGTCTCGATGCTCGAGAGCATGGTCGAGTGGATGGGATACGCGTTGTACTACGCGTTCGATGGCGCCACGCCGCCGCCGCGCGCCGGGGCGGCGCACGCCACCATCTATCCCTACGGCCCGTTTCCCGCGGGCGACGGGAAGACGGTGATGCTGGGGCTGCAGAACGAGCGCGAGTGGGTTGCGTTCTGCGGCGAGGTGCTGCGGCGCCCGGATCTCGCGACCGACGAGCGCTTCTCGTCGAACTCGCGGCGCACGATCCATCGCGACCTGCTGCGTTCGATGATCGTCGAGGCGTTCTCCGCGCTCACCGCCGAGCAGGTCATCGAGCGGCTCGACCAGGCGCAGATCGCCAACTCGCACATGAACGACATGCACGATGTCTGGAAGCATCCGCAGCTCGCCGCGCGCCGCCGCTGGACCGAGGTGCGCACGCCGGCGGGGCCCATACCGGCGTTGATCCCGCCGGGTGTGACGCAGGCCTTCCCGCCGCGAATGGACTCCGTGCCCGCGCTGGGCGAGCACACCGACGCCATCCTCGCCGAGCTCGGCTGCTCGTCGCGCGAGATCGAGGCGCTCCACGCCGCCGGCGCCGTCTGAGCCGCGGGGCGCCGGTGGATTTCAAGCAGCTGCGCGCCTTCCTCACCGTGGCGGACACGGGCAACGTCACGCGCGCGGCCGAGCTCCTGAACCTCGTGCAGCCGGCCGTGACGCGGCAGCTGCGCCTGCTGGAAGACGACCTCGGCGTCGCGCTCTTCGAGCGCGAGCGCCACGGCATGGTGCTGACCGAGGCGGGCCGCTCGCTGGTCGAGTACGCGCGCCGCGTGATGCTCGAGCTCGAGCGGGCGCGCGCGGAAATCGGCGGCGCTTCGGGGGACGAGGCCGTGACGGGCTTGGTGACGGTCGGTCTCCTGGAGAGCACGTGCGACCTCCTCTCGAGCCCGCTGGTGAGCGCTGTGGCGACGCACTATCCCGGCATCCGCGTGCGCATCACCACCGCGTATTCGGGCACGCTGCAGCAGTGGCTCGAGGCGGGCGAGGTGGACATGGCGCTGCTCTACGGCGTGCAGCGCTCGCCGGCGATCCAGTCCACCGCGCTGGTCGAGGAAGCGCTGTGCGTCGTGGGGCCGCCGTCGGCGAACCTGCGCCGGCGTCGTCCCGTGCCGCTCGCGAAGCTCGCCGGCAAGCCGCTGGTGCTGCCCAGCGCGCCGCACGGCATCCGGATGATGATCGACCATGCGGCCGCCGTCGCGAACGTGGAACTCGCCGTCGCGGCCGAGACCAACGCGCTGGGCGTGCAGAAGCAGCTCGTGGCCGCGGGCCATGGCCTCACCATCCTGCCCGCGATCGCGGTCGCGGAGGACGTGGCGCAGAAGCGGCTCACTGCGGCGCCCGTGTGCGATCCGAGGATCACGCGCGCGATCGCCCTCGCGCTTCCGGCCAACCGGGTCGTGAGGCCGCCCGTGCGCTGCGTGGCCGGGCTTCTCGTGGACTGCGTCAAGGCGGCGGCCCGGGACGGCACGTGGCTCGACGCGCGATGGCTCGGTTCATGACGCCGCGGTAGCATGGCGCATGCGGGAAGGGATTTTCGTGAGGATCGGCGTCGCGCTCGCCCTGTGCGCGCTGCTGGCTTTCGGCCCGGCGGCATTCGCGGACGACGCGAAGCCGCTCACCGCGATCCTGATGACCGCGCGCAGCGACCTGCCCGATCCCAATTTCAAGGATTCCGTCGTGCTCGTCACGAACAACCTCGGACCCGGCCCGCTCGGCCTCATCGTCAACCGGCCCACGAAGATGGCGGTCGCGAGCCTCTTCCCCGACATCGCGAGCCTCGAGGGCGCGCAGGCGAAGGTGTACTTCGGCGGTCCCGTCCACGTGCATGCCGTGTCGTTCCTCTTCCGCGCCGGCGAGCCACCCGGGCAGGCCTCGGCGGTCCTCGACGGCGTCTACATGAGCACGAACCTGGAGCTGTTGCGCAAGCTGCTCGCACGCGAAGAACCGATGGAGGGCTTGCGCATCTTCATCGGCCACTCCGGCTGGGCGCCGGGCCAGCTCGAAGCCGAGATCGCGCGCGGCGACTGGAAGCTCGAGAAAGCCGCGCCCGACGCGATCTTCGATGCGAAGCCGG
>DASTGG010000421.1:0-17041 GCA_035719385.1 Usitatibacter sp.
CACCTCAACATCCCCGAAGTGACCGAGCGCGTGCGCACGCTGCTCCTCGCCGAAGTCCCCGGCACGTTGCGCGTGCGGCGCGACTACGACACGAGCCTGCCCGAGCTCGCCGGCGACAAGGAGCAGCTGATCCAGGCGATCCTCAACGTGGCGCGCAACGCCGCGCAGGCGACCGAGGGCCACGGCGAGATCCGCTTCATCACGCGCATCGCGCGGCAGGTCACGATCGCGCGCATGCGCTACCGGCACGCGCTCGCGATCACGATCCAGGACAACGGTCCCGGCGTGCCGCCCGAGCTCGCCGAGAAGGTCTTCTATCCGCTGGTGAGCGGGCGCGCGGGCGGCACGGGCCTCGGCCTGTCGCTCGCGCAGAGCTACGTAAGCCAGCACCAGGGGCTGATCGAGTTCGACAGCGTGCCCGGACGCACGCGCTTCACGATCCTGCTGCCCGTCCGTGAAAGGAACGAAACCGCATGAGCGATCCTGTCTGGATCATCGACGATGACCGCTCCATCCGCTGGGTCTTCGAGAAGGCGCTCGACCGCGAAGGCATCCCGTACCGGACCTTCGGCACGGCGCAGGAGGCCCTCGACCGGCTCTCCACGGAGCGCCCGCAGGTCGTCGTGAGCGACATCCGCATGCCGGGGCTTTCGGGCCTCGAGTTCATGCAGCAGCTCAAGGAGCGGCTGCCCTCCACGCCGGTGATCATCATGACCGCGTACTCGGACCTCGAGAGCGCCGTCGCGGCGTTCCAGGGCGGCGCCTTCGAATACCTGCCGAAGCCCTTCGACGTCGACCATGCGGTGGAGCTGGTGCGCCGCGCGGTGGAGGAGAGCCGCCGCCAGGTCGAGGCCGTGCCGGCCGACACGCAGGCGCCCGAGATCCTCGGCCAGGCGCCGGCGATGCAGGAGGTGTTCCGCGCCATCGGGCGGCTCGCGCAGTCGCACGCGACGGTGATGATCACGGGCGAGTCGGGCACCGGCAAGGAGCTGGTGGCCCGAGCGCTGCATCGCCACAGCCCGCGCGCCCCGCGCGCCTTCATCGCCATCAACACGGCCGCGATCCCCAAGGAGCTCCTCGAGAGCGAGCTCTTCGGCCACGAGCGCGGCGCGTTCACGGGCGCGCAGGCCATGCGCCGCGGCCGCTTCGAGCAGGCCGAGGGCGGCACGCTGTTCCTCGACGAGATCGGCGACATGCCCGCGGACCTGCAGACGCGCCTGCTGCGCGTGCTTTCCGACGGGCAGTTCTACCGCGTGGGCGGCCACACGCCCATCGCGGCGAACGTGCGCGTGATCGCCGCGACGCACCAGGACCTCGAGGCGCGCGTGAAGCAGGGCCTTTTCCGCGAGGACCTCTACCACCGGCTGAACGTGATCCGCCTGCGGCTGCCGGCGCTGCGCGAGCGCCGCGAGGACATCGCCATGCTCGCGCGCCACTTCCTCGCGAAGAGCGCGCGCGAGCTCAACGTCGAGGGCAAGCGCCTGACCGAGGCCGCGCTGCAGTTCCTCATGGCGCAGGAGTGGCCCGGGAACGTGCGCCAGCTCGAGAACGTGTGCCATTGGGTGACCGTCATGGCGCCCGGCCAGGTGGTCGACGTGAACGACCTGCCCCCCGAAGTGCGCTCCCCCGACGGCGGCACGGCGGCCCCGGAGGATTCCGACTGGCGCCGCGTGCTCGAGCGCGAGGTCGCGAGCCGGCTCGCGCGCGGCGAGACCAACATCGCCGACCCGCTCACGCGCGACTTCGAGACGGCGCTCATCGTGAAGGCGCTGCAGCACACCGGCGGTCGCCGCATCGAGGCCGCGGGGCTGCTCGGCATCGGCCGCAATACGCTCACGCGCAAGGTGCAGGAGCTGAAGATCGATACGAAGGACTAGCGACTCGCGTAGCGCTTCTCGAAGTCGGCGGCGGTGAGCGCCGCGCTCTCGAGGAACCCCTGGTATTCGTCGCAGCCGAGCTGGCGCAGCGCTGCGAGCTGCGCCGCGTTCTCGACGCCTTCGGCGACCACGGAAAGCCCGAGCGAGTGCGCCATGGCGAGAATCGCCTGGATGATCGCCTCGTCGTTGGGATCATCCTCCATGTCGCGCACGAACGAGCCGTCGATCTTGATCGCATCGACGGGGAGCTGCTTGAGGTAGGAAAGCGACGAGTAGCCGGTGCCGAAGTCGTCGATCGCGAGCCCCACGCCCAGGTCGCCCAGGCGGTGCAGCAGCGTCGCCTTCTCCTGGATGTTCTTCATGAGCTGGCTCTCGGTGAGCTCGAGCTCCAGGGTCGAGGGCCGCACGCCGTGGCGCTGCACGGCCGCCTCCACGGCGCGGAACAGACGATCGCCGTCGGAGACCTGGCCCACCGCGAGGTTGACCGACAGGCGCAGGTTGCCGTCGATGCGCTCCTGCCAGGCCTTGAGCTGCGCGCACGCCGCCTCGATGACCCATTCGCCGATCGGCACGATGAGGCCCGAATCCTCGGCCACCTCGATGAACTGGGACGGCTCGAGCAGGCCGCGGCGCGGATGCTGCCAGCGGATGAGCGCCTCGACGCCGAGGAGCGCGCCGTCGGAGACGCGCATCCGCGGCTGGTAATGCAGCACCAGCTCGTTGCGCCGCAAGGCGAGGCGCAGGAAGCTCTCGACCGCGAGCCGGTCCTGCGCGCGGGCGTTCATGTCCTCGGCGAAGAACCGGTAGTTGTTGCGGCCCTTCTCCTTCGCGTAGTACATGGCCACGTCCGCGTTCTTCATGAGCGTCGCGCCGTCGCGGCCGTCGGCGGGGTACAGGCTGATGCCGATGGAGCAGGAAGTGCTGAGCGGCTGCCCGCCCACCACGAGCGGCATCGCCATCGCCGCGATCATCTTCTCGGCCACCTGCTGCGCGCCCTCGTCGTCGTCGCCGCGCAGGTTCTCGAGGATGACCGCGAACTCGTCGCCGCCGAGGCGCGCCACGGTATCGGAGGCGCGCACGCAGTCCGTGAGGCGCTGCGCGACCGACTTGAGCAGCTCGTCGCCCACCTGATGGCCGAGCGAATCGTTGATCGTCTTGAACCGGTCGAGGTCGATGAACATGAATCCGAAGCCCGACCGGTGGCGCGCCGCGTTGATCACCGCCTGCTCCAGCCGGTCGTGGAGCAGCACGCGGTTCGGCAGCCCCGTGAGCGGATCGCGCGTGGCGAGGCGCTCGGCGCGCTCCTCGGCGAGCTTGCGCTTGGTGATGTCCGTGGACGTTCCCGTCATGCGCACGGCGCGCCCCGCGGCATCGCGCTGCGTGACGCGGCCCCGCGCGTGGATCCAGATCCACGCGCCCTCGCGGTTGGCCACGCGGTATTCGCAGTCGAAATCGTCGCTCACGCCGCGCACGGCGTTGCCGATGGCCGCGCGCAGCAGGCCGCGGTCGTCTCCGTGCGTGGCCTCGAGCATCTCCTGCACCGAGTAGGTCGTCTCGCGCGGCGGCTCGCCCAGGAGCGAGGTCCAGTTCTCGTTCAGGTAGACGCGGTCGCTCGCGAGGTCCCAGTCCCACAACGCCAGGCTCGAGCTGCGCAGGGCGAGGTCCAGGCGCTCCTTCGCGCGCACCATCTGCTGCTCGGCACGGCGCCGCAGCGTGATGTCGCGCGCCACGCCGATCATCCAGCACCCGCCCGCGACCCGCAGCGGGCTGCCGGCGAGCGAATAGGGCCGGACGTTCCCGGCGCGGTCCACCAGCTCGGCTTCGATGGCGATCCCGCGGCCCCCGTCGATGACCTCGCGCAGCGCCCGCTCGACGACGAGCCTTTCGTGCGGGCTCACGATATCGAGCAGGTGCAGCCGCGGCCGCGGCGCATCGGCCGCGATGCCGACGGCCATGGCGAAGGCGGCGTTCCAGCGCACCAGCGCGCCGGATGCGTCCGCGAGGAAGAAGGCGCCATCGAGATGCTCGGCGAGGGCCTGCGAGAGCGCGCCGTCGATGGCGGCATCGCTCGCCGTGCCGGCCGACGCACCGGTCGGCGAGAGGGGCGGCGCCGCCAGGGCGTGCCGCGACGCGGCGATCGCCGCGCGCGTCGCCTCGACCCTCGCCACGGCGAGCGACGCGATGTTCAGCAGCGCGGTGCCCTGCGTGCGCTTGAGGTTGCGCGGCAGCGGATCGAGCACGGTGAGCGAGCCGATCACCGCGCCGCCGCCGTCGATGAAGGGCACGACCGCGACGAAGCGCGCGCGCGGCCCGGCCGCGACGAGCGGATGCGCCTCCCAACGCGTCTCGGCGGCATCGCGCACGATCGCGGGCTCGCGCAGCGCCGAGGAAAGCAGCAGCGAGCGCTCCGGCGGCAGCTCGGTGAAGGTCACGCCGCTGCGCGCATGCAGGCGCTCGAAGCCTTCCTCGACGAAGGAGATCCAGCCCACGGGCGCGCCGGTCGCATCGAGCGCGCGGCGCAGGAGCTCCTCGAGCGCCGGGAGCGGGACCTGGGTTCGGTCCGCCGCCACGCTCACGGGCCGGCGTTCAGCGCGGCTGCGTGGGCGCGGGAGCGGCCTGCGGCGCCGCGTTTTCCGGCGCGGCCGCGGCCGGCTGCTGGTCCGTCGTCGCGGCGGGCGCCTCGGGAGCGGGCGGGGGCGGCGGCACTTTCTGGCCCGGGAGCGGCGCGCGCGCATAGCCGGCGCTGTCGAGCGCGGCCTGCCACGAGCCCTCGGAGTAGCCCTTCACGTGCTTCTCGCCCACGCGCAGCACCGGCACCTCGAGCTTGCCGATCATCCTCTTGATTTCTTCCGCGTCGGCGGCGCTGAGCTCCGCGTTGCGCTCGCTGTACGGCACGCCGCGCCTGGCGAGCAGCTCGCGCCCCTGGGCGCACAGGTCGCCGCAGCCGGAGCTCGTGTACAGCGTGACGGGATTCCTCTTCATCGCCTGCTGCGTCGCGTACGGCATCTGCACCGCGCTGTCGGCCGGGCCGGAGCCCATGCGCTTCTGCGTGGCCTGCTTCGCGTCGGGCGGCGGCGGCGTGTCGCTGAAGTGGACCCTGCCGTCCTTGTCGACCCAGCGATAGACGTTCGTCTGGGCCTGCGAAACGAACGCCGCCGCGAGCGCCGCGGCGCCGAGCAACGTGATGATCCTCCCTGAAATCATCGCTCCTCCGTCTAGGCGGTGGTGGTCATCCCATTATGACGCAGGAGCGCATCGATTTGCGGTTTGCGCCCGCGGAAGGCGACGAACGACTCGAGGGCGGGACGGCTGCCGCCGGCGGAGAGCACCTCGCGCAGGAAACGCGCGCCCACGTCGGGGTTCAGCACGCCCGCCTCCTCGAAGGCGCCGAAGGCATCGGCCGACAGCACCTCGGCCCACTTGTAGCTGTAGTAGCCCGCGGCATATCCGCCGGCGAAGATGTGCGAAAACTGGTTGGGGAAACGGTTGTATTGCGGTACGGGGTACACCGCGACCTCGCGCCGCACGCGGCCGAGCAGCCCGAGCACCGTGTCCTTCGAACGGTCGAAATCGAAGTGCAGGTGCATGTCGAAGAGCGCGAACTCGAGCTGGCGCAGGAACTGCATGCCCGACTGGAAGTTCTTCGCCGCGAGCAGGCGGTCGAAGAGAGCGCGCGGGATGCGCTCGCCCGTATCGACATGCCGCGTCATCGGCGCGACGACGTCCCATTCCCAGCAGAAGTTCTCCATGAACTGGCTGGGAAGCTCGACCGCGTCCCACTCCACGCCGTTGATGCCCGAGACGCCCAGGTCCTCGACCTGCGTGAGGAGCTGGTGCAGGCCGTGGCCGAACTCGTGGAAGAGCGTGCTCACCTCGTTGTGCGTGAAGAGCGCGGGCTTGCCGCCGACGGGCTTCGAGAAGTTGCACGTGAGGAACGCGACCGGCGTCTGCACGCGGTGGCCGATGCGCCGGCGGTTGATCGCGTCGTCCATCCACGCGCCGCTGCGCTTGCCTTCGCGCGCGTAGAGGTCCAGGTAGAACTGGCCCACGCGGTTGCCGCCCGCATCCACGAGCTCGAAGAAGCGCACGCTCGGGTGGTACACCTCGGCCTTGGATGCGCGCACCTCGATGCGGTAGATCGCCCCGACCACGCGGAACATGCCCGCGAGCACCTCGTCCTCCGGGAAGTACTGCTTCACCTCCTGGTCGGAGAACGAGTAGCGCCGCTGCCGCAGCTTCTCGCTCACGTAGGCGATGTCCCAGGCGCGCACGTCGGCGAGGTTGAGCTCGCTGCGCGCGAACTCGCGCAGCTCGCGCACGTCGCGCTCGGCGTGGGGCCGCGCGCGCGCGGCGAGGTCGCGCAGGAACGCCAGCACCTCGGCGGGCGAGCCCGCCATCTTCGTCGCGAGCGACACCTGCGCGTAGCACCGGTAGCCGAGGAGCCTCGCCTCCTCCTCGCGAAGCTCGAGGATGCGCGTGATGATCGCGTCGTTGTTCCACTCGGGATGCGCGAATTCGGACGCCCGCGTGACGAACGCCTCGTACATCTTCTCGCGCACGATGTGGTGGTCGGCGTACTGCATCACCGGCAGGTAGCACGGCATGTGCAGCGTGAGCTTCCAGCCGTCGCGGCCGTCCTTGCGGGCCGCCTCCGCCGCGGTCGCCAAGACATCCTCCGGAATGCCGGAGAGCTGCGCGGGATCGGTGACGTGCAGGCCGAACGCGTTGGTCGCGTCCAGCAGGTTGTCCTGGAAGCGCGAGGCGAGGCGCGCCAGCTCCTCCTGGATCTCGAGGAAGCGGGCCTTCTGCGGCGGCGGGAGCTCCGCGCCGCCCAGGCGGAAGTCGCGCAGCTGGTTCTCGATGTGGCGCCTGCGCGCGCCGGTGAGCGCATCGAACGCGGGCGACGCGCGCAGCGACTTGAAGCCCGCGTGGAGCCGCTGGTCCTGCCCCTGCTCGCTGAAGAACTGCGTGACCTTCGGCAGCGCGGCATTGTAGGCATCGCGCATCGCGGGCGAGTTCATCACGGCGTTGAGGTGGCTCACCTGCGCCCACGCGCGGCCGAGCTTCTCGTTGGCGTCGTCGAGGGGCTCGACGAAGCTCTCCCACGCGGGCGGCGCATCGAGCGCCGCGAGCCGCTCGATCGTCTCGCGCCCGGCCTTCACCAGGGCCTCGACCGCCGGGCCGACATGCTCCGGCTTCACCTCGGTGAACCTCGGCAGGCCCGAAAAATCCAGGAGGGGATTGCTCATGGCGATGTCCTTCGCGGTCCGGTGCGGCCCGTGGCCGCGGTCAGCTCGCGTGGACCGTGCGGCCGCCGACCAGCGTGCGCCGCACGCGGCCCACCAGCTCGAGGCCGTTGAACGGCGTGTTCTTGCCCTGGCTCGCGAGCGCCGAGGGTTGCACGATCCACGGCTCCTTCGGGTCGAAGAGGCACACGTCGGCGCTCGCGCCGGGCCTGAGCGTTCCCGCGTCGACGCCGAGGATGCGCGCCGCATCGCAGGTGATCTTCGCCAGCGCCTGCGCGAGCGCGAGCCCCGTCTCGTTACCCCATTGGAGGGTGAGCGGCAGCAGGAGTTCGAGGCCGGTCGCGCCGGGCTCCGCCTCGCCGAAGGGCACCTGCTTGGCGTCCTCGTCGACGGGCGCATGGTCGGAGCAGATCGCGTCCACGATGCCCTCGGCCACCGCGCGGCGCAGGCGCTCGCGGTCCGACGGGTCGCGCAGCGGCGGCACGAGGCGGCAATTGGAATCGAAGTCGCCGATGTCGCGGTCGCAAAGGTGCAGGTGGTAGATCGACACGTCGCAGGTGACGGGCATGCCGCGCGCCTTCGCTTCGGCGACGAGCGCCGCCCCCGCGCCGCTCGACAGGTGCGCGAGGTGCACGCGCGCGCCGGTGGCCCCCGCGAGCTCCAGGATCGAGTGGATGGCGACCGTCTCGGCGATCACCGGGATCGGCGGAAGGCCGAGGCGCGTGGCCACTTCGCCTTCGTGCGCGATGCCGCCGTGCGCGAGCGACGCGTCCTCGGGCCGAAGCCACACGGTGTAGCCGAAGCTCGCGGCGTAGCGCAGGGCCTGCAGCAGCGTGCCGTTGTCGGGCAGCGCCGCCTGCCCCTGGAAGAAGCCCACGCAGCCCGCCTCGGTGAGCTCCGCCATCTCGGCGAGCCGCTCGCCCTTGAGGCCGACGGTGAGCGCGCCCAGCGGATGCACGTGGGCGCTCTCGAGGCTCGTCGCGCGGCGCGCGAGCATCTCGACGAGGCCGGGCTCGTCGAGCGGCGGGTCGGTGTCCGGCGGGCAGGCGAGCGTGGTGACGCCGCCGGCCACCGCGGCCCTCATCTCCGATTCGAGCGTCGCCTTGTATTCGAAGCCCGGCTCGCGCAGGCGCGCGGAGATGTCCACCAGCCCGGGGCAGGCCACGAGGCCTTTCGCGTCGATCGTTTCGTCGGCGCGGAAGCCTTCGGGCGCGCGGTCGAGCGCCGCGATGCGCCCGTCGGCGATGTAGATCGAGCCGGGAGCGTCGCGGTTCGTGGCGGGGTCGATGACGCGGGCGTTCTTGATTTCGATTCGCATGGAAACGGGGGGCGGAGCCCTCATCCTCCCAGCATGCCCATCACGGCCATCCTCACCGCGATGCCGAAGGTCACCTGGTTCATGATCACGCTCTGGCGGCCGTCGGCCACGGGCGAGTCGATCTCGACGCCGCGGTTCATGGGGCCCGGGTGCATGACGATCGCGTCCGGCTCGGCGAGGGCGAGCTTCTCGGCCGTGAGGCCGTAGCACTTGAAGAACTCTCCCGCCGAGGGCAGCAACGCGCCGTTCATGCGCTCGTTCTGCAGCCGCAGCATGATCACCACGTCGCAGCCGCGCAGCCCCTCCGACATGTCCTGGTACTCGCGCACGCCGAGGCGCTCGATGCCCGCGGGCAGCAGCGTCTTGGGCCCGATCACGCGCAGGTCCGGCACGCCGAGCGTCTTGAGCGCATGGATCTGCGAGCGGGCCACGCGCGAATGCAGCACGTCGCCCACGATCGCGACCGTCAGGTTCGAGAAGTCCTTCTTGTAGTGGCGGATCGTGTACATGTCGAGCAGGCCCTGCGTCGGGTGCGCGTGGCGGCCGTCGCCCGCGTTCACCACGGCCACGCCGGGCTTCACGTGCCGCGCGATGAGGAACGGCGCGCCCGACTGCGAATGGCGCACGACGAACATGTCCGCGTCCATCGCCTGGAGGTTGTACACGGTGTCGAGCAGCGTCTCGCCCTTCGCGGTCGAGGACGCGCCGACGTTGAGGTTGATCACGTCGGCCGACAGCCGCTTGGCGGCGATCTCGAAGGTGGTGCGCGTGCGCGTCGAGTTCTCGAAGAAGACGTTGAAGATCGACTTGCCGCGCAGCAGCGGCACCTTCTTCACCTCGCGCTCGCTCACGGACACGAACTGGTCCGCCGTATCGAGGATGTGCCGGATGAGCTCCGCGGGCAGCCCCTCGGTGGTGAGGAGGTGGCGCAGCTTGCCGTCGGGCCCGACCTGCAGGCTTCGGGTATGGTTCATGGCCGCTTCACACGCTTCGCCCGCGTGAACGCGAGCTTTCCGTTGTCGTTCGAGAGCACCAGCTGCTCGTCCTGCGGCACGTCCACGCGCGCGCCGACGAAATCGCCGGCCACAGGCAGCTCGCGCCCTTCGCGATCGGCGAGCACGGCGAGGCGCACGGCGGCGGGGCGCCCGAAATCGAAGAGCTCGTTCAACGCGGCGCGCACCGTGCGCCCGGTGTGCAGCACGTCGTCCACGAGGATCACCTCGCGGCCATCGACGTCGAAGGGGATCTTGCTCGAGCGCGTCTCGGGGTGCAGGCCGATGCGGCCGAAGTCGTCGCGATGCAGCGTCACGGCGAGCACGCCCATGGGCACCTTCACGCCGAGCGCCTTGTGCAACCGCTCGGCGACCCACACGCCGCCGGTGTAGATGCCGACGAGCGCGGCATCGGGCGAGATGCGCCCGCGCATTTGTCCGGCGAGCGCTTCGATGAGCGTCCCGGGATCAGGAAGGGAGGCGCTCATGGCCGGCAGGGTCGTCGAGGTAGCTTTGAAGGATGATGGCGGCGGCCATGGCGTCCACGTCGCCCGCGCGGCGGGCGCGCGTGCGCGCCTCGCGCAAGGCCTGCTCGGCCGCCGCGGAGCTGAGCGTCTCGTCCACGAACACGACCGGGATGCGGTGGCGCGCCGTCAGGCGCCGCGCGAACTTCTCCGCGAGCCGCGCGACCTCGTGCGCCGATCCGTCGGAATGCCGCGGGCGGCCGACGACGAACGCGGCGGGCCGCCACTCGGAAACGAGCCTGGCGATCTGGGCGAAGCGCGCGCTGTTGGATTCCTCGCGGATGGCGCCGAGCGGGCTCGCGATGCCGAGCGCCGTCTCCCCCACCGCCACCCCGATGCGCTTCACGCCGTAGTCGAACGCGAGCACCGTTCCCGCCGGCATCACGCGTGTCCCGCCTCCTCGGAGAGGTTGGCGGGCGTCACGCCCATGGACTGCATCGCCATGTCGTAGCGCGCCTCCGGGGGCGCGTTGAAGATGAGGTCGGTGTTCGCCGGCGTGGTGAGCCAGCCGTTGCGACGGATCTCGTCCTCGAGCTGCCCGGGCGCCCAGCCGGCATAGCCGAGCGCGACCAGCTGCTGGCGCGGGCCGTGTCCCTTCGCCATCGCCTCGAGGATGTCGCGCGAGGTGGTGAGCCCCAGCTCGCCCACGGGCAGCGTGCTCTTCCACTCGCCCACCGGGCGGTGCAGCACGAAGCCGTGGTCGAACTGCACCGGGCCGCCGAAGAAGACCGGCTGCTCGTAGAGCGGCGAATCCTCGAACGGGATCTCCACCTGCCGCAGCAGCGCGGCGAGCGTCACGTCGATCGGGCGGTTCACCACGATTCCCAGCGCACCGCGCTCGTTGTGCTCGCAGATGAACGTGAGGGTGCGGGAAAAATTCGGGTCCGACATCGCCGGCATGGCGATGAGGAAGTGGCTGGTGAGATTGATCGTTTGCATTGGCCACCGCGCATTCATTCTAACTCACCACGGGTTGGGCCGTATTCCGCCCCGCCGGTTCCACGGGCCGGGAACGGGAGCACGGGGCGGCTCCATCTAATGGGCGCCGGGAGAGGCAGCCAAGTCCAACCGAGGAGGATTCATGAGCAACAACACGCCTTCGCATCGTCCGCTTGCAAGAATTTCCGTCCTCGCCGTCGCGCTCGCGCTGGCCGCGTGCGGCCATGGCGGCGGAGGCGACGACAACGACAGTCCGCCGGACCCCGTGCTCGCGAAGCAGGGCCAGGACATCTTCCGCTTCGACACGTTCGGCGACGAGACCAAGTGGACCGATACGTTGAAGATGAACGACGTGATCAGCTCCGCGGTCGATCCGACCACGGCGCTGTCGGTCGGCCTCAAGGTGGACGCGGACGCGCTGCCCGCCGCCGTCGTGCAGGGGATCCAGAACGGCTCCATCAGCCTCACGAGCCCGGCCACCACCGTCGCGCTGCTGAAGCTCAACGCCGTGGTCGGCGTGAAGGGCACGGTGGAGACGGTGAACGGCGTCGACAAGCTCACGAAGGTCGGCATCACCTGCGCCCTGTGCCACTCGACCGTGGACAACTCCTTCGCGCCCGGCATCGGCAAGCGCCTCGACGGCTGGCCCAACCATGACCTGAACCCGGGCGCGATCATCGCGCTGTCGCCGGCGGTGCCGGCCGCGCAGAAGGCGGTGTTCAACTCGTGGGGCCCGGGCAAGTACGACCCGCGCTTCAACCTCGACGGCCTGAACGGCCCGGCCGTGATCCCGCCTGCCTACGGCCTGCTCGGCGTGCACAAGGTCACGGTGACCGGCGACGGCGACGAGATCAAGTACTGGAATCGCTACGTGGCGGTGACGCAGATGGGCGGCCACGGCCACTTCGACGAGCCGCGCACGGGCGTGAACGTCACCAACGGCACCGATGACCAGGTGAGCTCGAAGCTCGACGCGTTGCAGGCCTACCAGCTTTCGCTTGCGGCGCCCACGCCGCCCGCGGGCAGCTTCGACGCGGCCGCGGCGCAGCGCGGCCAGCAGGTCTTCGAGGGACAGGGGCGCTGCTCGACGTGCCACAGCGGCTCGAGGTTCACCGACGCGAACGACCACCTGCACCCGGTGACGGACTCGATGGCGGAGCCGGAGTCGCCGAGCTACGCGGCGAGGAGCGCGACCAAGCTCTATCGCACCGCGCCGCTGCGCGGCGTGTGGCAGCACGCGCCGTACTTCCACAACGGCTCGGCCAAGACGCTGGACGACGTCGTCCGCACGTACAACTCGCGCATGTCGCTGGGCCTCACGACCGCGCAGATGGCGGACCTGGTGCAGTACCTGAAGTCGTTGTGATGTGAGGGCGTCCCGCGGGGCGCGGCGAGGCGCCCCGCGGGTTTTTTTGGCGAAGGCGGTCAGTACCGCGCACCCGCGAACGCGCCGTGCTGCACGACGGTCCCGGACGTCATGCGGATCGATCCGGTGAACCCGTTGCGCGAGATCTCGAGGCCCTCGACCGCGAAGCCGCCCGCGGCGAGCGGGCCCTCCGAGCAGGCATACGTGCCGGAGAACCGCAGCACCTTGCCGGCCTGCGTGAACGGTCCGCGGTATTCGCACGACTGACCCGCCGCGTCCGTGCGCATGTATCCGATGCCGCCGTCGAACTCCATCACGATGCGCGCGGGATAGCGGCGCAACTCCGGCGGCGGGCCTTCGCCATCGGACACACGTAGCGAGAACTGGCCGGCGTACGCACCGGCGGGCACGGCCGCGGCGAACGTCTGGCGCGTGAGCTCCTTCGTCGCCGTCACGCCGTCGGCGGTGTAATGCACGCGGGCGTGGTCCACGCCGAGCACTTCCAGGGTCACCTCGCCGGCGGCAAAGGCGCGCACCTGCGCCGGATCGAACCCGCCGCCGTGCCACGGCCCGCGCGTGCGATAGAGCGCGCCGTGGAAGAGCGGGAAGCCGCCGGGGTTGGACCACGCGATGACGCGCGCATCGGATGCGACGTACCAGAGCGGCGCGCCATCCGGTCCGTAGACGAACAGCGTGAGGAAGGCGGTCTCCTCCTGCTGCACGACGCCGAGGCCCCAGCCGCTCTCGGCGGGATTGAACCAGAGGTCGGAGTACTGCGACGCGCCGGCATCGAGGCAGAGCACGGCGAGCACGGCGGCAGGGAGGTTCCTGGCGAGTTTCATGGCGGTTCCGGCGCGAAAGATGATGCAGCGCACTGTCGCGCGTCGCGGCCACGGGCGCCAATACCGTCGCGGTGATACCTTTTCGGCATGGCATTGGCGTTCGACCTGCGGCAGCTGCGCTACTTCGTGGCGGTGGCGGATTCGGGCAGCTTCCGGCTCGCCTCGGAGCAGGTGCACGTCTCCCAGCCGCCGTTGAGCCGCCAGGTCGCGAGCCTCGAGCAGGCGCTCGGCGCGCGGCTCTTCGAGCGCAGCGCCTCGGGCGTGGTCCTCACGCGCACCGGGGAAGCGGTCCTCGCCCGCGCCCGCGCCTTGCTGCGCGATGCCGAGCGGCTGCAGGCATCCGTGCGCAAGCGCACGCCGGAGGCGGCGCTTCGCGTGGGCCTCACGCCCGCCCTCACGGTCTCCGATCGCGCGCGGCTGCTGCGTGCGTGGACGCGCGAGCTGGGCGCGGCGGCCTTCGAAGCGAGCGTGGGCTTCAGCCGCGAGCTCGTTCCCATGCTCAAGCGGGGGCGCCTCGATTTCGCCCTGGTCGGGCTGCCGGGCGACCTGTCGGGGCTACGGACGCAGGAGGTCGCCGCAAGTCCCCTGGTCGCCGCGCTGCCCTCGCGCCATCGCCTGGCGCGCCGCCGCCGCGTCTCCGTTCTCGACGTGGACGACCTGCCGCTCTTCTGGATCGCCCGCAGCCACAATCCCGCCTACCACGACTCCTGCAAGCGCTATTTCGCGCGCATCGGCTACCGGCCGCGGATCATCACCGTGGAGCCGGGACAGCTGCAGACGCTGGAGCGCATCGCCACGGGAGAAGGCTGGACGATGCCCAACGGCGCCACGATCGAAACGCGCGTGCGCGGCGTGGCCTACCGCCCGCTCGCCGAGGGCCGCGACCTCGCGGTGCGCATCGTGGCGGCGTGGCGCGAGTCGGGAGCCGACGCGCGCTGCGAGCGCCTCGGGCGCATCGCCGCCGCCGTCCTGCGCCGGCGTCACTCCGCCATGACCTGATCGGCGCGCGTGAAGGTCCACGTGCGCGTGATGTGCAGGATGTCGGTGTCCACGCGGATGTTGTCGGGGAAGCGCTCGAAGGGCGAGGCGAGCCGCACGATGCGGATCGCCGCCTGGTCGAGCACCTTGTGGCCGGACGAGCGGCTGACCTCGACCGACTCGACCTCGCCATCGGCCTTGATGGCCACGGTGAGCTGCAGCTTGCCGTAGATCTTCTTCGCCTTCGCTTCCTCGGGGTAATTGAGGTTGCCGACGCGCTCGATCTTCTGCCGCCAGTTGTCCACGTAATGGGCGAAGCGGTATTCCTGCGCCCGGGCGCCGATGAACTTGCGCTTGGGGCGCTCCTGGTAGGCCTGGTACTGGCGCCGGATCTGCGCCTCGAGCCGCGCGATCTCCACGCTCTTGTCCACGAGCTCGCGCGCCTCGCCGTCGGCCTTCGATTCCTGCGGGGCGATTTCCGCCTGCGTGACCGCGGCCCTCGACTTCAGCCGCGTCATGAGCTGCTGCGCCTCGGCCTCGAGCTGCTTCATCCGCTTCTCGGCGGCCTTGACCTCGCGGCTGGGATCGCGCGCATCGACCGGCAGGGGGCTGGAGGCCCGCAGCTTCTGGTCGGTGTTGCCGCCGCCGTCGAGGTTGGCCTGCGCCAGCGCATCGGCCTTGGACGGCCGCGTGGCGCTCTTCGAGTTCACCAGCACGACGTCCATCACGTTGTGCGGCGCGTCCCACCTGGGAATGGCGGGAATCCGGAACCCCACCCCGACGATCACGAGCAGGTGGATCGCGATCGATGCGAGCAGCGCCACCTGCATGGTGGCCACGAGGCCGAAACGTTCGAGGAGGTAATCCGAGAAGGAAACGAGGGCGTCGGGGGAATGGGACAGCCTCAACTGCATCGGCAGTCCTATGGCTGTGGCGATCGACGTCGGGACATGAGAGGGAATTGTACTGGCTTATTTGCCCGCATAGCGGGCGAGGACATGGGCTTCCCACAGGTCGATTTCGCCGAATGCGACCTTGACACGCTCCCCCGGGACGCCCGTCGGCAGGCCGATCGCCCGGCAGACCAGCGGCAGCCCGTCGATGCGGACCAGCTCCTCGCGCACGATGGTCGCCGGCGCCTCCTCGATGCCCTCCTGCTGGAGGTAGCGCAGGATCCAGTAGCGCTCGAGCAGCCGCTGATGCTCGTTGTAGGCGTCGTAGGCGGTCTCGAAGTCGCGCGCGGCCGTGGCGAGCTCCTCGCGGGTATAGGCCGGCGCGTCGCCCCGCAGCGACGCCACGAGCTGGCGCTGGTTGGCGAGGTCGGAGAACCGCCGCAGCGGCGAGCTCGTCCAGGCGTAGTGGGAAACGCCCAGCCACTCGTGCGTCGCCGGCTGCACCTCCATGCGCGTCTTGGCGCCCTTCTGGTTGCGATAGACGGCGTCGTAGCCGCGCTCGGCGAGCCATTTTCCCCAGGTCGCGTTCACGTGGATCATCAGCTCCGAGACCACCGTGTCCACCGGCGTGCCGCGGCGGCGCTGCTCGATGGCCACGCGGCCTTCGGGCGAAACGCGGATCGTGTAGTCGGGACGGTCGGACCTCTCCTCCCCGGCCCCGCGGGCGGCCTTGAGCAGCCGCGCGAATTTCCACAGCAGCAGCAGGTCGTCGCCGTGCGGGCCCTCGACGCGGCCCTGGGCGATCGCCTCGTCGTGCAGGCGCGTGTCGAGCTCGGCGAGCCGCAGGTTGTCCGCGACGTGCAGCCATTCCAGCCGCGACTCGGTGCCCCTCACCTCCAGGCTCGCGGCATCCACGTCGAGGTAGAGCGAGGCGGCGGGCACGCGCTGCCCCGCGGCGAGCGTGGCGCGCTCCACGGCGGGGCCGGGCAGCATGGTGATCTTGCCGCCCGGGAAGTACACCGTCGACAGCCGCTCGCGCGCCACGGCCTCCAGCGGATGCGAGCGGTCGAAGAAGAGCGCCGGCGCCGCGATGTGCACGCCCAGCCGAAGCAGCCCGCCGTCCAGCCGCTGCACGGAGAACGCGTCGTCGATCTCCGTGGTTTCCTCGTCGTCGATCGAGAACGCGCGCGCGGGCGATTCCGCGAGGCCCGACGGTTCCAGCAGCGATTGCGCGATCTCCGGGAAGCCGGCGCCGCGCGGAAAGAACTCGAACGCGAAGCGGCGCAGGAAATAGTCCTCGGGACCCGCGATGGCACCCGCCTTCGCGAGCAGCCGCGGCGGCGCGAGCCCCGCCGCCGTCGCGGCCTGGTCGAGGGCGCGCCACTCGAGCGACATCTTGTCGGGCTTGAAGAGCAGCGTGTCGAGCCGCGCGCCGATCGGCTCCGGGACGCGTCCCGCGGCGAGCTCCCCCGCCCACGCATCGACCTGCTCCTGCTGTTTGCGCTTCTTCTCGATGCCGGCGAGCGCCGCCTTGAGGTTCTCCCCGGGCGCCGCCTGGTAGCGCCCCTTGCCGCGCTTGTAGAAGTACACCGGGTTCGAGTGCAGCGCGAGCGCGACGGCGGCCGCTTCCTGGGGCGCGGGCGGATGGCCGTAGTACTCGAGCGCGAGCGACTCGAAGCCGAACTCGTCGCGGCCGCAGACTTCCCACAGGAACTGCGGGTCGATCGATTCGGCGATCTTCTGCGCGTCCTGCATGAAATGCGCGAGCGGCTGGCCGTCGAACCGCAGCAGGATGCTCGATGCCTTCACCTTGGAGCGCTTGCCGTGCGCAGCCTCCACCTGGAACGAGGCGCCCGCCTCGGCGAGGATCGTGCCGGCGCGAAAGGCGCCGTCCTCCTCGAACAGCACCTGTTTCATGCCGGAGCCGCGCTCGCCCGCAACGCCCAGTCGACGATGTCGGGAATGTGCTCCGGGAACGACTGCAATGCATGGTCGCCGCCCTGGATCACCGTCTGGCAGGCGCCCGCGTAGAAAGCGACGGCCTCGCGGTAGTCGAGCACTTCGTC
>DASTGG010000422.1:0-2265 GCA_035719385.1 Usitatibacter sp.
GGTCACGTTCGAGTGGAAGAAGGGCGCGATCTTCGCGATCCCGCTCAATACGATGCACCAGCACTTCAACACGTCGGGCAAGGACGCCGCGCGGTTCGTGTCCGTGACCAACGCGCCGGCGATCATCAACGCGTTCGGCGATCTCGACTTCGTCTTCGGCACGAAATACGACTTCCGCGACCGCTTCAGCGGCGAGCCCGACTACTTCGCCAACAAGGGCGAGCAGAAGGGGCTCCTCCTCGACACCAATTTCGTGGCCGATGCCATCAACCTGCCCCTCATCGCGGCGAAGGAACGCGGCGCGGGCGGCGGGCACATCCGCTTCAACATGGCCAAGGGCTCGATGAACAGCCACATCTCCCAGTTCCCGGTCGGCACGTACAAGAAGGCGCACGCGCACGGGCCCGGGGCGTACGTGATCGTCATGAGCGGCGAGGGCTTCAGCCTCATGTGGCCGGAGGGCGAGAAGCCGCGCCGCTACGAGTGGCGCGAGGGCACGCTCATCACGCCGCCCAACATGTGGTTCCACCAGCACTTCAACACCGGCGTCGCCCCCGCCCGCTACCTGGCCTTCAAGCAGGAGGGTGTCGCTATCCGAAACGAGCAGGGCGTGCCCAAGGCCTGGATCAGCAAGCGGATCGGCGGCCACCAGATCGACTACGCCGACGAATCCCAGGAAATCCGGCAGATGTTCGCCGAGGCGCTGGCCAAGCACGGCCTCAAGTCGCGCATGGACGAGGCCTACCAGGCCGAGCTGGCGGACCTGCCGCCGAAGATGTCGCAGGCGGCCTGAGAAACCGTTGTATTTTTGCGACGACCGTGGCTTTTTTCTTGACGCACTTGAGAGGCATCAATAACCTAGGCGCGAATCGTTCCACCCGAAAAACTGGCGTTCCTCATGCAGGAACGTCACGACAAACAACCGGAGGAGACACAACAGATGCAGAACAAGAAGGCGTTGGCGATCGCGGTGGGATTGGTGTTCGCGGTGCCCGCGGTCCATGCGCAGGAGCGGGAGAACTCGGGGCCGGAGCCCGATTCCGTCATCCAGATGTACGGCAAGCTCTATCCGGAGGTGGTTTTCCCCTCCGGGCACGGTCCCACGGCGGCGGGCTCGACGGTCTCGACGCTGTCGCCGAAGCCGACGGGCGAGGGCGGGATCATCCGGCGCACCGAGGTGGAATCGAGCAACTCGCGCCTGGGCTTCCGCGGCCACGAGAAGCTCTCCCGGGACCTGAAGGCGATCTTCCAGCTCGAGACCGAATTCCACGTCACGGACAACGACTCGGCATTCGCCGCGCGCGATTCCTTCGTGGGCCTGGACCACAGGCAGTGGGGCACGGTGAAGCTCGGCCGCATGGACACGCCGTTCAAGCACTACGGCGACGAGATCTCGTTCCTGGGCGTGTCGAGCGGCAACTTCGTGTCCACCAGCAACGTGCTGCGCAAGACGGGCTTCGGCACGAGCTCGGCCTCGAGCTTCCACCTGCGCCGCTCCAACGCCGTGGAATACCAGACGCCCAACTGGGCCGGTTTCGACGCCGCGATCCAGTACTCGACCGACGAGACGGATACGCCCACGCGCCATCCGCACGTGTGGTCGGCGGCCGCCGCGTACACGATGGGCCCGCTCAAGTTCGCGATCGCGCACGAGCGCCACTGGGACCTCTTCGGCGGTTCGCGCAACGTGGCGTCGGCGCTGTCCAACTTCAACGACCAGAACGTGCGCGCCAAGGACAAGGCGACGCAGGCCACGGTCATCTACAAGCTGGGCGTCCATCGCTTCGAGGCGGACTACATCCGCAAGGAGTACAACGAGAATCCGACGCTCACCGGCAAGTTCCAGTCGTACAAGAACAACGCGTACCAGGTGCTCTGGGACGCGCGCTGGAACCGATCGTGGCGGACGATGCTGGAGTACATCCACTCCAACGCGGGCTCGTGCACGCTCATCAACCGCGCGTGCGACACGGGCGGCCTGGACGGCACGCAATGGAACTTCGGCTTCGCTTACTACTTCTCGCGCCAGACGTACCTGTTCGTGATGGGGTCGATCCTGAAGAACGGCTACTCGGCCCGCTACAACAACGAGGCGGAGCAGGCGCCGGCCGTGGGCGAGGACGTCAAGCAGTATGCGGTCGGCATGAACCACAGCTTCTGACGGTTCGTGCGACGGCGCGCC
Source organism: Usitatibacter sp. (assembly GCA_035719385.1). GTDB lineage: Bacteria > Pseudomonadota > Gammaproteobacteria > Burkholderiales > Usitatibacteraceae > Usitatibacter. The sequence goes on from DASTGG010000422.1 coordinate 2,183, forward strand.
GCGAGGCCGCGCCGGCAAGTGAAGGCCTATCCGGCGGGCGCCTCGTGCGCCCGCTTTCTTTGAAGGGCCCGCCAGAGGCCCGC
>DASTGG010000423.1:0-19355 GCA_035719385.1 Usitatibacter sp.
CGTGGTTCAAGGCGCACGGCTCGTACCGCGACATGGTCCGGTTCGAGCCGCCTGTGCCGATGCTCTTCGTGTACGGGAAACGCAAGCCGTTCCTCTTCCATACGCCCGCGTGGGCCGACGCCCTCGCCGCGCGGCCGGGCTGTGCGGTGCGCGCATTCGACACCGGCCATTGGGTGATGAGCGAGCAGCCGCGCCAATTCAATGAGGCGGTGGATGCGTGGTTAGCAGGCCACTGACGGCAAATGACCGATCAAAAGAAAGAGCCCGCGCACGGGCTCCAAACACCGGCAGAACAGGATCGAAATGCCGGCTTGTGGGTGGGGAACGGCGTCAGGCCCAGGTGCTGCTGACGCTCTCGCCCACGTTCGCGACGATGGCGGCGAAGAAGGCGGTGGTCACGAAGACGAAGAAGGCGGTGATCATCGAAGGCTCCCGGGCTGTTGGTGCGTTGACGTTGGAGCCACTCTAGAGGCCGCCGCACGTTCGCGCGACGGAAAGGCGACGAAACGCGGAAACCCCGGTGCGAAATGCGCCTACGGAAGGCGCGCCGGAACTCAGCAGGTCTCACGCGGTGATCTGGCGCTCATCCTGAGCAGTCCCGGAACGTCGGTCGCGCGCCTGGATCCGGCGCCGATGCAGATAGAGCAGGAGCGCCAGCAACGTTCCGCCCGGCATCACGACCTCCAGGAAGACGTACGGAGCCACCGAGCCCACGAGCTCGCGCAACCACGTGACTGTCACGGCGATCCTGTCCATTTTCGTCTCCTGCTCGATGTTTGCGGCGCGTCGGCCGGTCACCTGTTAGTCGAACAGGGGGCGGGCATTTCGACGCGGCTCGCGTTGACTACACTTTGCGACGGCAGCGCGCGAGAAGTCCCCAAGCGTCCTGAATTGTTCTGAAATCGCCCAAGGCCTTGACGCCGAAGGCCCCCCGCACGGGCCCCTTCCATGACCTGGACCAAAGCGCGCGGCCGGGATGAGCGTGCGTAGGGGGCGCCTGGCACGGGATACGTGTTACACTGGTTATGTGTAAAATTCTGGGATAGAGATTTCCATGGCCAACATCACGCTTTCCATCGACGACGCCCTGCTGCAGGCCGCCCGCGTTCGCGCGGTGAAGGAAGGCACGAGCGTGAACGAAATTTGTCGTCGCGCGATCGAGCTTTACGCGCGGAGGAAGGAGGATCGATTGGCGCGATACCTCGAGCTGCGCGCGCAGATCGACGCAAATCCCGGGGTGTCCGGCAAACCACTGCCTCCCATCAGCCGGGAGGAGCTCTACGAAGCGATGCTCACCGAGCGCGGGCTCACGAAATGAGGCGGTTCTTCGATACGAACGTGCTCGTGTATTCGTGCGATTCGAGCGATTCCCGCAAGATGGAGGTCGCCGAGACGTCGATCCGGGAGTCGATCGCCGCCGAGGGCTTCGTCGTGAGCACCCAGGTCCTGGCGGAGTTCTATGTAACGGCGATTCGGCGCCGGCTATTCGGCCCTGCGGAGACGCTCAGGCTCGTTCGCTTCTGGAGCGAGCACGACACGGTCGCGCAGACGCCGGAGCTCCTCATTCGCGGTCTCGAGCTGCACCAGGCTCATTCCCTTTCGATGTGGGACGCCCTGATCGTCCAGGCGGCGATCGACGCGCGTTGTGACGTTTTGTTGACCGAGGATCTTCAGCACGGCCGTCGGTTCGGGGATCTGGAAATATCCAATCCGTTCCTTTCGGCTGCGCACGAACCGGTTCGCCGCACGTACCGAGGCCGCCCGAAAAAAAGGGTGCGGGTCTAATCCCGGAGACACGCGGGTGCTTCCCAACGCGTTCATGCATTGCGCGACCGGCCGGAGCCGTCAGACGACCTCGATCGTTCCCGGATAGGCGGCCAGGCGCTCGTCGGTGGTAATGAGCACCATCGGTTCGGTGATTGCTTGCGCGATGAGCATTCGGTCGAAGGGATCGCCGTGGATCGGGGGAAGGCGGGAAAGGGCCACCGCGTGCTGCGCCGAGACGGGCAGCTCGTGGAATCCGTTTTCCTCCAGAGCCTCGCGGATCGCCGCCGTGTCGGCCGTGAAATCCTCGCGGCCGCGAGCGGCCTTTATCGCCACCTCCCACAAGCTGGCCGCGCTGTAGAAGAACTGATCCTGTCCATCGCGGAAAAGACGCGCGACCGGGGCGGGCATCTTCCTGGACCCGTACACGTTCCAAAGCAACAGCTGCGTATCGACGAGGAACCGCCTCATTAGCGCTTGCGTGTCCGCGGCGAGGTTATTCCGGCGAACGAGGCCTCGATTTCCTTCTCGAACATCGTGTTGAAGTCGTCGGGGACAGGCACGGCGGGCTTCAGGCCGCCAGTCTTCACCGGTCGGCAGACGCTTTCGATGGGCACGAGTCGGGCGGCTGGCCGGCCGGCCTTGGCGATGATGATCTCTTCCCCGGCCTGGACGCGCTCGACCAGGCGGGAGAGATGGGTCTTCGCTTCGTGGATATTGACCGATTTCATGGACTTGACTAAGTCTAGTCCATCGGCCGCTCACGCACAAGCCGGTTGCCATCGTCGCGCTATCAGTTCGCCTGAAAGCGCTGACGCGTTACGCCTCGCGGATTACACCGTCGCGGACGGAGCCTCGGCCGGCCGCGAGCGGTGCAGCACGGCCGCGACGATCATGCCCACACCGAAGGCCACAGCGGCGAGCTTGAAGACGCCGCCGACGAAAGGCATCCGCACCAGGATCGCGAGCACGAGCATCGTGAGCACCGCGGCGCCCACCCGCCACGCCGTGAGCGCGGCAGTCTCCGGCCTCACGCGGTCGAGCAGCATGCCGCCCACCACCACCGCGAGCCACACGTAGCCCACGAGGAGCAGCGCGGCGTAACCGATCAGCGCGAGCAAGCCGATCGGGATGCCGATGATGGTGATCATGATCAGCACCGCCGCGATCGGGATGGACGTGAACGCGAGGAATCCCACGAGCAGCGTGATCCACGGACGTTCGCGCAGCTCCTGCGCCAGGCGCTGCGAGGGACCGGGCAGTGCGGCTGCGATCAATGCCGCGAGCACCATGAGGCCCGCGGTCCAGATCCATCCATGCGCGAAGCGCTCGGCCGCGGTGCGCTCGTGGCGGTGCCAGCGGCGGCCCTGCGTGTGCTCGACGCCGCTCGTCACCTGCGCGGCCGGGTCGCGCCGCAAGTCCTGGCCATGGAAGGTGAGCTTGCCGCCGATGCGAGCGTCGGGGCCGAGCTCGAGTGTCCCGGCCGCGACCGACGTGTCACCCGCGACGGGTGCGTTGATCCGGACCTTGCCGCCCGCCGCGTTCAGCTCTCCCTTTATCGAGCCGTCCACGTTGATCTTGCCGCCCGCGAGCGCAACGTCGCCCGAGATCACCGCATCCGGTCCGACGCGCACCTTGCCGCCGGCCGCGTGCACGTCGCCATTCACGGCCGCATCGACGTTCACGGTTCCGCCGGCCGCGAACACGGGGCCTTCGACCGGCTGCGTGATCTCGACGTCGCCGCCCATCGAGATCGACGCGCGGGCCACCTCATCGGCGACGGCGCCGCCGGCCAGCGCCAGGCAAGCCAGCAGGAGGGCGATGCGATAGGTCATGGCGAGCTCCGGGGCGAACGATGCGCCGGAATTTGCTCCGGGAGCATCGCGCATTCCAGCGTCGGGCGACGAAATGCAGGAGGAGAGGGATGAATCGACGGCGATGCCGATGACCCTTGTATCGCGCTCGCTGCGGGCCTAGCATCGTCGGACCATCCCTGGGGAGCGCGCCGATGCCGGTGCCGCGGCTTTCACCGAGCAATTGGCGAATCCTCGTCGCCTTCCTCGGAATGGCAGTTGGTGCGCTCGTGGTCATGGCCGCGTCGAGTTGGCCAAGGTACTCCGCACCGGGAAATGCCGGCACGCTCGGTGCCTCATTCGGCGCCGCGAAGACCGACCGTTACCGCGTCGTGACGCGGATGGCGCCCGATTCCCCGCTCGTCGCGATGGACGTGAAGGTCGGAGACCTGGTGCGCTTCGACAGCACGAGCGACGATTTTCGCTCGCAGTTCGAATCGGATTTCGAAAAGGGCGAGGCGATAGGCGTTCGGGTGCGCTCCCCTGCGGGGACGCGGCATGTCGATGTGGCCGCCGGCGCGGCGCCCGGTCGCACGGTCGCGGAAAAGGCCCTTTTCCTGGCGGCTCTCGTCACGAGCTTCCTCGCATGCCTGATTGCCGTGGCCATCGGGATGCGCCAAGCGATGCCGCCGGTCCGGTTCCTTGTCCTCGCCCTGTTTCTCGTGTCGATCGACTTTTCCGTCGGATCAATTCCCGCCAAACCCATAGCCGATCTCATCACGACGAATTTTTCGATTGTGTTCGTCGCGGTCTACCTCTTCTTCGCCTATTTCTGCGTCACTTTCCCCGATGGCCCGGTGGGCAAGTGGCGCAAGCGACTGCGCCGTTCGCTTGCGTTCTTCGCCGTGTTCGCGTTGATCTACGGCCCGCTGTCCGCCTTGTACCGTGCCGGATGGATTCACGAGCCGGCACCTCCGGTCATCTCGCGGCTTTTCGCGATCGGCCTCGTCACGGTGTCGCTGGCCGGGCTGGTTCTCGGCTGGCGTGAAACGACAGGCATCGGCCGCACCCGTATGGCATGGGTCGGCTTATCCATGGGCGCGTTGTTCATGTCGTACGGAGTGAACAACCTGCTGCTCGCGTTGGGCACGGGGGGCCTCGGTAACTACAATGGGGTCGTGCCTGCTATCGCGATGTGCGGCCTTGCATACGCACTGTTGCGGCACCGGTTGTTCGACGCAGGCTTCGCGATCAATCGCGTGCTCGTGTACGCGGTGATCAGCGGCACTCTGCTGCTCGGATTCGGCCTGCTCGAATGGCTCACGCATAAGGTCGTGCACTTCGAGAGCCCATGGATCGATGCGGGGCTTGCCGGGTTCGTGTTCCTCGCCTTTCACAAGGTGCGCGACGCCGCCGAACGCTCGGTCGAGCGGCTCTTCTTCCACGAGTGGCATCGACGCGAGCAGGAGCTGCGGCGGTTCGTGAAGGAAGCTGCATTCTTCCTGTCCCCGGCCGCGCTGCTGGAAGGCTTTCATGCGGCCCTGCAGAGATTCACGGACGGAGCCGCGTGCGATTTCTATATGCGCCGGGAGGACGGCGGCTTTCGATTGCTGTACGCCGGGGGAGACAGGCCGATATCACTCGACAAGGACCATCCGGTGTGCGTGGCATTGCGGGCAGAAAGGGCGCCCGTGCTGCTCGATGGTGCGCACCGTCTCGGCACGACGGAGCTGGCGGTGCCTATCACCCATCGCGGGGTAATCGACGGCATCGCGCTGCTTGGCTTGAAACCCAACGGGCAGTCATATCGACCCGACGAGATGGAAGTGCTCGGGTTTGCGGCCGATGCGGTCGGCATGGATATGCATGCGCTGGAAGTCGAGCACCTGCGGGGCGAGCTTGCGCAGGCGAAGGCGGAGGCATCGGCATTGCGCTCGCTGCTGGACGCGCGGGTCACAGTCGTCGGCTAGCTGTGGTCTCAACGACAGCGACATCGTCAGCAGTCGCCGTCGATCACGCCTTGAAAAGCCCCCGCCCGCGACTTGATCTCGTCCAGCACCCGGACGGCGGCCGGCGACAGGTAGCTTGCCTTGCGGTAGCCCACGGCGAACTCGCGCCGCATCGTCGCCTCGCGCAACGCCACTTCGCGCAGGGGGCCACCGGGGCACAGGTGCCGGCAGGCCAGCAACCTCGCGATCAACAGGTCGCTCTTCGCAGGCGCTGCCGTACGATCCGCGCCACCGGTTCGTGAACCCGGAGGTGTGGCCGGCGTTCGTCGAGCGCTACAACGCGGCCAAGGCGCAGTTGTCGTTCGCTTGAAGGTGTGACCGATCGGGAACGAAAGAGCCCGCCGCGACAACCGCGGCGGGCTCTCGATGCTGCGGGGCGCTAACGTCAGCCGGCGACCTTGATGTTGTCCTTCACCTCGACCACGCCCGTCGTGTTGCGGGCGATCGAGATCGCCTTGCTGCGCTCGGCCGCGCTGCTCACGGTGCCGTTGAGCGTCACGACGCCGCGGTTCACGTCGACCTTGATGTCGCGTGCCTTCACGACATCGTCGGCCGCGAAGGCCGTCTTGATCCGCGCGCTCAGCGTGCTGTCCGAAACGGCCTGCGTCGCGCTTCGCTCCTGCTTCGTGCCTGCATAGTGCTTCGGCTCGTTCGCGCATCCGGCCGCGCCCAGGGCGATCAGCGCGCCCAGGACGATCGCTCGAGTGTTCAGTCGTTTCGTCGTCATGAGATTCTCCACCATTCACCGATATCGGCTAAGTGAAAGACAGCGGGCGTCGGCGGGGGGTCCCACGTGGATGATTCGAACAGTGCATCTCACGCGCTGAACAGCATGTCGGCGGCGTCCGACGGGCGCGCGAGGCGCCACATGCGAAACTGCATGCGGCCGCAAGCGTTTCGCGAGCGAGTCGCAGCAGGCGCGGTTTCGGGCTAGCGCCGCTTCGCGATCGCCTGCGCGGCGACCGTCGCCAGCTGGCCCACGACGTGGCGCTCCGCGGTCGACGGCTTGCCCCGCTCGCGGTGGTAGATGCCGAAGGTGCCGAGCACGCGGCCGTGCTCGTTCTTGATCGGGTTGCTCCACGCGCCGGCGTACCCCAGCGAGAGGGGAAGGTGGCGCAGCTCCGCCCACTTCTCATCCGACATGAAATCGTCGGTGATCACGATCTGGCCCGTCGCCGCGGCCGCCGCGCAGGTGCCGAGGTTCGCGTTCGGGCGCAGGCGGTCGATGGCGTCGAGGTAGTCGGCCGGGATATTCGGCGAAGCCCCGTTGCGGAGCAGGCCTTCGTCATCGAGCACGAGGATCGAGGCCGCGGCGCCGGGCCGCACATGCTGCTCGGCAACCGTCGCCAGGTAGGTAAGAATTTCTCGGGCTGCCGCGCCGTCGCGGATCATGGATCGGGCGCGTTCGACGTCGTCGTCGATGGTGTGGACCAGGGTCATCGTGCTGGAGGGCCGGGAGGGGGTTCCGCGAGTATAGGATGGTTTCCACGGCGATGCCGTCGTGCCTCAAGCGGCGGGCGCGATTTCCCAGGCCTCGAGCACGCAATCCCGCACGGCATTCACCGCCCGCTGGTCCTGCGTCGTGCCGTCCGGCCGCGCGACCCAGAACAGCGACGCCTCGGCGCGCCATCCGCCCCAGATCGCGGCCTCCTTCGCGCGTTGCGCTTCGAGGGCCTGGTCGCGGCGCATGATGCCGGCGCCGAGGCCGCTCGCGACCATGCTGCGCACGCTCGACTCGACGTCGGCGAGTGTCGTGAAGCGCGGCTCGCGTCCCGCCTCCTTGAAGAGCGCCTCCGCGTGGCGGCGCATGGAGCAGGGCGGCGGCGTGCCGACCCATGGCAGGTCGAGCACCTCTTCGAGCGCCATCGCGGCCGCCTTCGCCTTGAGCCGGTAGGGAAGCGCCACGACGAGCTCCACCGCGGAAAGGCGCCGGCCCACCAGGTCCGCGGGCATCTCGTGCGCGATCACGTAGCCGCAATCGAGCTCGCCCGCGCGCAGCTTCTCGATGACGGCGCCGGAGATGTTCTGCTCCAGGCGCAGCGACACCTGCGGATGGCGGCTCGCCAGCAGCACGAGCGCCTTGCCCAGCCGCAACGATACGGGGTCGGTGATCGTTCCCATGCGCACGGCACCGCGCGCTTCCCCGCGCACGGCGCTCGCCGCCGCCTTCACCTGGCCCGCCGCTTCCAGCGTGCGCTCGGCCTCGGCCAGCAGGCGCTCCCCCGCCTCGGTGAGCGCCATGCCGCGCGCCGAGCGGCGGAAGAGCTGCACGCCGAATTCGTCCTCGAGCGCCTTGATCTGCGCGCTCACCGCGGGAACGCTGGTGAAGAGCTTTTCGGAGGCGCGCGTGAGGTTGCCTTCGCGCGCCACGGACACGAACGACCTGAGTTGGTAGAGCTCCATGGCCGCGATTCTGCCCGATCGCACGGCGCCCGACGTTCGGAATCGCGGAACGTGGCGCTCGGAAGATGCGAATGGATGGGCGCGCGGGCCGTTCCTAGACTGGGCTCCTTCGCACATCGACAGGAGACCAACCATGAAGACCGATTCCGGCGTCGCGGGCGCCTCGATGCTTCTCTTCGCCACCACCGCGTGGGGAAGCCTGTTCCACGTCGGCAAGGCCGTGATCGCGCACGTGGATCCGTGGTGGTTCACGGCGGCGCGCTATGCCGGCGCCACGGGGGTGCTCGTGGCCGTGCTCGCGACGACCGGGTCGTTGCGCTGGCGCCTCCTGCCGCCGAACGCGTTGAGGCTCGCGTTCCACGGGATCGCCGGCTACGGCGTCTTCGGCATCCTGGTCTTCATCGGGCTGCAGTGGACGCTGCCTTCGCACGGCGCGCTCATCATGGCGACGATGCCCATCTCGACGATCGTGGCGCGCAGCCTGATCGATCGGCGCCTGCCGCCCGCGTGGACGTTCGTGGTGGCGGCGCTCGCGCTCGCGGGGGTCTTCGTCGTCTCGGGCGTGGCGGGATCGGCCAACGCGGCCGCTTCCTGGCACGGCGATGCGATCGTGTTTCTCGGCAGCCTCGGCTGGGTCACGTACACGCTCGGCACCGGTGCGCTGCCGCAGCTCGACACGCGCGAATACACGGCGTTCACGCTCGTCCTCGCGCTGCCGGCGATCCTTCTCGTGGTGGCCCTCGCGGAGGCGCTCGGGATAGCGCACGTGCCCTCCGCTCCGGAGTGGGCGGCCGTCGCGCCGCACATCGGGTATACGATCGCCGTTCCCACCGTCGCCGCCGCGCTCGCGTTCAATCGCGGCGTGCGTCAACTCGGCGCGGTGAACGCGATGCTCTTCATCAACGTCGTGCCGATCTCGGCGCTGGCGATCGGCATCGCGCGCGGGCAGCATCCGACCGCCGCCGAGCTCCTCGGCTCTGCGCTCGTCGTCGCGGCGATCGTCCTGCAGTACCGGATGATGTCCGCGAGGCCGGTTGCCGCGGCCGCGGGCATTCCGGTCGCCAGTCGCACATGAAACGCCGCGCCGGTAGCATGATGGCGCCATGCAAGCCATCGTGTACCGCCGCTACGGCTCGCCGGAAGTCCTCGCGCTCGAGGAGGTCGAGAAGCCGCCGCTGCGCGATGACGAGGTTCGCGTCGCCATCCGCGCGGCCTCGGCCAATCCGCTCGACTGGCATTTCATGCGAGGCGAGCCGCGCTTCATGCGGCTGATGTCGGGCTTCACGCGGCCGAGGCTTCGCCGGCTCGGCGTCGATGCGGCGGGCGTGATCGAAGCGGTTGGGCCCAAGGTGGCGCGCTTCGAGCCCGGCGACGAAGTGTTCGGCGCCTTTCGCGGTGCGTTCGCCGAGTACGCCTGCACGCGCGCCTCCGCCGTGGCGAAGAAGCCGGCGAACGTCACCTTCGAGGAGGCGGCGTGCGCCAACATCGCGGGGCTCACCGCGTTGCAGGCGCTGCGCGACAACGGACGCATCCGCGCGGGCCACAAGGTGCTCGTCAACGGCGCCGCCGGCGGCGTGGGTACTTTCGCCGTGCAGGTCGCGCTCTGGTTCGGCGCGGAGGTGACGGGCGTGTGCAGCGCGCGCAACGTGGAGCTCGTGCGCTCCCTGGGGGCGCACCACGTCATCGACTACACGCGGGAGGACTTCGCCCGGCGCCATGAACGCTACGACATCGTCCTCGACTGCGTTTGGAACCACTCGCTGGCCGAGAGCCGACGCGTTCTCGCGCGTTCGGGGCGATATGTGATCGTCGGGGCGCCATCCGACCGAATGGCCAAGGGCATGCTCGCTGGATTCCTGACCGCAGGCAAGGTCGCGATGGTGATGGCGAAAGGCAGCCCCGCGGATCGCGCCATGATGGGCGAGCTGATGCTGCACGGAAAGGTGAAGCCGGTGATCGATCGCCACTATTCCCTGGCGCAAGTGCCCGAGGCCATCCGCTATCTCGAGGAAGGGCACGCGCGTGGCAAGGTCGTGATCGACGTTTCCGCGGGATAGCCTCACTTCCCCGCTCGCGACCCGAACTCGGCCTTCTGCCAAGAATCAGCCATTGTCCTGCAGGATTTCGCGAACTCGTCCGACGCGCATATCGGCCGCGCGCGGACGGAGCGCGAAAAAGATGCCGATGGCTTGCTGCGCCGCACCGGGCGCATCGTGGCGGCATGTGGATGCTATATGCGCTATTGACGATATTGCTGCTGCCCACCGCCATGGTGATCGCGCTCTATGCGTCGCGCATCCGCTTCTCGCGCGGGATCGTGGCGCGCACGGTCCCGGCCCAGCAGTCGCCGCCCCGCTGCCGTCGCACGATCGTCATCGCCGGCGACAGCACCGCCTTCGGCGTCGGCGCGCTGCCCGAAGAGACCACCGCTGGGCGCCTGGCCGCGGCATTCCCGCACGCGCGGGTGATCAACGTTTCCAGGTCGGGCGCGCGCATCGGGCACGTGGTGCACCAGCTCGCGCGCGTGGTCGAGCAGCTCGCCCGCGTCGGCTGCCGCAGGGTGGACTTCGTGCTGATCCATGCGTGCGCCAATGATGTGGGCGAGTTCCGGTCGCCCAAGATCTTCGAGGCCGACCTGCGCGCCGCCATCGCGGTCGCGCGCGAGCTGAGCGACAACGTGGTGCTCATGCCCGGCCAGAATTTCGGCGCCGCGCCGTTCTTCCTGCGCGGCCTGTCGCACATCATCACGCGGCATGCGATGCGGCTGCACGCGATCGTCGAGCGCGTGACGGCGGAGCTGGGCGTGACCTTCGTCGATCTCTTCCGCGATCCTTCCGAGGACCCGTTCGTGAAGGAGCCGCAGCGTTACTACTGCGCGGACGGGCTCCACCCCTCGGGTGAGGGGTACGGCATCTGGTTCACGGCGCTCATGGGTGCGGTGCCGCTCAAGACGTTCCTCGGCGTAGACCGGTAAGGGCGCATCCTCACCCTGAAGGCGGAGGCGGAGCGCCATGACCTTACTTGAAAGTAAGGAATGGCGTAAAAGGCAGGAATGCCGAAAGCCACGTTGACCAGCAAGGGCCAAATCACGATTCCTAAAGAGGTACGCGAGCGGTTGGGCGTGGAGGCGGGCGATCGCGTCGAGTTCGTGGAGCAGGAACGTGGCGTCTATAGAGTGGTCGCGGCAACCAAGGATATCCGGCACCTGAAGGGCCTCGTGCCGAAGCCCCCGCAGCCCGTTTCCGTCGCGCAGATGCAGGCGGCGATCCGCAGGTCCCGCGCGCGCAAGTGATCGGGCTCGATACCAATGTCATCGTCCGCTACGTGGCGCAGGACGATGTGAAGCAAGCCGCTGCAGCCACGCGGCTGTTCGAGCGGGTCCTGTCGGTGGACCGCCCCGGCTTCGTGAGCCTCATCACGTTGTGCGAAATCGCCAGGGTGCTCGCCGATTGCTACGCCGCGGACAAGCCGCGCATTCGTGCCGTTTTCGAAGGCCTGCTCAGCTCGCGTCAGATCCTGGTCGAGGACACCGAGATCGTGTGGCGGACGCTCAGGACCTGGGAGGGATCGGCGGCCGACTTCAGCGACGTCCTGGTCGGGCAGATATCGGCCGCGCGCGGCTGCGAAAAAGTCGTCACCTTCGACAAGGCGGCGGCGAAGTTGCGAGGCTTCGAGTTGCTCGCCTGACGCCGCTCAGGCCCGGCTCTCGATCAGCAAAGCCGCCATTTGCGAGGCGTACTGCACCGCATCCACGTCGCCCGACGAGAAAAGACGCGGCTCGCGATAGTGCGTGGAAATCATCCCGATCGCCGAGCCGTGGCTGCCGATGAGCGGGATCGACTGCACCGCCGAGAAGCACGAGCGCATGGCTACGGCGAGATGCGGGGCGAATTCCGGGTCTTCCTCGATGCTTTCGATCTGCACGGGCCGTGCACGCCGCATGGCGCGACCGCAGGCGGAGGAGTGGGCTGCGTCCACGGTGCGGAAGTATTCGAGGAAGTCGATGCCCACGCCGCGCTGCACGGCGATGAAGAGCGACTCGTCGGCCGGGTCGAGCAGCTGGATGTTGCCGAGGTCCGCGCCCGTCGCACGAATCGCCTCCGCGAGCGTGGCCTCGAGGCCCTCGCGCACGTGCGGCGCTACCTTGCGCTGGCTGGCGAAAAGGCGCGCGGCGTCCTCGTAGATCGTCTCCAGCGGCCGGTCCCCGCGGGCCAGGTTGACGAGCATCGGCGCGATGGCATCGACGGGAAGGGACATGAATGGCAGCGAGGCGCCCGTGCCGCTGCCGTTCGCGCGCTTCAGAACGCTGAAATCGTCCTGGACGATGACGCGGCCGCCCGCGGCATGGATCCGCGCGGCGCCCGACTTGCCGCCGGCGCCATCCAGCACCACCGCCACGGCACGGGGGCCGTGTTTCTCCGCGATCGCCGTGAGGAATCCATCGGCGCCGTTATCCACGGGGTCTTCCGCGGTACACAGGTAAAGCGCGCCGGCGTCGGGCGACGCGCCGTTGAGCCACTTGACCGGTATCGAGCAGCGCTTGCCCAGCACCTCGTGCAGGCGGCGGGGCAGCCCCGGCGCGCTGTGCGTGAGGCAGACCACCGGCACGGGGAAATCCGGAGGCAGCTGGGCCGCGATCTGGCGCAGGGCGCCCACGCCTTCCAGGGGGCCGGCGATGGCGATGAGGTCGATGGGGGCATTCGGTCCGAACACCATGGGCCTCGGCACTGCTCCTGAGGGAAGGGTAGTGTAACCGCTCCCCGGCGGGCGTGCGCAGTGAAATGCGTCGCCTCGGATCAGCGGCCAAAAATGCCGTTCAGGGTGGATCCCGGCAACCGTCCCCCGAGCGCCGTGAACGAGCCCGCCCCCATCTCCTCGGCCGCTTTGATGACCGCGGCCCAGCCGACCGCCGCGAGCGCGCCGCCGATGCTGAGCCGCCGCACGCCCAGCTCCGCGAGCTCCGCGACATTGCGGTCCGGCCGCATGATGAGCACGTTCACGGGCTTCGGCGCGACCGCCCGCACCATCGCCGCGATGTCGTCCTTCTTCCAGACGCCGGGCGCATAGAGGCAATCGGCGCCCGCTTCGGCGAACGCGACCAGCTTGTCGATCGCGGGCGCGAGCGCCGAGGGATCGTCCAGCATGCCCTCGGTGCGCGCGACGAGAAGCACATCCTCGCCCGAACGGTGGATCGCCTCGCGCGCGGCGCGAAGCCGCGTCACCGCCATGGGAATGTCGTACAGGCGCCCGCCATTCGCGACGTCGCGGTCCTCGATCGAGATGCCGGCGATACCCGTTGCGATCGCGCGCGAGACGTTCCTCGCCACGCCTTCGGGATCGTTCGCGAAGCCGGCTTCGAAGTCCGCGTTGACCGGCACGTCGACCGCCTCGGAGATCGACGACAAATACGCGAGCGCATCTTCGAGCGTCACGCCGTAGTCGGATTTCCCGATGCTCCACGCGTGGCCGGAGCTGGTCGAGGCGAGCGCCTGAAAGCCCAGGTGCTCGAGCAGGCGGGCGCTGCCGGCGTCCCAGGGGTTGGGGATGAGGAAGCAGCCCTTCTCGTGCAGGGCGCGGAATGCGGCGCGCTTTTCGGCGGGGGTCGGTTTCATGCGCCGCAGTCTACGCCGGTGCGCGCCGATATTCGCGGCGCGAAATGCGGCATCATGCCCGGACCCCATTCCACTTCGTCCCGTGCAGCCCGCCGCCGACCGACCGCTCTGGCGCAACGCCGACTACATGCTGCTCTGGAGCGGGCAGGTGGTCTCCACGCTGGGCACGACGGCGACCACCGTCGTCTATCCGCTGCTGATCCTGGCGATCACCGGGTCGCCCGAGGCGGCGGGAATCGGCGGAGCGTTTCGTGCGGTGCCCTATGTGCTGCTCAGCCTTCCTGCCGGCGCGCTCGTCGACCGGTGGGACCGCAAGCGCGTGATGATCCTGTGCGATCTCGGCAGGCTCGCGGCCACGCTGGGCATCGTGGCGGCAATGGCGTTCGATGTGCTGACCGTTGCCCAGATCTACGTCGCGATGACCATCGAGGGCAGCCTCTTCGTGTTCTTCAACCTGGCGGAAGTGGCCGCGCTTCCCCGTGTCGTGGCGGCCGCGCGCCTGCCCCAGGCGACGGCGCAGAACGAAGCGGCCTTCGGCGCGGCGAACATCGTCGGGCCGTCGCTCGGCACATGGCTCTTCCAGGCAATCGGCCGCAATGCGCCCTTCGTGTTCGATGCGGTGTCGTACGCGGTGTCCGTCGCCACGCTCGTGCGCATTCGCGCGGCGTTCCATGGCGAGCGCCTGCACGCGCGCAAGCCTCTCGTCCGCGAAATCGTCGAGGGCCTGGGCTGGCTATGGCGCCAGCACCTGATCCGCTACATGGCCTTTCTCACGGGCATGCTCAATCTCGTGAACGCGGCGATGCCGTTGCTCATGATCGTGCTGGCCAAGCGCCTGGGCGCGGCCGATGCGCAGATCGGTCTCATCTTCAGCCTCGCAGGCATCGGGGGCATCGCGGGCTCCCTGCTCGGCGGACAGATCCAGAGGCGCTTCACCTTCGGCCAGGTCATCGTCGCCTGTGTGTGGCTCGAGGCGCTCGTGTTCCCGATGTTCGCGCTCGCGCCCTCGTTCTGGCTCCTCGCCGCGGTCGCCGGATTCTCCGCGCTGCTCGGTCCCGTGTACAACGTGGTGCAGTTCAGCTATCGCCTGTCGCTCATTCCCGACGCGCTGCAGGGGCGCGTGAACAGCACCTTCCGGCTGATCGCGTTCGGCTTCATGCCGCTTGGCGCGGCGCTCTCCGGCCTGCTCATCGAGCGGTTCGATGCGTCGACGGCCGTGATCGCGTTCTCCGTGGTGCTGCTGGCTACTGCAGCGACGACGGCTCTCTACGGGACTGTGCGCCGCGCAGCCCGGGCCAACCCCGGCGCGTCCCACGCGTGAGGCCGGTGCGCCACTAGCCGTCTACTCCGCTTTGCCGCGCCGCTTCTTGAGCATCCGTTCGCTGCGGTCCCCGGGCTCGCCCCGGTCGGCGCGCGGCGGCTCATCGTCGTCGATCGTGGGCTCGCCATCGGAGTCGGTAAACGATGCGGACGCGTGACGCTCGCCGGCCTCGTCGTCCTCGGGCGTTTTGGCCGGTTCCCGCGCCTGCAATTCGCGGGCCGTGAGGAAGCTCGGTATGCTTTCCGGTTCCTCCAGCTCGTTCTCGTCGCTATCGGCGCGCGGCTGGCCCGCCATGGGCTGCGCGGCCCCTCGCTCGGCGGTTCCGCGGGGGTTGCGATCGCGTTGCGGTCCGTTGCGCTGCATCGATTCCTCCGGGTGGGTTGCGTCCAAAGGACGTGTGGCCCCCATGTTGCGCCGAAGTTCACGCGAGGGGAATGAAAAAGCCCCGCCTTTGCGCGGGGC
The DNA here is from genome assembly GCA_035719385.1 of Usitatibacter sp. GTDB lineage: Bacteria > Pseudomonadota > Gammaproteobacteria > Burkholderiales > Usitatibacteraceae > Usitatibacter. Next base: position 15,365 of record DASTGG010000423.1, read on the forward strand.
TTTTTCGTGCCGCCAGGCCAGCGTCCGCATCATGGGCTTACGGACTGGATCGCGAAGTTCTGCTGCGACTGTTGCCACACGAGCGTCGTCGTTCGGCCTGCCGAGGGAAAGTCGCTTACGGGCACGTTCCTGGAAAGTCCTGTCATGAACTCGCCCGAAGGAACGCTTACGGTGAAGGCGATGGGACGACCGCGCGGCCCGCCGTTGACGTAAAGCTGTGCGGTATGGGTGCCCGATCCGAAGTTGTTGTAGTTGATCAGCAGTCCGAACCCCGAATTCGCATGACCACACACGGGGCTTGCGTCCGCTCGCGGGCCTCCGTGCGGGATGCGAAATATCCGGTTGTCCACCAACACGTCGACCGGTCCGAGGCACGACCAACCCGAGATGATGCCGATGCCGCTCTGGTAGCTTCCGGGTTGTGGATTTTCGAAAGCGAACGTGTCCACGGCCAGCGGCCGCGGCGAGCCGGCTACCCATTGGAGGGGCTGAGCGGCGTTCAACGTGTCGGCGATGCAGTACTTGTCCGCAGCCGCGCAATTCGCGGAATCCTGCTCCATCAGCGCGAGGACCATGGTGTATGTCCCGTCCGGTGGCGCCGAGTAGCCGCGGATCGTTTCTGCGGCACCATTTCGAATGCTGCCCGCGGGAACGCTGCCCAGTGAAGGGCTCGACCCAAGCCGATATCCCTGAACGGTCCCCGCGCGTTCAGGGACGCTGGTGGCGGCCCAGAGATCGAGACGAAGGTCTCCGGTGTCGCGGCGCGGGATGGCGACGTTCCAGATCGAGAAGACGGAGACGGTAACGTCCGGTCCGTTGAAGCTCATGGCGAACGAAGGCGACATGAAGATTCCGCTCGCCGGTGACTTCGGCGTCCCCGCCAAGCCGGGCTCATGCGATGGAGGCGACGACGGCACGACCGACTTGATCGCGAAATTCTGCTGCGATTCCTGCCAGACGAGCGTAGTCATCCTGCCTTCGCTGGGGAAAGCGGGCACCGCCACGGTCTTCGACAGGCCCGTCATGAATTCACCGGACGGAATCATCACGGAGAACGGCACTGGGTTGCCGGCCGCCGCGCCGTTCACGAACAGCTGCGCCGTATGCGTTCCTTGGCCGAAGTTGTTGAAGTTCACCAGCAGCCCGAAACCGGTGCGCGAATTTCCATCGCACCCCGATGTTGTGTCGGCTCTTTCGCCGCCATGCGGAATCGCGATGAGCGCTCCATCCACGGACACGCTGACCGGCCCGCGGCATGCCCATCCCGAAATCAGTCCGATACCGCTCTGAAAACTCCCCGGTGTGGGGTTCTCGAGCACGGATCCGGCCGAAACGGGCTGCGGCACGCCGCCGATCCAGGTGCGCGGCCTGTCGACGTTGAGGCTGTCGGCCGTGCAGAATCCGTCAGGCGAATTGCAGGCCCCCGTGCGCTCCTTCAGCACGAGCACCATCGTATACGTTCCGTCGGGCGGCGCAGTGAAACCGCGGAGCGTGCGCCGCACGAGCATCTCGATCGCACCCAATATCGGCCCCGTCTCCGGATCGGTCGCGCCCAGGAAATGGCCCGTGAAGCTCGCTCCGCGAGCCGGCGCGGTATTTGCTGCCCAGACCTCGAAACGGATCAAGTCGGCGTGACCGCCCGCGGCACCGGCACGCCCGAGACTGTTTACCGCGATGCCGATGTCACTTCCTTCGTAGGTCAGATAGACCGGCGGTGTCATGTAGGGCCCGCTCGAGACGCTCTCATATTGCGAGGCGGACGCGGGCTCCGCCACGAGCACCAACGAGCTGAACATGACAAATGCGGCCAATTGCCTGAGCGCAAGCATCGGCTTTCCTCCTGGCCGCGCAGCGCGCTTCAAGCGGCGCCGCGAGCGGTTGCTACTTCGCTATCGCGAGATTGTGATCGCGCCAGCCGGACGGCGTGTTGAGGATGGGCAAGTCATGTTGAATCTTGAATCCTTGTCCGCGCAACAGAAAGAAAGGGCTCCACGAAGGAGCCCTGATCGTTCGACGAATGGCGATCGCTCAGTACATACCGCCCACGCGCGGCGACAGCGTGTTGTGCACGTTGCGCACTCCGTCCACGCTCTTCGCATCACGTTCCGCACGCAGCGCCTGGCCCCACGTGCCGACGACACCGCTCAGCTCGACCTCGCGATCGTTGGTCTCCACGCCGATCCGGCCCGACAAGCGCGGATCGTTCGCGAGCGTGTCCACGACATCACGCGTGATGAGCTCGTCTTCCGTGGCCCGCGGCTCGGTCACGACGATGGGCGGCTCGGAATGGTAAACCTGCGTCGTGGCGGGCTCGTAGTAGTAATACGTCGTCGTCGGCGGCACGTAATCGTCCGCAGGCGCCGCGTAATACGTGGTCGTCGGCGCGGTCTCGATCACGATGGTTTCCGCCGCGAATGCCGGCACCGCCAATCCAGCGAGCGCCGCGGCGGCGAGAAATGCGGGAATTCTTCGGCTTGAAGTCATGATGCCCCTCCTTCGAGTGGTTGAACGTCCCCTGATGAAGGTGCGAACCCGCCATCGGGTCGAAGTTCGGCCGTTGCGCTGTCCTCGACTGCGCCGATGGGATCACGCTGCCGGCGGGTCCAGGATTTGCCCGCTGCGGCACCGGCCCCCACGAGCGCTGCCACCGTCACGCAGATTGGACACATGGCTTCTCTTCCACGTATTCATCGTGCCGGCGAATCCAGAAGTCCGTCTCGTTGCGGCCTTTCGGGGCGCGGTCGAGCCACGGATACATGCCCCACAGGGCGTCCAATCCGCGCGCGTAGGTCGAATACGTGTGATGGACGACGCCGTCTTCGAGGATGAACGCGCTCATGCCGGGCCTTTCGCGCGTGAAGACCGCTGCGTCGGTGCCGGTCATGGCGGCGACCTTGCCCACGCCGCCCTCTCCATCCTTGCGCGACATGACGGGCTCGCGTTGGTAGTTGTATTCGACGCCGCCCTCGCGCTGCTGCGCCTCGGTGAAGTGGACGCTGAAGTCGGCGTTGAAGTCGCCGCCGTGCGACGACGCCCAGGGAAACGTCCATCCCATGCGCCGCTTGTAGGCCTGGAGCTTCGCCAGGGGCGCGCGGGAGACGGCCCACAACATCACGTCATGATTCGCGAGATGGGCCGCGATGCCGTTGAAGCCGTCCGCGATCGACGAACATGCCGGGCAGCCCGCCCTGTAATCGGGCCCGAACATGAAGTGATAGAGGAGGAGCTGCGAGCGGCCGCGGAAGAGGTCCGCCAGCACGGCGCGTCCCTCGTCGGTATCGAACCGATACGTCTTGTCGATCCGCACCCACGGCAGCTGCTGGCGCTGGCGCGCGATCTCGTCGCCGCGATGCGTATGCTCCTTCTCCGCCTGCAGGAGCGTCAGTCGTGCCGCGAGCCATTGCTCGCGCGTCCCGGTGGCATGTGCCGTCATTGCGCTTCCTCCTTGGTGGTCGGTCGTCCTGCGATAACCTTAGCGCCGGCCAGGAAGAGGGCGGGAGTGACAAGTGTGGCGGGATTCGGATGGATTCGCTGATCACGGCGGCGGCGCGCGCGCTCGCGGCCGGTGATCCGCTGGGCGCGCTGAACCGCATCGCCCTGCGCGGCGATGCGCCGGCGCTCGCGTTGCGCGGGATCGCCATGGCGCAGCTCGGGGACCTCGCCCGTGCGCGGGCTCTCGTGCGAAGCGCGGCGCGTGCCTTCGGGACCCGGGAGGCGCTCGCCCGCGCGCGGTGCGTCGTGGCCGAAGCCGAAATCGCGCTCGTGTCGCGCGACCTGTCATGGCCGGCGATGTCGCTCGATGCGGCACGCGCGACGCTCGAAGCGCATGGCGACCGCGCGAATGCCGCGCACGCGCGATATCTCGAGGTCCGGCGGCTCGTTCTCATCGGGCAGCTCGACGAGGCCGAGCGCGCGCTTGCCGATCTCGATCCCGCGCCCTTGCCGCACGCACTGAGGGCCGCTCACGAGCTCGTCGTGGCCGGGATCGCGA
>DASTGG010000424.1:0-13507 GCA_035719385.1 Usitatibacter sp.
CCCTTCACGTCGAGGGCGCCGCCCGTCACCACCACGTTGGTCCGCGACTCGACGTAGGGCCGGAACTGCACGAGGTCGATGGCGCTCGCATCGATGGTGCCGTCGAGCGCGAGCGGCTGGTTCACCGCGGTGCCGCGCACCGCCATGCGGCCGCGCGCGCCGATGCGGGCGTCCACCGCCACGCTGGAGGTCGTGCCGGGCGCGGTGTCGATCTTCTCCGCGGTAATGCGTCCTTCGGCGACTTTCACCTTCACCACCGGGCGCGTCGCGCGGTCCTCGAAGTCGGCGGCGAGATCCTCGACGTTCACGCGCTGCACCACCACGCGCCACGGCGCGCCGTCGGCCGCGTTCTTCGGCGCGGCGGCGGGCAGCGCGCGCTCGAAATGCATGCGCCCGTCGGCTTCGCGCAGCAGCCGCAACACCGGCGATTGCGCCGCGATGGAATCGACCCGCACGACGCGCTGGTCGAGGTCCAGGGCGATGCCGCTCGCCTCCGCGTGGCCGATGCGCACGAGCGGATCGCGCTCGCCGCGCAGCGCGGCGTCGAGCCCGGACACCGCTACGGAGGCCTGGCTCAGCAGCACGCGCGCCGGCGCCCCCACCTGGAAGTCGCCGCCCAGGTCCACGCTGCCGCTCTTCACGTCCACGTTGAGCAGCTTGTCGTAGTAGGGATGCAGGCGCGGCAGTCCCACCTTCGTGACGGTGAAGTGCCCTTGCGCGCTGCGCGCCGCGAGATCCACCGTCGCGCGCGCATCGATGTGCGCGCCGTCCTGCGCATCGAGGCTCGCCTGCACCGTGCCGGCCTGCCCGCGCGATGCCAGGTTCGCCGCCGACAGGCTCACTTCCTTGAAGCGCATCTCGAAAGCCGGCGCCACGGACGCATCGACGAGGCGCACGCCGCCGCCCGAGACGTCGGCCACGTGCACGGACCAGGACCACGGCGCTCCCGGCGCGGCCGGTTCCGGCGCGCCGGAATCGAGGAGCTTGGGCAGCTCGAGCGATCCGTCGGCGGCGCGGCGCAGGTCCATTTCGGGCGCCTTGATCGAGATGCGGTCGAAGGCGATCGAGCGGCCGAGCGGATCGAGGCGGTTCAGCGCGAAATCGGCGCTGCCCACCGCGGCGAGCGGCGAGCCGTCCGCGCGCGCGAGCGCCAGGCGGTCCAGCCGCGCATTGCCCGACAGCGTGATGCCGCGCGGCTTGCCCTGCCAGGTGACGAACGCCAGCGTGAGCCGCGTCGTGAGCGCCCCGTCGGTGAGCTTGAGCCCGTTGGGCAGCGGCGCGTACTCCATGTACCGCGGCAGCGGCAGCGCATCGAAATCGAGCTCGAGGGTCGCGCGTTGCGTGTCGGCGAATGGCGACGAGGTGGCGCCGGTGAGCGCGAAAGGCGCCCCGTCGATCGTGCCCTGCAGGTGCGGCTTCACGCGGATCTGCGCGTCGTCCGCCCGCCCGGACAGGAAAGGAATTCCCAGCGCGATGTGCGCGACCTCGGTGCGGTGGCCGCGCAGCGCGTCGTCGAAGACCACGGTGCCGTCCTCGACCTCGATGTTGTTGACCGCGAAGGGGGAGTCGCGCTTCGCCGCGGGCTGCGCGCCGCCGCCCGCGGCCCGGTCGATCAGGTCCTGGATGTTCGATTCACCGCGGGCATTGCGGGCAAGCTCGATGCGCGGGTGCACGACTCGCACCTCCTCCAGCACCAGCGCGCGGCTCGAGAGCGAAGCCGTCGAGACGTTCACGTCGAGCAGGTCGAAGCTGAGCAGCTTGCGGCCCGGGTCGCGGTCGAAGAGCGTGAAGCCGCTGACCTGGCCGCGCAGCGTGAAGGGATTGAACCGGACCTCGGTTACCGTCGCCTTGCGCCCGAGCTGGCTCGCGGCGAGCGACTCGATCTGCGATTTCGCGTACCAGGGGAGCGCATAGAAGCCGATCGCGGCGACGAGGGCGAGGACGATCGCTACGATGAGGACGCCGATCCGCAGGGGCCGCCGCCAAGCGGCAGGGATCGGTGGGATGAACGCGGCCGGACTCCAGTGCAACGGTGCCGGCATGGAGGGGAGGGATGCGGGCATGCTCCCACCGGAAGAGCTTCGAACGCACAGTTAACCACAATGTGGGGTGGGTGCGTTGCGAATCATCAATCCGTCGCGCCGTCCGTTCGGACCGCCCGCCTACAGGAACGGGCGGGCGCGCTCCACCAGTTCCTCGAGCCCGGGCTCGTTGGCGTTGCGCGGCTTGCCCGGATGGATGATCGAGACCTGGCATGCCTCCGCGGCTTCCACGAGCTGGCGATAGGTGCCGGCGTCGAGGCTCGCGATGTACGCCTGCTTGTTGCCGTCGTACTTGAACATCTGCTTGTTGATCGCCATGCACTCTTCGCACGTCGTGCAGCGCGGCGTCTCGATGTAGGCCTCGTCCGAAGCGGCGGCTTTCGGCGCCTCGACGGCGGGCGCGGGGGCTGCCTGGGCTTCCGGCGCCGGCGCCGCTTCCGGCGGCGCGCTTACCGCGGGGGCGGGAGCGGCCAGCGGCAGTCCCAGCTTCGCCATCTGCTGCAGGCGCCGCCAGCGCTCGCGGCAGCCGCGCGCGAGCTCGAGCATCGTGTCGTCCACCGCCATGCGGTAGAGCTTGTCCTTGTCGTCCACCACGGCGAGCGCGGCGCCCGCGCCCTCCACGTCTGCGCGGTCGAGGCATTCGTCCACGGCGATGCACGAGCCGCCGTCCTCGGGCGGCAACGGCATGAAGTGGCGCGCGAAGCGCTCGTGCGCGGCGAGGAAATCCGCGGCGGTGAACGCATAGTCCTCGCGCACGGCCTGGTGTTCGCGATCCTCGAACTCGAGCGCGTGCCGCGGCCAGTCGCGATCGGGCTGCGGGTTGCCCGCGATCGAGAAGCGCTCGCCGCTGTCGAGCGCCTTCGACGGGTCCCACGTGAACGCGGGGAAGGCGCGCGACTCGAGCGCCGCCGCGGCGTTGAGGTAGGGCGGGAGCGACGCGCTCTCCGAAGCGCCGGAGAACACGCTGATCAGCGCCGGCCCCGGGTAGGCGAGCGCCCGCACCAGGCCGCGATGCATCTGCGGCATGCTGGAAGACGGCGCCTGCAGCACGAACACGTGCCCCAGTCCCATGGCGAGCCCGGTGAACGCATCGGCGCGGGCGGCCACATCGCCCAGGACGTCCGATAGCCCCGTCGGCGGCAGCAGGTCGTCGAACTGCAGCAGCACCTTCACGGGCGCGCCGCAGGCGAGCAGGTCGATCAGCTCCGCGCGCGCGGTGGCGTCCATGTCTCCTTCGCGCACGCACACGAGCAGCGACGGGAACGGCGCCAGCTCGTCGCGCGTGAGCGGCGTCTCCGCCAGGTGGTGGAACAGCGCGTCATGGCGCACGCCGTCGTAGCGTCCTTCGCATTCGAGCCCCGCCGCCGCGAGCGTGCGCGCGAAAGAGCGCATCTCCGGATAGCGGGCGCGAAACGCCTGCAGCGCCTCGCCGCAGCCGTCGAACACCATCCCGTGGGCCGGCGGGTCGGTGAAGAAACGCTGCGCGGTGAGCGCGGCGAGCTGCGCATGGATGCGCCGCCGGCGCGCCTCGGGCAGCGGCCGGCCTTCGAAGGCGCGCTCGAGGATCTGCGCCATGCTCTCGAAGTCGAACGCGTCGCGGTGCATCGCGCCGACGCTCTCGCAGAGCGCTTCCGCGGTGCGCGCCTCGGGCGAGCGCGCCTCGTCGGCCTTCATGATCTCGCGCAGCCGCGCCGCGAGGCGGTCGGCCTCGGCGTGGAACCGCGCGGCCTTGCCTTTCTCGACCACGTTCCACGCGTGGAGCACGGCCTTCGCGGGGAAGGTGCCGTCGCAATCGACGATCTCGCCGTCCACGCCCAACGCATCGGCGGCGGCGGGCCAGAGCTTGCGCAGCGTCCCCGGCTTGCCCGAGGCCACCGCGTGGCGCACGTCGCGCTCGGCGCGCAGCAGCGCCAGCCGCTTCTCGGCGGCGTCGGCGGCCGCGGGATCGATCTTCGCAGCCAGCCGGTCCGTGAGCTGCGTGAGCGGCAGGGCGAGCTCGTCGTTGGCGGGATTCGCCAGCAGCACCACGGGGAAGTCGTAGCGCAACGCTTCCAGGGGGCGATGGCGCGCCGCCAGCGCGGGGCGCACCCCGCGCGCGGGAAACGCCGAGGGCTGCAATCGCAGGCCGGCGAGGCGGAAGGCGAGCTGGGCGCGCAGTTCGGAATGCATGGCCTAACCTCCGAGGGGGCGGATCGTGAACTTGTCGAGCTCTGCCTCGAATCCGGCGCGGATGTACTCGGGCGTGCGCAGCTTGCCGCTGCGGCGCAGGTCCTCGTAGCACGGCACGTCGGGATCGCGATACAGGATGCCGACCGGGATCGGATCGGCGCTCTCCGCCATGCGGCGCGCGGCATCGAGGTCGGAAGGATCGTGCTGCACCTGGTTGCTATACGTTCGCGCGAGCGCGGCGCTCATCGGCATGCCGTTCTCGTGCCGCAGCATCACGGTGCGCTGCGGGTCCTTCACGAAGGGCTCCCACATCTCCGGCAGCCACTCGGGGCAGCGCTGCACGATGCGCACGAAGCCCAGTCCCTTGTGGTGGTAGGCGGCCTTGAGGATCTCGTAGAGCGCCTCGGGAATCCAGTCCACGGCGTTCGCGACGAACGAGACGTTCTGCACGCCGAGCGTCACCGCGAGCGGATTGAGCGGCTCGAGCCACGCCCCGCGCGGCGTCGTATTGCTCTTGAGCCCTCGCGGCGACGTCGGCGAAGCCTGCATCTTCGTGAGGCCGTACACGCGGTTGTCGTGCAGCAGCACGGTGAGGTTCATGTTGTAGCGGATGGCGTGGATCCAGTGCGCCGCGCCGATGCTGCAGCAGTCGCCGTCGCCGGTGGTCACGAAGACGTGGAGGTCGGGGCGCGCCATGCGGATGCCTTCGGCCACGGGCAGCGCGCGCCCGTGGATGCCGTGGAAGCCGTAGGCCTTCATGTAGTGCGGGAAGCGGCTGGAGCAGCCGATGCCCGACACGAACACCGTGTTCTCGGGGCGCAGGCCCTCGTCGCGGCACAGCCGCTGCACCGCCGTGAGCACCGCGTTGTCGCCGCAGCCCGTGCACCAGCGCGGCACGCCGGCCTTGTAATCCTCGAGCTCGTAGCGCTGGTCGTACAGGCGCAGCACGCACTCAGGGGTGAACGCGGTCATTTCGAGGCCTCCCTTCGTTGCCGCGGCAGGCGCTCGAGCAGCACCTGGCGGATCGTGCCGGGCTTGATGGGCTGCCCGCGCACCTCGCTCCAGCAGTCCACGTCCACGAGCGTGCGCGCGCGCAGCAGCAGCGCGAGCGCCGAATAGCGGCGGTTGTCGGCGTCGATCAGCTCGTCGCCCATGCGGTCGCACCAGTTGCCCTCGATCGTCATCACGTGGCGGAAGCGCTTGAAGATCGCCGTGAGCCCCGCGGGCAGCGGCTGGATGAAGCGCAGGTGCAGCGACGAGACGCGGTATCCGTCGCGACGCAGGCCGTCGACCGCTTCCTCGATCGTGCCCTTCGTGCTGCCCCAGCCGACCACCAGCAGGTCGCCGCTGTCGTCGCCATGGACCGGCGGCGTGCGCAGCGTCTTCTGCAGCGCCGCGAGCTTGAGGCTGCGGAAGTGGATGCCTTCCTCGTTGTTCTCCGGGTCGTACGCCACGTGGCTCGCGCGGTCGTGCGCGAGGCCCGTGACGGTGTGCATGCCGCCCGGCTGGCCGGGAATGAAGCGCCGCGACAGGCCCGAGGTCTTTTCCCACTCGTAGGGACGCAGGCCTTCGGGCACCGCATTCAGGTCCGCGGGCGAGGCGAGCCATGCGGGATCGAACTTCGGCCGCGGGAACGGCTGCTGCGAGGTCGCGAGGTTCGCGTCGGTGAGCACGACCACGACCATGCTGAAGGTCTCGGCGATGCGGCGGGCGGTGATCACCGAATGGAAGCAGTCCTCGATCGTGCTCGCGGCCATCACGACCTTCGGCGCGTCGCCGTGGCTGCCGAAGATGGCGGTCATGAGGTCGCCCTGCTCCGCCTTCGTGGGCAGGCCCGTGCTGGGCCCGCCACGCTGCACGTTGATGACGACGAGCGGGATCTCCGCCATGACGGCGAGCCCGATCGCCTCCTGCTTGAGCGAGTAGCCGGGACCCGACGTGATGGTGACGGCGCACTTGCCGGCGTACGAGGCGCCGATCGCGAAGGTGCACGCCGCGATCTCGTCCTCGGCCTGGTGCACCACGCCGCCCACCTTCTCGAACACGTCGCTCAGGTAATGCGAGGCCGAGGTCGCGGGCGTGATGGGGTACATCGCGCAGATCTCCATGCCCGAGGCGAGCACGCCGAGCGCGAGCGCGGTGTTGCCGTTCATCACCACTTGCGCCTCGAGCGGGCGCGTGGCGGGAATCTCGAAGCGGAAGCCGAGGTTGGCCTCGGCCCAGGCGCGGCCGCCGTCGAGCAGCCGCAGGTTGTCGTCGATGACCTTGCGGTTCTTCTTGCCGAAGGTGAGCTCCACCTGCTGGTGCGCGAGCTGCAGGTCGAGGCCGTAGAGGCTGCACAGCATGCCGAGGGCGAACATGTTCTTGCCGCGCTCGGCGTGCGCGACGATCGCCGCCGTCTCGCGCTGCATCGGCACCTCGATCACGCGGAAGCCCGCCGCGACCAGCTCGCGATGCGTGGCCGCGTAGGCGTTGGCGATGGCGGCGTCGGTGTGCTCGCGCCACATGTTCTCGAGCAGGATGGTGCAGCCGGGCTTGAGCTCGCCGGCGCGCACGCGCCCGAGCAGCACCTGCTCGTTGAAGGCGACGACGAGGTCGGTGTGGTCGCCGCCGTTGGTCACGCGCGCCGAGCCGATGCGGATGCGGTTGCCGCTTGCCCCCGCCACGCTTCGCGCCGGCGGGCGGATCTCCGCGGGAATGATCTCGACGGTCCACACGCCGAGTCCCATGCGCGCGGCGATCGCGCCCAGCGACTGGCCGCAGCGCTGCGCGCCTTCGCCGGAGTCGCTGATGATCTCGACGATGTGCTCCGTGACGGGAATGACGGTCGTGCTCGCCGCATCGGCGGGCTGCCTGAGCGTCGCGTCCATGGTCTCCTTCCTAGGCGGCGTGCACGCGCGCGTAATTGCGCTGCGCGAGGTCGATCCCGAAGAGCGTGGCGCCGGCGGGCGGCGCCTCCTGGTTCCCGAGGCCGAGATACGCCTTCATGGCGGCGGCGGCCCTGCGGCCGGCGCCCATCGCCTCGATCACCGTGGCGGCGCCGGTCACGATGTCGCCGCCGGCGAACACGCCCGCCATGGAGGTGGCGAGCCGCTCGTCGGCCGCGATGTAGCCGCGCTTGTCGAGCCGGATCTTCGAGGTCTGCCCGATGATCGGGTTCGCGTTGGTGCCGATCGCGTACACCACGAGGTCGGCCTTGAACTCGAACTCGCTGCCTTCGACCGGCACCGGCCGCCGGCGTCCCGACGCGTCGGGCTCGCCGAGCGTCATGCGCTGGCAGCGCAGCGCGCGCACGTTGCCGTGGCCGTCGTCGAGGATCTCGACGGGCGCCGTGAGCCAGTGGAACTGCACGCCCTCCTGCTCGGCGTGGTGCAGCTCCTCGGCGCGCGCCGGGCATTCGGTGCGCGAGCGGCGATAGATGCAGCTCACGTTGTTCGCGCCCATGCGCACGGACACGCGCAGCGCGTCCATCGCCGTATTGCCCGCGCCGATCACCGCGACCTCGCGCCCGGCGGGCGGCGGCGTGTCGTAGGCGGGGAACTCGCGCGCGTGCATGAGGTTGCAGCGCGTGAGCAGCTCGTTGGCGGACAGCACCCCGTTCAGCGACTCGCCGGGGATGCCCATCATCGACGGATAGCCCGCGCCGGTGCCGATGAACACCGCGTGGAAGCCCATCTCGTCGCGCAATTGCTCGACCGTGAACAGGCGTCCCACGAGCGAGTTGCACTCGAAGCGCACGCCCAGCTTCGCGAGGTTGGCGATCTCCGCGTCGATCACCGTGTTGGGCAGGCGGAAATCGGGGATGCCGTAGCGCAGCACGCCGCCGGGCTCGTGCAGCGCCTCGAACACCGTGACGCTGCAGCCGGCCTTCGCCATGTCGGCCGCGCACGCCATGCCGGCCGGGCCCGAGCCCACGATCGCCACGTTGAAGCCGCTCGGCTCGATCGCCGGGATCGAGGCCCAGCCCTGGGCGATGGCGGTGTCGCCGATGAAGCGCTCGAGCCGCCCGATCGCCACGGGCTCGAGCTTCTCGCCCACGGGGCAGACGCCCTCGCACTGGTTTTCCTGCGGGCAGACGCGCCCGCAGATGGCCGGCAGCAGGTTGGTGCGCGCGATCACGTCATAGGCGCCGCGCAGGTCCTGCGCGGTGATGCGCTGGATGAAGCCGGGGATGTCGATGCTCACGGGGCAGCCCCCGACGCACGCCGGGTCGGGGCAGAGCAGGCAGCGCTCGGCCTCGTGCAGCGCATCCTCGAGCCGGAAGCCGCAGGCCACTTCGCCGAAGGTCTTGCGGCGCTCCCGCGGATCGAGCTCGCGCATCGGCGCGCGCTGCTGCGGGATGGTGCGGATCGTCTTCTTCTTCGTCGCGGTGGCCATCAGCCGCCTCCCACTTCTTCGGCCGGGTCGGGAAGCTCGAGCGGCTCTTCCGCCGGCGTGTCGCGCATGCGGCACTGCTCGCTCCAGCGCTCGAGCGCCGCGTGCTCCTCCTCGGTGAAGCGCCGCAGCCGCACCATGAGGTCGTCGAAATCCACCAGGTGGCCGTCGAAGTCCGGGCCGTCCACGCACGCGAAGCGCACCTTGCCGCCGATCTTCACGCGGCAGCCGCCGCACATGCCGGTGCCGTCCACCATGATCGGGTTCACGCTCACGACGGTGCGGATCTTCTTCGGCCGCGTGAGCTCGGCGCACGCCTTCATCATGACGGGCGGGCCGATCGCGACGACTTCCTCGATGCCGGGGTGCTTCGCGAGCGCCTTCGCCAGGCCGTCGGTCACCAGGCCGCGCATGCCCATGGAGCCGTCGTTCGTGCAGACGATGAGGTCGTCGCAGACCTTCGCGAACTTGTCGTGCCAGAAGACGAGGTCGCGGCTGCGGAAGCCGACGATGCCCACGACCTTCGCGCCGCTTTCCTTGTATGCGCGCGCCTGCGGGAAGATCGGCGCGACGCCGAGGCCGCCGCCCACGCATGCGACGGTGCCGACCTTGCCGATGGTGCTGGGAATGCCCATGGGGCCCACGACCGCCTTCATGGCCGTGCCGACCTCGCATTCCTTCTGCATCTCGCGCGTGGTCTTGCCCACCGCCTGCACCACGAGCGTGATCGTGCCGCGGTCGCGGTCGAAGTCGGCGAGGGTCAACGGTATTCGCTCGCCGTGCTCGCCATGCAGGACGATCACGAACTGGCCGGCCCGTGCCGCCCTCGCGAGGCGAGGATGGAAGATTTCGAGAAGGAACGTGGCGTCCGAGAAGTCGTCGCGGCCGACGATCTCGAACAGCAACGGGTCGACTTTCATGTGTCTCCCCCTTCCGCACAGCCCAAGAGGGACGACAGTCCCCCCTCCTAGCAAGACGTTACGGGGGCATCGCGCCGGCTCATTTGACGCGCGGCAAGACTCGGTGAGGTGCGCGCGGCGCCCGGGGCGCCAATCGTGCCGCGCGGCCTACCAGCCGCCGCCGAGCGCCTTCACGAGGAAGACCGCGGTGAGCAGCCGCTGGCCCTGCAGCTGGGCGGCGAGCCGCTCGTTGTTGAGCAGCGCCTGCTGCGCCGTGATCACCTCGAGGTAGGTGGCGGCGCCGCCTTCGTAGCGGCTGTTCGCCATGTCCAGGACGCGGCGCGCGCTCGCCACCGCCGCGGAAGCCTGCCCATGCGCGCGCTCCAGCGCCGCGAGCCCCGTGATGCCGTCCTCGGCTTCCTGCATCGCGGTGAGCACCGCCCGGCGGTAATTGCCGACTTCCCCTTCGTAGCCCGCGCGCGCGAACGCGATGTTGGCGCGGATGCGCCCGGCATCGAACACCGGCTGCGTGAGCGAGGCGCCCACGGACCACACGAGGCTCGGCGCCTCGAAGAGCGAGGCGAGCACGCGGGATTCGCCGCCCTGGCTCGCGCTCAACGTGATGCTCGGGTAGAGGGCCGCGGCCGCCACGCCCACCTGCGCGTTCGCCGCCGCCATGGCGCGCTCGGCGGAGGCCACGTCGGGCCGGCGTTCGAGCACGTCCGAGGGCACGCCGATCGGGATCGCGGGCGGCACGAGCGGCTCCACGCGCTCGGCGAGCGAGAACGCGGGCGCCGGCGTGCCCGTGAGCGTGGCGAGCGCGTGCTCGAACTGACCGCGCTGCCGGGCGAGGACGTCCACCTGCGTGAGCGTCGCATCGAGCAGCGCCTGCTGCTGCGCGACGTCGATGCCGGAGGCGGCCCCGAGGTCGTGCCGCGCGCTCGCCAGCTCGAGCGCACGGCGCTGCAGCGCGATCGAGCGCGCGAGGACGTCGAGCTCGATGTCGGCCTCGCGCACGTTGAAGTAGGCGGTCGCCACATCGGCCGTGAGGAGCAGGCGCGCGTTCTCGAGGTCCGCTTCGGAGCGCTCGGCCGTGGCGCTCGCCGCCTCGATGCCGCGGCGCACGCGCCCCGCGAAGTCGAGCTCGTAGCTCGCGGCGAGGCCGAGCGTGAAATCGTTCTGCACCGTCGAGAACTGCGGCGCGGCGTAGTTGGAGAGCGGCCGGTTCTCGGTGATGCGCAGTCGCTGGTCGCGCGAGGCGAGCGCGAGCTGCGGGTAGCGGCCGGCCGTCGCGGCGTCGAGCTGCGCGCGGGCCTGCGCGAGGCGCGCGATCGCCACGGCCAGCGTCGGGCTCTGCGCGAGCGCGCGGCGCTCGAGCGCCGCGAGCTCTCCATCGCCGAACACCTTCCACCATTCGCCCTTCGCGGCGTGGTCCTGCGGCCGCGCCTCGCGCCACGGCGCCTCGACCTTCCACGCGGCGGGCACGTCCACGTCCGGGCGGCGATAGTCGGGCCCCGCCGTGCATGCCGAGGCCAGCACCGCGACGACGGCGGCGGCGAGACGGGCGCGCATCGCTAGCCCTTCGCCGGCGGGACGACGGTGACCTGGTCTCCGTCCGCCATGGAGTCGGGCGGATTGACGACGAGCTGCTCGCCGCCCTTGAGCCCCTCGAGCACCTCGACCGTGTTGCCGAAGTTGCGGCCGACCTTCACCGGCACGAGCTTCACGCGCCCGCCGCCATCGACGCTCGCCACCTGCACGCCGTCGCCGCGGAAGATGAGGGCGTTGGTCGGGATGACGAGGTCGCGGCTCGCCGCGAGCGGCAGCGACGCCTGCACGTAGGCGCCGGGCAGCAGCGCGCCGTCGCGATTGGGCAGCGAGATCTCGATCTGCATCGTGCGCGTGGCCGAGTCGATCGCCGCGGCGGTGCGCTCGACCTTGCCCTCGAACGCGCGGCCGCGCAGCTCGGCCTGCGTGATCGCCACCTTCTGCCCCGGCTTCACGAGGTGCGCGTAGGCCTGCGGCACGTTCACGTACACGCGCAGCGGGTCGGTCTGCGTGAGGATGAAGAGCGGCCGCCCGGAGCCGCCGTCGATGAGGTCGCCCACGTCCACGTTGCGCCGCGTGATGACGCCGGGGAAGGGCGCCACGACGCGCTTGAAGCGCTCGAGCTGCCGCAGGCGCTCGACGTTCGCGTCGGCCGCGGCGAGGTTGGCCTCGGCCTGCGTGTGGGCGCTGCGCTTCTCGTCCAGCTCCTGCTGCGCGACCACGTCCTTCTTGCGCAGCGCCTCCCAGCGCTCCACCGTGCTCTTCGCGAGCGCGAGGCTCGCCGCCGTCTGCTGGCGCGAGGCGATCGCCTGCGAGAGCTGCTGGTCGATCTCGGGGCTTTCGATCTCCGCGAGCAGCTCGCCCTTGTCCACGCGGCTGCCGATGTCCTTCGTCCAGCGCTTGAGGTAGCCGCTCGCGCGCGAGGAGAGCGGTGCCTGCACGAAGCCCTGCAGCGAGCCGGGAAGCTGCACCATGTGCGCGGCGTCGCCGGCGCGCGCGGTGACCGTCTTCACGTACTGGCGGTTCGCCTCGGCCGCGCTCGCCTCCAGCGCCTTCGCGTTCGACAGGCGCATCACCACCGTGCGGCCGGCGCCTGCGGCGAGCAGCAGCACCGCCACGATGGCGACCAGCTTGGCGCGGCGCACGCCGCGCCGCGGCTCGTCCGTCATGTCCTCTTCTCCTCCCCGAGTTGCGCGGCATTCCACGTCGCGCGCCGCGCCGAGCGCCTCGCGAGGCGCTCGTGCACCTGCGCATAGACCACCGGCACGAAGAGTAGCGTGGAGACGGTGGCGAAGGCGAGGCCGCCGATCACGGCGCGGCCCAGCGGGGCGTTCTGCTCGCCGCCTTCGCCGAGCCCCGTGGCCATCGGGATCATCCCGATGATCATCGCGAGCGCCGTCATGAGCACCGGCCGGATGCGCGTGGCGCCGGCCTCGAGCGCGGCGGCCATGGGCGCGGCGCCCTGCGCCTCGCGGTCGCGGGCGAACGAGACCAGCAGGATGCTGTTCGCGGTGGCTACCCCCATGGTCATGATCGCGCCCGTGAGCGCCGGCACCGAGAGCGTGGTGCCGGTGATGAAGAGCATCCAGGCGATCCCCGCCAGCGCGGCGGGCAGCGCCGCGATGATGATGAACGCGTCCACCCACGACTGGAAGTTGACGACGACCAGCAGGTAGACGAGCACGATCGCCATCGCGAGGCCCACGCCCAGGCCCGCGAACGAGTCCTTCATCGTCTGCACCTGGCCGCGCAGGGTGAGCTGCGTGCCGCGCGGCAGCTTCGCCTGCATGCCGTCCACCGCCTTCTGCACCTGGTCTGCGACCGACGCGAGGTCGGTGCCCTGCACGCTCACGTACACGTCGATGGCGGGCAGGATGTTGTAGTGCGAGACCACTGCCGGCCCCTGGCCGGGCCTCGCTTCCACGAGGTTGCCGAGGAGCTGCGGCTGGCGCCCCGCCGCGGCGGCGCCGCTGTCGGGCACGGGGATGTTGAGCATCGCATCCAGCGAGTCGATGCGATAGTCCGGCGCCTGCACCGCGACGTTGTACACGACGCCGTTCTGCGGGTTCAGCCAGAACGCGGGCGAGGTTTGCGAGCTGCCGGCGAGCGCCACGAGCAGGTTCTGTCCCACGTTGAACGTGTTGATGCCGAGCTGCTGCGCGCGCGAGCGGTCCATGTGCAGGTCGACGCCCGGATAGTCGAGGCGCTGGTGCACGTGCACGTCCACCGCGCCCGGGATGGCGCGCAGCGACCGTGCGAGCTCCGCCGCGAGCTGCGCGTTCTTCGCCATGTCGCGGCCCGAGAACTGCACGTCGATCGCGGCGGGCAGCCCGAAGTTGAGGATCTGCGTGACGATGTCCGCCGGCTGGAAGAAGAACTCCACGCCGGGAAAGCGCTTCGGCAGCTCGCGCCGCAGCAGGGTCACGTGCTCCTCGGTCGGCCGGTGCCCCTCGCGCAGCGACATGAGGATCTCGC
>DASTGG010000425.1:0-3461 GCA_035719385.1 Usitatibacter sp.
CGCCACGCCGATGCCCTGCGGGCGCGCGATCACCGGCTGCACCGGCACGTAGTCGATGGGGCCGCCCTTCTTCTTGATGGATTCCACGTTCGCCTGGTACATCGTGAGGCCCACGGGGATCTCGCCGCTCGCCACGAGCTGGGCGAGCAGCACGTGGCCCTTGCGCATCTCCGGCTTCATCGCCGCGAGCTTGCGGAAGAAATCCATGCCCTTCGGCTCGCCCCACTTGTGCATGAGCGCGGCCATCCACTCGCTGTCGGTCGCCTCGAGGGCGATGCGCCCCTTCCACTTCGGGTCGAGGAAACCTTCGTAGGTCGCCGGGATCTCGCTGCGCTGCACCTTCTGCGTGTTGTAGCCGACCACGAAAAAGTTCAGGCGGTCGGGATACCAGGTGCGGTGCGACGGGATCCCTTCCTGCGGCAGGTCCGCGAGGTAGGGCGAGTTCACCTCGGCGAGGATCTTCTCCTGCGCGATCGCCTCCATCTCCGGGCCGTTGGTCTCCACGACGTCCACGGCGTTGCGGCGCGCCTGCGACTCCGCGATCACGCGCTGCAGCACCTTGTCCGAGAGCGCGCGCCAGAGCTCCACCTTCACGCCGTGCTTCTTCTCGAAGGCCTCGGCGAGCGGCTTCGACTCGGTCGGGGCGAGGGACGTGTAGAGCACCAGCGTGCCTTCCTTCTTCGCCTGCTCGACGAGCTTCGCCTCGCGATCCGGCCCGGCGTAACGCAGGAGCGATTCGCTGGACGATTGCGCGAACGCGGCGGGCAGGCCGAGGCAAAGCAGCAGCGCGAGGAGCTTCTTCAGCATCGGGAAGCCGGCACGGAACACGCGCCGTCAAATTGACCTTGCGCGACATTCTATGTTTGAATCGCCCTGCGAGCAAATTAATGGAACGATGTTCCGCCTGCAGGAATGGAACGTCGTGTACCCGGGGCGACGCGGCCCGCGTCGATCTCGCCCGGGGCCCAACAAGCCCCCGCCTTCACGGGGGCGGTACACAAGCCATGTCCACGAAGACCCAGACCACCACCACGCACTACCACATCCAGAAGAAGCGCCGGAAGGAATTCCTCGAGGAGTGGCGCAACTATCGCCAGACGGTCATCCGGCGCGAGGACGTGAAGCTGGAGAAGACGGCGCGGGGGCTGCGCACCGGCGTGTACATGGGCTGGGACGGCGATCGTCCCACGCGCTGCCTCGATGCGCTCGTGCACGAGGTCGATCCCGGCGTCACCAGCACGGTGCACCGCCACTCCTGGGACGCGATCCTCTTCATGGTGGAAGGCAGCGGCTGGACCGAGGTCGACGGCGTGCGCTACGACTGGAAGGCCTGGGACGCGATCCACATCCCGGCGTGGAGCTGGCACCGCCACGGCAACGACGGCGACAAGCCGGGCCGCTTCATGAGCTACTCGTCGGAGCCCACCCTGTGGACGCTCGGCATGTGCCTCATCGAGGACGCGGGCCATGCGCCCTTCAAGGAGCTGCCGCCCAAGCCGAAATTCAGCGGCGGCATCCCCGGCGACGATCCCTATGCGCGCCGCCTGCGCCGCCTCGCGGTGGAAGCGGAAAAGCGCCGCTCGGGCCGCATCCACACGCCGTACGACGAGCAGGAGATCCTCGCCACGCCGCGCGGCACGCGCACCAAGTTCCTCAACGACCGCGCCATCGGCAACCAGGCCTCGGGCCTCACCCAGGTGATGATCCAGTTCGCGCCGGGCAAGACGCAGTCGCTGCACCGCCACCCCGGCGAGGCGTGGCTCTACGTGGTCGAGGGGCACGGCCACAGCTTCATGGGCACGGCGCCCGACAACGGGCAGCATCATCCGTGGAAGAAGGGCGACCTCATCATCGTCGACCACTTCCTGTGGCACCAGCACTTCAACGACGACCCGGAGAACCAGTGCCGCCTCGTGCGCATCCACATGTTCGACTCGATCCTCGAGACGATGCGCGCGCTGATGGACCCGATCGTGCTCTTCGAGGAGGCGGAGGACACGCTCGTCTCGATGCAGGAGCTGTCGCAGATCCAGTGGCCCGACGACGACCGGCCTGAATGATGGATCGCGCGCGCACCGCCCTGCCGCCGGGCGTCCTGTCCATGCACGTGCTCCCGGCGGAGCACCACGACAAGGACTGGGACGCGATCGTCGTGCCGAAGGCGGTGAAGGAGCGGCTGCTCGCGCAGGCGCTGCTCGTGCTGCAGCATGGCCGCAAGCTCTCGATGCTCTCGGGCCTGCCGCACGGGCTCATCGTGCTGGCGGGGCCGCCCGGCACCGGCAAGACGACGATGGCCCGAGGGCTCGCGCAGGTGGCGGCGCTCGCCCTCGCGCGCGAAGGCGCGACCACGCTCCTCGAGATCAACCCGCACGCCTTCCCGAGCGACATGCTGGGCGAGAGCCAGCGCAACGTGACGCGCCTGCTCACGGAAACGGTCCCCGAGATCGCCGCGCGCCGCCCGTTCACGGTCGTGCTCATCGACGAGGTCGAGAGCTTCGCGGTGAGCCGCTCGGCCGCCTCCTTCGAGGCGAACCCGGTGGACGTGCACCGCGCCACGGACGCGGTGCTCCTCGGCATCGACGAGATCGCGCGGAAGCTGCCCTCGATCCTCTTCGTGACCACGACCAACTTCATCGAGGCGGTGGATGCCGCCTTCCTGTCGCGCGCGGACCTGGTGATGCGCTTCTCGCTGCCGGACCGCGAGACCATCGCGAAGATCCTGGAGATGGCGCTCGGCGAGCTGGCGGTGCAGTGGCCGGCGCTGCTGCCGCTCACGCGCGAGAAGGCGAAGTTCGAGGCGCTCGCGGCGCTCTGCGAAGGCTGGGACGGCCGGCGCATCCGCAAGCTCGTGCTCGCCGCGCTGGCGCAACGCCTCGAGGTCGCGCGCGATCCGTCGCGGCTCACGTGGGAGGACTTCTTCGAGGCCGCGCGCAAGCAGGGCGGCGTCGAGTGGGCGGGCGCCGCGGCGCCCACGTCGCGCGAGCTCTTCCCCGACGTGCCGAAGGAGCTCATGCACGATCACGACCACGGCCACGGGCCGCATCCCCACACGCACACGCATCAACATGACGACGACGATCACTCGCACGATTAAGCTCCTCGGCGCCGCGGCCGCGCTCCTTCTCGGCCTGGCGCCGTCCGCCTTCGCCGAGACCGCGGCGGAGTTCCCGTCGAAGCCCATGAAGATCATCGTGCCGTATGCCGCGGGCGGCGGCGCCGACATCCTCTCGCGGCTCGTGGCGCAGCAGCTCACGCTGCGGCTCAAGCAGCCGGTGATCGTCGAGAACCAGGGCGGCGCCAGCAACACGATCGGCATGGGCACCGTGGCGCGCGCCGACAAGGACGGCTACACGCTGGGACTCGCCACGCCGGTGTTCGTCATGACGCCGTCGCTCATGCGCACGCATCCCTACGACATCTTCAAGGACTTCACGCCGGTGGCGATGATCGGCTTCACGCCG
>DASTGG010000426.1:0-34499 GCA_035719385.1 Usitatibacter sp.
TACACGTTGCTCTTCACGGCGACCTCGCACGGCACGATCCCCGCGCTCAAGCCCAACGTGCCCTACGATCCGCTGAAGAGCTTCACGCCCATCGCCCTCGCCGCCACCAGCGCGATGGCCGTGCTGGTCAACCCGCAGGTGCCCGCCGCGAACATGCAGGAATTCTTCGCGCTCGCCAAGAAGCAGCCCGGGACGCTGTACTACTCGTCGCCCGGCAACGGCAGCATCCAGCACCTCACGATGGAGCTCGTGAAGCAGGAAGCGGGCATCGACCTCGTGCACATTCCCTACAAGGGCTCGTCGGGCGCCGCGACGGACCTGGTGGCAGGCCGCGTGCAGGCGACCGTCGCCGCGCTGCAGACGATGGCGCCTTTCGTGAAGAGCGGGCGGCTGAAGATGCTCGCGGTGCTCTCGGAGCAGCGCTCGAGCGCCTTTCCCGACGTGCCCACCATGCGCGAGCTGGGCCATCCCGATCTCGTGGTCGATACCTGGTACGGCCTTTTCGCGCCCGCGGGCACGCCGGGCGAGATCGCGGCGCGGCTCAACACGGAGGTGAACGTGCTGCTCAAGCTGCCGGAAATTCGCGATGCGATGGCGAAGCAGGGCCTGGCCGCCGTCACGGACACGCCCGAGCGGCTTTCACGCCTCGTGGGCGAGGAGCTGCGACGCTGGAACCGCGTGGTGGCCGCGGCGAGGATCCGCGAGGACTGACATGAGCCAGATCCTCGACCTCGTCATCGCCTCGCGCACGCTCGCCGACCACGGCGTGATCGACGCGTACGGGCACGCGACGGTGCGCTCGGAGACGAATCCCGGTCGCTACTACATGGCGCGCAACCTCGCGCCCGAGTTGGTCACGGAGGAGGACATCCTCGAGTTCGACCTCGACAGCAATCCCGTCGATGCGCGCGGCCGCGCGGTGTACCAGGAGCGCTTCATCCACGGCGAGATCTACAAGGCGCGCCCGGACGTGAAGGCCATCGTGCACAACCACTCGCCGTCGGTGGTGCCGTTCGCTTGCACCGGGTGCGAGATGCGGCCGATCTTCCACATGTCGGCGTTCATCGGGCTGGGCGTGCCCAACTGGGACATCCGCGACGCGCAGCACGGAACCGACATGCTCGTGAAATCGCCGTACCTCGGCGCGCACCTCGCGAAGGCGCTGTCGAGGCATCCGGCGGTGCTGATGCGCGGCCACGGCTCGACCGTGGTCGGTGAGAACCTGCAGCGCGCGGTGGGCCGCACGATCTACCTCGAGATGAACGCACGCATGCAGTTCCAGGCGACGGTGCTCGCCGGCGAGCGCGGCCACATCGTCTTCATGGACGACGCGGAAGTCGCGGCGAACGTCTCGTGGCAGAACTACGAGCGCTCGTGGAACCTGTGGAAGACGAAGGCGCTCGCGAAGCTGGAGGCGGAAAGGCGCGGCGATCCTGCCCGCTAGCGCGCGCCCGCGCGGCGCTTCTCGATGGAGCGGCGCGTGTCCTCGACGGCGGCCGCATACGGCCCCGCGTCGCGCGCGGCGCGCTGGATCGTCGCGAGCGCCTCGTCCAGCCGGCCCTGGTCCGAAAGAACCTGCGCCAGGTTGTTGAGCACGGGCACGGACTCGGGATGGCGTGCCGCCGCATCGCGCAACAGCGCCTCGCTGCCTTTGAGGTCGCCCGCCGAATAGAGGATGTTGGAGAGCCCCACCTGCGCCGCGACGTTTCCCGGCCAGCGCGCGAGCACCGCCTCGTAGGCGCGCCGCGCGGCCTGCGGCGAGGCCACGCGCGCGAAATCCACGACCGCCTGCGTGTAGCGCTCGGCCTGCGCCGTCGCGGGTATGCGCTGCGGAGAGAGCGCCACCATCGCCCAGCGGTCGCTCCCCTTCCACGTGTACTCGAGCGCGGCGAAGGGCGCTTCCTGCCGGCGGTTGAGCCCCGAGCGCATGATCACGCGATGGCTGTCGCGCTCGTAGCCGATCACGACGGCGTAATGCCAGATCTTCACCGGCCACACGCCGAAGTCCTGGAGCACGATCACCGGGTTGCCCGCGGCGACCTCGCGCAGCACGGTCTCGAGCGAGCCGTCGAGCTGGTAGGAAACCAGGCCGTGCCGCCGCGGCGCCGCGATCATCTCCACCTGCAGGGAACCATGGCGCGCGGGGAGGTACACCTCGCGCACGAGGTCGTCGGGCACCACGGGCACGCCGGCATGGCGCAGCGTCGTCGCGAGCGCCGTGGGACCGCACTGGTAATCGTCCTGCGCGAAGAAGGGAACGTCCGCGAGCTCGACCTTCGGCGGCAGCTCCGCAGGCCAGCTCTCGGTGAGCTGCACGCTCTGCGGGACGATGTGCGCGCAGCCTCCGAGGACGAAGGCGAAGAAAAGAAGAACGCCCGCAAGGCGGCGGGCGTTCCGGTTGGAGCGTGCGAGGATGGTCAGCGGAACCAGACCCACCAGACGATGACGGCGACCACGATGGCCACGGCCCACCAGCCCCCGGTGCTCATCGCGCCGGCCGGCAGGGAGTCGATCTGTCCCTGCAACGCCTGCACTTCCTGGTCGCTCATCGCGGCGACGCGGTCGCGGGCCGCTTGCGGGTCGAGGCCCTGGGCCTGTAGCTGGCTGACGACATCGGGACGGGCGAGCATGTCCATCACGGCGGTGCGGCTCGACTGGTTCTGGGCGCCCAGCTGGTCCGCGCCGATCATGGCGGCGCGTGCCGCGGTGAACGACGTCAACAGCAATGCAGCGATGAGGAAGCGGCAAATCATCCTGAAAACCGAAGATCTCATGGGGTCACTCCTTTTATTGATCGATCGGAAGGCCACCGTCGCCTGCACGCTCCCTTTGACTCGTCTTGGGCGAAGGCGGTAAGCAAATGATAATCCGGCTGGGAAATCCTGTTTTGGTCGAGAGGAATCAATGCCCCTGAAGGAAGCGGAGCTGGACGCGCTCGCGGTGCGGGCGCTGGTGGGCGCCGGGCTGGCCCATGCGGATGCGGTCGATGCGGCGCGCATCCTCGTGATGGCTGACCTGTTCGGGTTGCACACGCACGGCCTCAGCCGCATCGAGTCCTATGCCGAGCGGCTGCGAAGCGGCGGCATCAACCCGAACGCCAGGGTGCGCGTGGAGCGCGTCGCGCCGGCCATGGCGAAGGTGGATGGCGACAACGGCGTGGGGCCGCTCGTCGGGCTGCGCGCGCTCGAAGCGGCCACGCAGCTCGCGCGCGAGACCGGCGTGGGCATCGCGCTCGCGCGATCGAGCAACCATTTCGGGCCCGTCTCGCCCTACAACTACCTCGCGGCGCAGGGCGGATTCGCGAGCATGGCCTGCAGCAATGCGTCGGTCACGATCGCGCCGTGGGGCGGCCGCGAGGGTCGCTTCGGCAACAGCCCGATCGGCTTCGGCGTGCCGAATCCGCGCGGCCAGCCGTTCCTGCTCGACATGGCGATGAGCGTCGTGGCGCGCGCGAAGATCCGCAACGCGCTGAAGCGCGGCGAGCGCATTCCCGACACATGGGCGACCGACCGCGACGGCAATCCCACGAGCGACCCGAAGGCCGCGCTCGACGGGTTCCTGCTCGCCATCGGCGGCCACAAGGGCTATGGGCTCGCGCTCGTGGTCGATCTCTTCGCGGGCCTGCTGTCGGGCGCGGCGTACCTCACGCACGTGAAGTCCTGGCTCGACGAGCCGGACGAGCCGCAGGACCTCGGGCACTTCTTCCTGTTGTTCGACACGGCGCGACTGGGCCCGGCGGACTGGCTCGCGCAGCGCATGGGCGATTTCTGCGCGATCCTGCGCGCGACGCCGCCCGCGGATCCGGGCAAGCCGGTGCTCGTGCCGGGCGACATCGAGATCGCGCGCATGCAGCGGCACCAGCGCGACGGCGTGGAGCTGGAGCCCGGATTGCAGCAGAAGCTCGAGGCGATCGCGGCCGGGTCGCAGCGGCGGTAGGATGACTGGCATTCCTTTTCTTCGGAATCGCCGAACGAACCAGGCTGCCGTGCTGCGGCGCGTCCTCGTCCTCCTCTGCGTGTTCGTAGCCGTACCCGCGTTCGCCGCCCGGTGCCAGCTCGTGCGCGTCGCCGAATGGCCCGTGAAGCTGGACCGCAACCGTGCGCTCGTCGACGGCTCCATCAACGGTCATCCGGTGGGCGTCCTCATCGATACGGGCGCGAGCAAGACCGTGATGACGCGCTCCGCGGCGGAGCGCCTCGGGCTGGATCGCGTCGATGCGAGCATCAGTTTCTACGGCGTGGGCGGCCGCACGCGCGCCGAGCTCACGGAGATCGAGGAATTCCGTCTCGGCGCTGCCGTGCAGAGGAAATGGCCCGTGCTCGTCATCGGTGAGCAGCCGATGGGCGATGTGGCCGTCATCCTCGGCGAAGACTTCTTCGAGAACCTCGACCTGGAGCTCGACTTCGGCAACAACGTCGTGCGCCTCTTCCAGCCGCAGGATTGCGACAAGGCGGGCCTCGCCTACTGGGCGCCGGATACGCCGTCGCTCAAGATCGCCGACGTGCGCAGGCTCGTGGTGGACGTGGAGGTGAACGGGGTGCCGCTCCTCGCGCTGGTCGATACGGGCGCGTCGCGCTCCACCCTGGACCTCGGAGTCGCACGGCGGGCGGGCATCACGCCGGCGAGCGCTGGCGCGGCGTCGGGCGGCTGCATCGTGGGCATCGGCAGGAAGCCGGTGGACGCCTTCATCGCGCCCATGGAGCGCTTCGCCATCGGCAACGAGATCATTCGCGACGCGCGCATCGTCATTGCCGATATGTCGGGCCACCCCATGCGCGAGGGGTTCGGCAGCCGCACATCGAAGCCGTTCGATACACCCGAGGTGATCCTGGGCGTGGATTTCCTGCTGGCTCACCGTGTCTTCATAGCGCACTCGCAGCGCGCGGTGTACCTCACCCACAATGGCCGCACGCCAGTGTTCGATAACCGGCCGGCGCCGACCTGCACCGAGCGCGCCGCACCCACGCAATGAAAAAGCCCCGCCCGGGGGCGGGGCTTTTCCTGGCCGAGGCCGGGTCAGGGCTCGATGTCGAGCTCCGAAGCCACGACCTGCGATCCGGAGAGCACGCCGGAGGCCTTCACGGTGCGTCCCGCCGCCTTCGCGAAGAACGCGTTCGCGGTCAGCACGCTGCCGTCGGCATCGACGTACACCGTGCCCGCGGTGGCGATCGCCTGCGTCCCCACCACGACCGCGGCATTGCCCGCCACCGAGCGCGCACGGCCGGAGACGAACACGCTGGTCGAGGCGTCGTAGCGCGTGACCGTGTCCGCGGAGACGACGCCGCTCGACACTTCCGAGCCGGTGACCATGACGCGGTCGCCCACGTTGAGCTGCGCGAGGCCGAACGTCGCGAGCTTCGCCGCGCTCTTGTCCTTCCACTTCGTGTCCGCACGCACGGCCACCTGCACGCCGTTGGACGACAGCAGCGTGAAGCCGTTGGCCGTGATCGCGGTCACCGTGGCATCGGCCGCGGCGTTGTCGCCGGCCGGGAACGTGATCTTCTGCGCCACCAGCACGCCGTTCGCGTCGGCGATGCCTTCGGCCTCCACCTGCGCACCGTTGGCGAGGTTCGCCAGGGTGCCGTTGCGGAAGCGCGTCGTGCCGTCGTACGAGACCGGTATGCCGGCGAGGAAGAAGGTGGAGGTGGTGAGGCCGGATACCACCCCCGAGGCGCTGGCTTCTGTGCCGGCCGCAGCGCGCAAACCATCGAGCACGCGCACTTCCGCGGCCGCGAGGACGCCGGCCGACGGATCGGCGGGCGACTTGACCCTCACCGGCATGCCGTCGGCGAGCCCGCTGGCAGGCGCGTCGCGCAGCATGGTGCTGTCGTACGTAACCGTGATCGTTCCGAGCACGAACGTGCTCGCCGTGACCGAGGAGACATGGCCGCTCAGGACGGTGCCCGGCGCCACGCTGTTGCGCGTAACGCGAGTGGCCACGAAGTTTCCGGTGTTCTCGTCGCGGAAGCCGCTCACCTCGACGCGGTCGCCCGCGGAGAGCTGGCCCGCGCCGAGCGCGCCGTCGACGAACGTGCGGTCGGTCGCCTGCACGCCGACGCCATCCACCGTGAAGAACGCGCCGGTGGCGTTCGTCACCACGGGCGCGTCGATCGCGCCGCGCACGTCGGGATCGTACTTCACCGTGGCCGCCTGGCCGGTCGCGCCGGTGCCGAAGATCAGGCCCTCCACGCGGACCTGCATGCCGACGCGCAGCTGCGATTCCTGCGCCGGCGCGCCGTCGATCGTGATATTGGCCGTGTTCGTGAAGTACTCGACCTCGTTCACGAAAATGCTTCCGAAATCGGAGATGGCCCCGCAGGCCACGCTTCCGGTTCCCGTCACGCCGCCGCCACCCTCGCTCGCCCCGATGAGGAGCGCGAAGACGGTCACCGGCAACCACATCCAGTGCCGCAGTCGTTGAAATGCTGGTTTCATGTCTCTGACCTCCCGGTCGTCAGTCTTGCGTTGTGGTCGTGCGTGCGGGGCCGCGTGCACGCGCGGTTCGAGTGCGCCGGTCCGCCGCGCCTGTGACGGTGCTGGCGGCCGTTTCCTGCTGGCCGAAAGGCTCTTCTGAGAAATAGATGCCGACGACGGCACGCATGCGTCCCGTGCCGTCGACCGCAGGATTCACGTCGCGGTCGTGCCGCGACATCTCGCGCGCGAGCTCGTCGAGCACACGCTCGGCCTTGTCGCGCGCCGCCTGCCGGATCGCCGCGAGGCTCTCCAGCGGCAGGTTGTCGTAGAAGACCTTGCGCTGGAACCTCGCCTCCTGCGGCGAGGCGGTGAGGTTGTGGCCGATCGTGGAGATGAGGTCGGCGGCGTCCTCGCCCAGGTACACCAGCTTGCGGGTCTCGCCGATCGGCGGGATGTAGTGCTTGTAGACGAGCTCGACCTCCGGGCCGCGCATGCGCACGGCGTCCACGCGCATGAGCTCGTCGAGCACGGCGCGCACGGGCATGTCGCCGCTGTAGCGGCGCACGAGCTCGGTGAAGCTGCCGGGCCCTTCCACGGGCAGGGGCGCCGCGCCGCTCGCGGTTCCCTCCATGGGATGGTCCTGGATCCAGCCGGTCACCACGCGGGCCGCCCGGTTATATGAAGCGGCCGCCTCGGCATCGTCGGGCAGGGCCTCCTCCCGGACGCGAACGACCTCCTTGCGCGACAGCCCGGTGAGGACGGACACCCGCGAGACCGTCTGCTTGCGGCCGGGAATCCGGAATTCGCTTTCCGCGACATCGACATAGACCTCCCGCGCGAGGTCCGCGAAGCGTTCGAACGCGACCCCGCGGTCGAGCAGGATGCGCACGAGCGGCCGCAGGAGCCGGCGCACGGCGGAGAACAACGAAATGGCATCTGGCGGTTTCACTTGGGACAAAGGTCCCATTTTTTGTGCAAGAGCGCAAGTGGGCAAACAGCCGCACCACCTCGACATTCCCCTCTGTAAAAGAAATTATCCATGCGGCATTGTGACACACTTAACTGACGTGTTGGGAAATATATCCCAAAATATGCGCACGATCGTCGGATGGCCGGCGGGCGATCCCCCCTCCCCAGCGCCGGCCGCTTTATCAAGGAGCAACACGCATGAACAGAACCCTTCTCCTCGCCCTCGCGGCCGCATCCCTCGCGCTCTCCGCCTCGACCGCCTTCGCGCGCGGCGCCGACGACGGCGCGCTCGCCGACACGCAGGGCCGCAACCAGGACGCGATCCTCAAGCGCCTCGACCTGCGCGGGCACAACCAGGACGTGCTGCTCAAGCGCGAGGGCGCCGACAACCGCGGCCTCGACCTGCGCGGCCACAACCAGGACGTCCTGCTGAAGCGCGGCGGCGCCGACGACCCGGTGAACCACATCCGCCGCGCCGCCCGTGGCGCCGACGACGTGCACCACATGGAGCACGCGCGCGGGCACCGCTGAGGTGCGCCGAATGCCGAGCCTGCAACGGGTCATCGCCGCGGTCGCCATCCCCCTGGCGACGGCCGTGGCGCATGCGGCCTCCCTCCCGCTGCAGGCGGAGCTGTTCCAGCGCCAATACCCGGACGCCCGCGCCGACGGCTTTCGCGCCGCCGGCCGGGTGTCCGGGCTGGGTGTCTTCGAGGTGGGTTACACGCGGACGCTGTTCAATGCGCCGGATGCGTCACGCGTGCGCTCGCTCGAGTGGCGGCCGTCCGGGACGGCCTCGAGCGGTCTTGCGCTGCGTGCGGTCGAGCGCCGCGAGGGCGACGCCCGGATCCGCACTTTCGAGGTGGGCTGGCGCCTCGCCTTCTAGGCCGTGCGCTTGCCCGGCCCGGCCGAGAATGCGCGGCGGATGGCGTGCCAGGCGGAGGCGATCGCGTTGGCGATCAGGTAACCCACGCGCTCCTCGCGGCGAACGTTGTCGTTGAAGTAGTACGGATGGTATTCGTGGTCCATTGTCGGTTCCTCGTGGGAAGTTGGCGGGGCGCATGGGTCACGCCCGGTACCCACAAGATAGGGCCTTTGCTGCACTGCAACAACCGAATTGTCTTGCGTGGACGGCGCAATAAATTTGCGGCGCGCTAGGCGTGCCCGGCGCCGCTTCCCTTGTCGCCCTGGAGATCCACCCGCGCCGGCATCGACAGGAACGCGTGCAGCGCGTGGTGGAAGCGCGCGCGGTTCACGCCGAGCAGCGCCGTGTGCGCGAGGCCGCCGATCTTGGTGAGCTGCTTGTCGGGGCTCGGCAGCTTCGAATAGAACGCGAGGATGTCCTCGTCCGTGGCGATGCCGTCGTGCTCGGCGCGGATGATGAGCACCGGGCAGGCCAGCTTCTCCGGATCGACGAGCGGCAGCTTCGTGGTCATGTCCACGTACGTGCCCGTGGGCACCGAATCGCCGTACTGCATCTCTTCCCGCGCCACGATGTCGCCCAGCATCGGCTCCGAGGCGCCGGAGTGGTCGCGGGTGAACACGCTGCGATAGAACTCCGCGCTCACGGGGCGGCGGTTGCTCGCCTGGTAGCGCGGCAGGTTCTTCGCGCGCGCGGCGAGCGTGGGCGAGCCACGGCCCGTCCACACGAACGCGTCGAGGGCGAGCCGCTCGACGTGCTCCGGGTGCTGGTTGGCGAAGCGCGCCGCACGCAGCGCGCCCGACGACTGGCCGAAGAACGCGAGCCGCGGCGCGGTGCCCGCCGCCTGGACCACCGCCATCGCGGCCTTCAGGTCCTCGACGCCGCTCTGGATGTCGGAGTTGGACTCGGTCTTCTGCGAATGGCCATAGCCTTCGTGGTCCATGGTCCAAACCTCGTAGCCCAGGCGCGCGAACACGTCCATCATCGAGTAGCCCTCGCGCTGCGGCACCTGCAGGTCGAACATCGTCTTGCCGGAGTACGACGAGCCGTGCACGCAGAACAGGCGCGCCCTGGGCTCCGCGCCCTCGAGCCGCTTGCGATAGACCCAGAGCTTCACGCCCTTCTTGTCCGCCCAGAACTCGTCGGCGACGATGCGCGGCTGGGGCGCGGGCGATTGCGGAAATCCGAGCGTGGGCGCGGCGGCGAGCATGGCGCCCGCGAGCAAGGCGTTGCGACGGTTCATTTCTCCTCCGTTTGTTTGCTTTGTTATCGCGCTGCGGTGGCCGGTCGAAGCCGGAAACAACGTCAATCGTCCCCGTGCGCGGGAAGCGCTTGCGGCACGCCGGCGGGCGCGGTGATGGGACCCTTGCCGGAGTAGCGATCGAGGTAGAGGTAGATCACCGGCGTGATGAAGAGCGTGATCACCTGCGAGAAGAGCAGCCCGCCCACGACCGCGAGGCCGAGCGGCTGGCGAAGCTCGGCGCCCGCGCCGAGGCCGAGGGCGATCGGCACGGCGCCCATCATGGCGGCGAGCGTGGTCATGAGGATCGGGCGGAAGCGCAGGATGCACGCCTTGCGGATCGCCTCCTGCGGCGGCAGGTCCTCGTCGCGCTGCGCCGAGAGCGCGAAGTCGATCATCATGATGGCGTTCTTCTTCACGATCCCGATCAGCATCAGGATGCCGATCGTCGCGATGATCGAGAGGTCCATGCGGAAGATCGACAGCGTGAGCAGCGCCCCCACCGCCGCGGAGGGCAGCCCCGCGAGGATCGTGATCGGGTGGATGTAGCTCTCGTACAGCACGCCCAGCAGCACGTAGATCACCAGCAGCGCCGTCACGATGAGCCAGATCTGGCTCGACTGCGACGACTGGAACGCGGCCGCATCGCCGCCCCAGCTCGTGAGGATGGAGGCCGGCATGCCGATCTGGTCGCGGAAGCGCTCGATCCTGGCGGCGGCGTCGCCCAGCGAGGCGCCGGGCGCGAGGTTGAAGGACACCGTGATCGCCTGCAGCTGCCCGGCGTGGTTGATCGCGACGGGCCCGACCTTGCGCTCGACGGTGGTCACGCTCGACAGCGGCACGAGCGCCCCGCCCTTGCCGCGCACGTAGATCTTCGAGAACGCCGTCTCGTCGCGGCGGTCGGCGTCGGTCGCTTGCAGGATCACCTGGTAGGAATCGACCGCGGTATAGATCGTCGAGACCTGCCGCTCGCCGAACGCGCTGTAGAGCGCCGTGCGGATGTCCTGGATGTTCACGCCGAGCGCGTTGGCCTTGTCGCGGTCGATCTGCAGCTGCGCCTGCAGGCCCTTGTACTGCGCATCGCTCGTCACGTCGCGGAAGATGGGATCGGGCCGCATGAGCGCCATCAGCTTGTCCGCGTTCTCCTGCAGCGCGCCGGGCGACACGCTCTTCATCACGTACTGGAAGCGGCTCTTCGACACGCGCCCGCCGATCCGCAGGTTCTGGATCGGGTTGAAATACACGTTCACGCCGGGGATGGAGCGCATGTCGCGACGCAGCTCCTCGAGGACGTGCTCGAGGCCCGTGCGGTCCTTGCGCGGCTTGAGGTTGATGAACAGGCGCCCGTTGTTGCTGTCGTCGCAGAAATACACGACCGTGTCGACCGCCGGGTGCGCGCGGATGTTGTCCGCCACGCGCTGCGTCATCTCGGCCATGGCGGGGAACGAGATGTCCTCCACCGCCTCGGCGTTCACGGAGATCTGGCCGATGTCCTCGGTGGGGAAGAAGCCCTTCGGCATGAACACGGCGAGCACGATGGTCAGCACCAGCGTGCCGATCGCCACCATGAGCACGAAGAAGCGGTGGCGCAGGCACAGGTCGAGCGAGCGCTCGTACGTGTGCAGCATCCACTGGAAGAAGCGCTCGAACCACGCGGTCCAGCGCAGCACCGGGTCGTCCTCGCGCTCGTGCCTGAGGTAGCGGCTCGCGAGCATGGGCACCAGCGTGAGCGACACGCCCGCGGACACCAGGATGGCGAGCGAGACCACGATGGCGAACTCGTGGAAGAGGCCGCCGATCACGCCCGGCATGAAGAAGATCGGGATGAAGACCGCCACCAGCGACACCGAGATCGACAGGATGGTGAAGCCCATCTCCTTCGCGCCCCTGATCGCGGCCTCGAAGGGCGGCATGCCGTGCTCGACGTGGCGGACGATGTTCTCCAGCATCACGATGGCGTCGTCCACCACCAGGCCCACCGCGAGCGTGATGCCGAGGAGCGAGACGTTGTCGAGCGAAAGCCCGAGCGCGCGCATGAGCGCCAGCGTGCCGATGAGCGAGATCGGCAGCGAGAGCGCGGGGATGATGGTGGCCGAGGGCCGGCGCAGGAAGAGATAGATCACCAGCACGACGAGGAAGGCGGTGATCCCGAGGGTCACCTTCACGTCGTGGATGGATTCGAGGATCGACACCGAGCGGTCGTTGCGGATCTGCAGGTTCACCGACTTGGGCATCTGCGCGACCAGGCCCGGGATCGCCTCCTTGATGGCGTTCACCGTCGCCACCGTGTTCGCGTCGGGCTGGCGCTGGATCGACATCGAGATCGAGCGCTCGCCGTTGGCCCAGCTGGCCGTCTTCACCTGCTCGACGCTGTCTTCCACGTCGGCCACGTCGTCGAGGCGCACCACGGCTCCATTGGGCAGCGTGGCGATGATGAGCGGGGCGAAATCCGCCGCGCGCGTGAGCTGCCTGTTCGCCTGGATCGTGAGCGTCTGGCGCGGCCCGTCGAGCGTGCCCACGGGCGTGTTGGCGTTGGCCGCCTTGAGCGCGGTGGCCACGTCGTCGAGCGTGAGGTTGCGCGCCGCGAGCGCGTCGGGCCGCGCGCGCACGCGCACCGCGAAGCGCTTCTGCCCGTTCACGTTGATCTGCGCCACGCCCGGGATCGTCGACAGCGTCGGCGCGATCAGGTTGTCGCCGTAGGCCTGGAGGTCCGACAGCGACATCGAGGGCGACGTGAGCGTGAGGAAGAGGATCGGCGCGTCCGCCGGGTTGACCTTGCGGTACGACGGCGGCGTGGTCATCTCGACCGGCAGGTTGCGCGAGGCGCGGAAGAGCGCCGCCTGCACGTCCACCGCCGCCTTGTCGATGTCGCGGTCCTGGTCGAACTCGAGCGTGATCTGCGTGCGCCCGAGCGTCGAGCTCGAGCTGATCGCGTTCACGGAGGAGATCGTCGCGAACTGCTTCTCGAGCGGCGTGGCGACCGAGGCGGCCATGTTCTCCGGGCTCGCGCCCGGAAGCACGGCGCTGACCGCGATCGTCGGCGTCTCGAACTGCGGCAGCGCGGAGATCGGGATGCCGCTGTACGCGAGCACGCCGGCGACCACGGCGGCCGCCGACAGCAGCACCGTCATCACCGGCCGGCGGACGAAGGTCTCGGAGAAGTTCACGCGGGATTGGCGCCGGGCTTGCGCTTGCCGGGCTTGCCCTCGGGTTTCACGTCGCCCGCGCTCTCGACGGGCGTCTGCCGCTCGGCCTCGGCCACGACGCTGCCCGGGCGCAGGTTCTGCGCGCCCTCGACCACGACGCGCGCGCCGGGCTGCACGCCCTCGACCACCGCCATGCCCTGGTCCACGTACGCGAGCTTCACCGTCTTTGCCGCCACCTTGCGCTCGCCGTCCACGACGTACACGAAGCGCTTCTCGGGACCGGTCTGCACCGCCTGCGCTGGAATCACGGTCGCGTTCTGGATGGTGCGAGGCGAGATCTGCACCGTGGCGTACATGCCTGGCCACAGGCGCGCCTGCGGGTTGTCGAACTCGGCCTTGAGGCGGATCGTGCCGGTCGTGGTATCGACCGCGTTGTCCACGAACGTCACGCGGCCCTTGAATGCGTCGTTGGCGCCCTGCGGCGTGGCCGTCGCCATCACCGGGCCCGCGCGCAGCGCCTGCTGCAGCTCGGGCAGCTCCTTCTCGGGCAGCGTGAAGGCGACCGCGATCGGATCGACCTGCGTGATCGTCACCAGGGGAACCGCGCCGGTGGTCGCGCCCACGTTGGCCGCGCCCGGTTGCACGAGGCTGCCCGCGCGCACGTTGATGATCCCGGTGCGCCCCGAGAACGGCGCGCGGATCTCGGTGTAGGCGCGCGCGACCCGGGCCGCATCCACGGCGGCGAGGTCGATGGCGAGCTGGCCCTGCAGCGTGTTGACCTGGTTCTCGGAGGTGTCCAGCGCGGCCTGCGAGATGAACTTCTGGCCGAAGAGCTCGCGCTGGCGCTCGAGGTTGCGCTGCGCGGTGGCGAGGTCCGCCTTGTCCTTCTCCACCTGCGCGAGCGCCTTCTTGACGTTCGCCTCCTCGGTGCGCGAGTCCAGCGAGAAGAGCAGGTCGCCCTTCTTCACGTTCTGCCCCTCGCGGATGTGCACCTCGCGAACGGTGCTGGTGATCTGCGAGCGCAGGTCGACCGACTGCAGCGCGGTGACCGTGCCGTTCGCGACGAGGCGCACCGGGATGTCGCGCGTCTCCGCGGTAGTCGTCACCACGACGACCGGCCCCGCGGGACGGCGCGCGGCGTTCGCGTCGCGCGCGCGCGACATGCCGAGCCACCACCAGCCGATGGCAGCCACGGCGAGCAGCAGGAAACCCACGACCCACGGCCAGCGCCGGCGTCGGGGCGAAGGAACGGTTGAACTCATATAAGAATGGTCCGGTGCCGGACCTATGATACGCCGCGCACGCCCCTCGCGAACGCCGTTCTCCCATGCAGACCGTCTACATCCGCAACCGAAATTGCAACCAAATGCAACAGCGCGGCGAGCGGCGGATCCAGCCTGAACCTCTACGTCTCGCCGAACGACGTGTGGACCGCAGCCGTGGTCCCGTTCTCCGCAAGCGCGCCGCCCGTGCGGTGCTCCTCGTCGCCGACCAGGGGTTCCCCGGCGCGGCATCTCGCCGGCGAATTGAGCGTCATTGCGGATCGACCTTCGCGAGCGCCTCGCCGATCGCCGCGGCGTCGCCCGGACGGACTACGCGCGCGACCTCCTTGCCATCGCGCAGGAAGACCAGCGTGGGCCACAGCTTCACCCCGAACGAGCGGCCGAGCCGCCGGCCGCTCGCGTCGGCGATCTTGATGTGGCGCACCGACGCATGCTCGCGCAGCGCTTCCTCGAGCAACGGCTGCGCCGCGCGGCAGCGGCCGCACCACGGACTGCCGAACTCGAGGAGCGTGGCGCCGGGCATGGCGTCCACTTCCTCGCGAGGTGGCTCGACCGCTTCGTAGCTCGTGTTCATGAAGGTACGACTGGCGCACGAGCGCGCCGGTTCACTCGGCCTTCACTCCCGCGTCGCGCACGACCTTGCCCCACTTCGCCATCTGCGCGCGGATGTGCTCGCCGAACTGCTCGGGCGTGCTGCCGACGGGCTCCACGCCCTGCGCCATGAAGCGCTCGCGCACGTCGGGCATCGCGAGGATCTTCGTCACCTCGGTATTGAGCTTCTGCACGATCTCGCGCGGCGTGCCGGCCGGGGCGACCAGGCCGAACCACACCATCACCTCGTAGCCCGGGACGCCCGCTTCGGCGACGGTGGGCAGCTCCGGCGCGAGCGGCGTGCGCTGCGTGCCGCTCGTCGCGAGGGCGCGCAGCTTGCCCGCCTTCACCTGCGGCAGCACGTTGGGCGCATTGTCGAACATGACCATCACCTGGCCGCCCAGCAGGTCCGTCACCGCCGGCGCGCTGCCTTTGTAAGGCACGTGCAGGATGTCCACGCCCGCAAGGCTCTTGAAGAGCTCCATCGAGATGTGGTTGGACGAGCCGTTGCCCGTGGATGCATAGCTCAGTTTCCCCGGCTGCGACTTCGCGAGCGCGATGAGCTCGCCCACGGTCTTCACGGGAAGCTGCGGATTCACGACGAGGAGGTTGGGCGACTGCGCGGCCAGGATCACCGGCGCGAAATCGCGCAGCGTGTCGTACGGCATGTTCCTGATGAGGCTCGGCGTCACCGCGAACGGGAACGCCACCACGAGCAGCGTGTAGCCGTCGGGCGGCGACTTCGCGACGAACTCGCTGCCGATGAGCGTGTTGCCGCCGGGCTTGTTCTCGACGAACGAGGGCTGCCCCCAGGCCTCGCCGAACTTCGCCGCGAGCGTGCGCCCGAGCGTGTCGTTGAAGCCGCCCGGCGGATAGGGGACGACGATCTTGATGGACCTCGACGGATACGACTGGGCGTGGGCCGTCATCGCCGCGAAGGCGAGGATCCAGGCCATCGACACCGCGACGAGCCACGAGATCGGGGCCCGGCCGGCGCCGGGGTGACGCAACGTTTCAAACATATCCGGGCCCCTCGATGACCGGATGCGACTTCAGGAATTCCTCGTCGACCTCGACGCCGATGCCCGGCCCCTCGAGCGGCCGCACGGTGCCGTCGCGCGAGAGCTCGAACGGCCTGCTCGTGAGCTCGTCGCGGAAGAGGTTGTCCCTGGAGACGTCGCCCTCGAAGTAGCCGCCGTTGTCGATGGCGGCGAGGAAATGGATCGACGCCGCCATGTTGAGGCCGGACATCGAGGTGTGCGGGTTGATCTGCAGCTTGTGCGCAGAGGCCATCGCGGCGATGCGCAGGCACTCGGTGATGCCTCCGCTCTTGGAGAGGTCCGGCTGGATGATGTCCACGCTGTCCTCCTCGATCAGCCGCGAGAACTCGAAGCGCGTGAAATGGTTCTCGCCGGCGGCGAGCGGCACGCTGGAGAAGCCGCGCGCGGTCGCGTAGCTGCGATAGTCGTGCGCCGGGAACGGCTCCTCGAGCCAGCGCACGCCCAGGTCCTCGAGCGCCGGCATCACGCGCCGCGCATCCTCGAGCGTGTAGCCGATGTTGGCGTCGGTGAGGATCTCGAGGTCGTCGCCGAACGCGTCGCGCGCCGCCTCCACGCGCGCGATGTCGTCCTTCACGGTATCGCCCAGGCGCAGCTTGATCGCCTTGTAGCCCGCATCGACGTGGGTCTTCGCCTCCGCGACGAGCTCGCGCGGGTCCTGGAACCCGAGCGAGACGCCGCCCGCGTACGCCGGGATCGGCCGGTTGGCGCCGCCGAGCAGCTTGTAGAGCGGCCAGCCGATCGCCTTGCCGCGGATGTCCCAGAGCGCCATGTCGAGGCCGCTCATGGCGAGCGAGCAGCCGGCGCCCATGCCATGGCTCGCGAGCTGGCGCGAGTAGATCTTGTTCCAGACGCCCACCACGTCGGTCGCGTCCATGCCGAGCACCAGCGTGCGCAGCGTCGTGTTGATGAGCGCGGCCACCGCGCCCGGCGCGCGACCGGCGTGCGATTCGCCCCAGCCCACGATGCCCGACTCGGTGCGGACCTTCACGATCACCGTGTCGCGCTTGATGGCGCGTCCGATGCCCAGGCGCACGCTGCCTTCCTTCGACAGCGGGAACGACGTGGGGATGGCGACGATGTCCGCGATCTTGAGCGCGACGTCGAACTTCGGAAAGGGCGAATCCATGGCGGGCTCCGGGTTTCCGGCGGATCATACCGCGACCGCCGACCGGACCATGGCGCCCATTGGCATGATGGGTTTGCATCCCCATATGGGTCCAATGTCCCGCCTCGTGCGCAACCCCTTCTACCTCCTGGTCGCGCTGCTGCACCTCTATATCGGCGTGCGCCTGCTCGCGCCGGTCGCGCCATGGGCGCAGGCACTCGGTGCGTTGGTGCTCGCCGCATGCTTCCACTGGTCGCCCAAGGGCTGGCGCGTCCGCGAGGGCCGCAAGCCCTGGTCCGTGTGGCTGCCATGGGTCAGCGTCGGCTTCTTCTCGTGGTTGCTCGTGCTGACGGTGGTGCGCGACGTCGCGCTCCTTGGCGCCCTGCTGCTGCAGCCGGAGGAGCTCGCGGCGTGGTCGCGGGATTCGGCCTATGGCGTGATGGCCCTCGCGCCGGTGGTCACGCTGCTGGGTCTCCTCATCGCGCGGGGCGTGGGACGGGTGCGGCACGTCGAGATCCCGATCCGCGGCCTGCCCGAGGAGCTCCACGGCTTCACCATCGCGCAGATCAGCGACATCCACGTGGGCCCCACCATCAAGCGCGACTTCGTCGAGCGCATCGTCGAGCGCGTGAACCGGATGCGCAGCGACATGGTCGCCATCACCGGCGACGTGGTCGATGGCCACGTGCGCGACCTCTCGCACCACACCGCGCCGCTCGCCGACCTCGAGTCGCGGCACGGCACCTACGTCGTCACCGGCAACCACGAGTACTACTCCGGCGTGCACGGATGGGTCCGCGAGCTGCGCCGGCTCGGCGCGCGCGTGCTGCTGAACGAGCACGTGGTCCTCGAGCACGACGGCGCATCGATCGCCGTGGCCGGCGTGACCGATTATTCGGCGCACTACTTCGAGGAGTCGCACCGCAGCGACCCGCACGGCGCGCTCGCGGGAGCGCCGCAGGACGCCGTGAAGGTGCTGCTCGCGCACCAGCCGCGCAGCGCCCGCCATGCCGCCCGGGCCGGCGCGCACTTGCAGCTCTCCGGGCACACGCACGGCGGCCAGTTCTGGCCGTGGAATTTCTTCGTGCGCTTCCAGCAGCCCTTCACGGCGGGGCTGCATCGGGTGGACGAGATGTGGGTCTACGTGAACCGCGGCACCGGGTACTGGGGGCCGCCGATGCGCTTCGGCGTGCCGCCGGAGATCACGCGCATCCGGCTCGTACGCGGCGACTAAAGCGGAAAACGGAGTTGAACGGAGTCCGAACGAAGGTAACGGATTTCTAGGGCAACGCGTGCCGGTTGATGATGCGACGAATCCCGGAGCGCAACCGCGGGACGTTGAAGTTGATCAGCAATCCTATGGGCAGGCGCATCACACGCAGATACGTCAGCAATTGCGCCGAATGCAGGGGAAGCACCTGCTCGACCGATTTCAGCTCGACGAGCAGCCGGTCGGCCACCACGATGTCTGCACGAAAGGCCGTGTCGACGACACAGCCCTTGTATTCCGGCGACAGCGGCGTTTCGGTCGCAAACGGAATGCCTCTGAGCCTCAGCTCATGCGCGAGACAAGCGCGGTACGAACTCTCCGGCAATCCAGGGCCAAGCCGCGTATGCACTTCGTAGTGCCGCATTCAAGACGAGCCAGCTCAAGTCCGAATGAGGCAACGTTCCATTGTCGTTCGTTCGGGTCAGTGCTTCCATTGCCCGATAACGATCGATTCACTTGCTCCGTTTACCCCGTTCCCTCCGTTCAACTTCCCATTTCAATCCTGGGGCGAAGCGAGACTACGCTGGCGGCGTCCAGCCGCCGCCGAGCGCGTTCATGAGGTCGACGGTGAAGCCCAGGTACGCCTGCCGGTTGCGGATGAAGGCGAGCAGCGCCTGGTTGAGCGTGCGCTGCGCATCCAGCACCTCGAGGTATGCGGAATAGCCGTTCTCGTAGCGCATCTGCGAAAGCCTCAGCGCATTGCGCGCCTGCTGCACCTGCTCCACGAGGTCCGTCTCCTGGTCCGCGGCGAGCCGCACGTTCGAGAGCGCATCGGAGACGTCGCGAAAAGCATTCTCCACGGCGCGCTGGTAGCTCGCTTCGGCTTGCCTCGCCTGCGCTTCCGCCTGCTCCGTGCGGGCGGCGAAGCGCCCGGCGTCGATGATGGGGCCGATGATGTTCGCGCCGATGGACCAGATGCGCGCTCCCGATGAAAACAGCGAGCTGAGCTCCGTGCTCTGCTGCCCGAAGGAGCCCGTGAGGCTCAGCGTCGGGAACTGCGAAGCGCGCGCGACGCCGATGCGCTGCGTGGCCGCGGACAGGTTCCCCTCGGCCTGGCGCACGTCGGGGCGGCGCTCGAGCAGCTCGGAAGGCAGGCCCGCGGGCGGCAGGGGCGGGATGGGCAGCGCCGCCACGTCCTTCACCGGGACGGCGACGTCGAGCTTGCCCGAGAGCACGCCGAGCTGGTGGACGATCGTCTCGCGTTGGCGCGCGATCTCCTTCGCCTGCGCGGCGGCCTGCGACCGCAGCGACCCGGCCTGGTACACGTCGAGCTCGGAGGCGACGCCGCCGGCGGCGCGCTTGCGCGCGAGCGTGAGCGACTCGTCCGCGGCCCTCAGGATTTCCTGGGAGGCCGCGTACTGCGAATCCAGCGACAGCGCCGCGAAATAGGTGCGCGCGATTGCCGCGGCCAGGGACAGCGCCACGGTGTCGCGGCCGAATTGCGATGCCGCGAGCACATCCCGCGTGGAGAGCTCGGCCCGCCGCAGCCGGCCCCAGAGATCGACCTCGAACGAGGTGGCCGCCGTGAGCGAATAGTTGTCCGCGGTGACGGTGCCCACGCCGGCCGCACGCGAGCGCGAGCGCGAGGCGCCGCCCTGCCCCTGCACGAGCGGGAAGAGCAGCGTGGCGTGCGCCTCGCGCAGCGCCGCTTCCGCCTCGTCCACGCGCGCGACGGCCTGGCGCACGTCCGCGTTGCGCTCGAGGCCCAGGCGCACGAGCTCGTCGAGCACCGGGTCGCCATAGAGGGACCACCATTGCGCCGGCACGCTGACCTTCGTTTCCTGCGCGCCGCCCTCGGCGTACCCCGCGGGCAGATCGAGCGCGGGCCGCTTGTAGTTGGGACCGACCATGCACCCGGAAAGCGCGGCGGCCACGGCCAGCATCACGAGGCCCCGCTTCATCGCGCGGCCTCCTGCGGCACATGGTCGCGCTCCTCCTCGCGCTCGCCCATTTTCTGGCGGCGCGCGAACACGGTGAAGAAGAGCGGCACGAAGATCGTCGCGACGAACGTGGCGAGCAGCATGCCGCCCACCACGCCCGTGCCCATCGAGCGCCGTGCCGCGGAGCCCGCGCCCGAGGCGAACATGAGGGGCATCACGCCGAACACGAACGCGAGCGACGTCATCACGATCGGCCGGAAACGCAGCCGCGCGGCCTGCAGCGCCGCGTCCTTCGCGCTCATGCCGGAGAGCAAGCCCTGTTGCGCGAACTCCACGATCAGGATCGCGTTCTTCGCCGCGAGGCCGATCAGCACCACGAGGCCGATCTGGAAGTAGATGTCGTTTTCCATGCCGCGCACGGCGACGAGGCCCAGCGCGCCGAGCACCGCGAACGGCACCGCGAGCACCACCGCCGAGGGCAGGCGCCAGCGCTCGTACAACGCCGAGAGGATCAGGTAGACCATCACGATGGCCAGGCCGAAGGCGAAGATCGAGGCGTTGCCGGTGCGCTTCTCCTGGAAAGCCTGGCCGCTCCACGCGATGGTGTAGCCGGGCGGCAGTGCGCTCGCGGCGACGCGCTCGACCGCCTCGATGGCCTGTCCCGAGCTCACGCCGGGCTTGCCGTTGCCGAGCACCTTGGCGGCGATGAAGCCGTTGAAGCGGTCCACCTGCTCGGCGCCGATGTAGTTCTCGACGCGCACCAGGGCCTTCAGCGGGATCATC
Organism: Usitatibacter sp.; assembly: GCA_035719385.1. Classification (GTDB taxonomy): domain Bacteria; phylum Pseudomonadota; class Gammaproteobacteria; order Burkholderiales; family Usitatibacteraceae; genus Usitatibacter. Next base: position 20,662 of record DASTGG010000426.1, read on the forward strand.
TCGCCCGTGGTGCTCGAGCGCACGAAGGTGTTGCCGATCTGATCGGGCTGCGCGCGGAATTGCGACTCGGCCTGCACCTGCACGCGATACGTCCGGCCGCCGAGGTTGAAGTCGTTCACGTAGAGCGAGCCCAGCGTGCTTTGCAGCGCGTCGAACACGTCGCTCACCGGCACGCCCATCGAGATCGCCTGCTCGCGGTTCACCTCGACGCGCAACTGCGGCACGGTGGCGCGGAAGAACGTGTTGATGCCGGTGAGCTGCGGGTCGGCCGCGAGCGCCTGCGTGAGCCCCTGCACGGCCTGGCCCAGCCGCCGCGGATCCGCGTCGCCGCGCGCCTGCACGTAGAACTCGAAGCCGCCCGCGCTGCCCAGGCCGCGGATGGCCGGCGGATTGAACACGATCGCCATGCCATCGGGGAACGTCATGCCCTGGCGCGTGAGCTGGCCGGCGAGCTGCGGGGCCGTGGTGGTGCGGTCCTCCCAGTCCTTCAGCAGGATGAACGAGGTACCCGCGTTCGTCTTGTTGCCGCCGCCGATGAAGTCGCGTCCCGCCGCGACGAAGGCATGGGCGACGGCATCGGTCTTGGCGAGCATCTGCTGGAACTGGGCGCCGGTCTTCTGCGTGCGCTGGATCGACGCGCCGTCGGGCAGCAGGATCGAGCTGATGAGGTAGCCCTGGTCCTCGGGCGGGATGAAGCTGCGCGGCACGAGGTAGAAGAGCCCCGCCAGGCCGGCGACGACGAACAGGAACACGATGAGCGAGACGAGCCGGCGGCTGAGCGCCTGGTTCACGCCCCAGAGGAACGTGCTCGTGACCTTGGCGAAGCCCTGGTTGAACGGATGGAAGAGCCTCGCCTCGTGGTGCCCGGGCTTGAGCAGCAGCGCGCACAGCGCCGGCGTGAGCGTGAGCGCGGTAAGGCCCGAGATCACGACCGCGACCGCCACCGTCACCGCGAACTGCTTGTAGAGCTGGCCCGCGATGCCGCCCAGGAAGGCCACCGGAATGAACACCGCGCACAACACGAGGATGATCGCGACCAGCGCGCCGGACACCTCGTGCATCGCCTCGATCGCCGCCTGCTTCGCGGTGAGCCCCTGCTCGCGCATGAGGCGCTCGACGTTCTCCAGCACGACGATCGCGTCGTCCACGACGATGCCGATGGCGAGCACCATCGCGAAGAGCGTGAGCGTGTTGATCGAGAAGCCGAGCGCGTACAGGCCGGCGAACGTCCCGATGATCGACACGGGCACCGCGAGCATCGGGATGACGGTCGCGCGCCACGTCTGCAGGAAGACGAACACGACGAAGAGCACGAGCAGCGCCGCCTCGAAGATGGTCTTCTGCACCTCGTGGATCGAGCTCTTCACGACGAGCGTCGTGTCGAACGGGATGAGGTACTCCATGTCCGGCGGGAAGGCGCCCTTGACCTCCTGCAGCCGGGCCTTGATGGCCTTCGCCACATCGAGCGCGTTGGCGCCCGTCTGCAGGAATACCGCCATGCCCACCGAGGGCTTGCCGTCCACGGTCGCGGGCGTGTCGTAGGTCTGCGCGCCGAGCTCCACCGTCGCGACGTCCTTCATCCTGAGCACGCCGGTCGGGCCGCTCGCGCGCACCACGATGTTCTCGAACTCGTCCACGCGCGCGAGGCGTCCGCGCACCGTCACGGTGTACGTGAGGTCCTGGCCCTTCGGCGCCGGCTCCGCGCCGATCTTGCCGGCGGCGTACTGCGCGTTCTGGGTGCGGATCGCATTGGCCACGTCGGAGGGCGTGACGCCCAGCCGCGCCATCTTGTCCGGATGCAGCCAGACCCGCATCGACGAGCCGGAGCCGAACAGGAAGACGTCGCCCACGCCGGGGATGCGCTTCAGGTCGTCGATGATGTTGACCGACGCGTAGTCGGCCATCGTCGTCGTCGCCTGCGTGGCGTTGGGCGAGTACAGGCCGATCACGAGCAGGATGTCGTTGGAGCGCTTCGCCACGATCACGCCGTTGCGGCGCACCTCGTCGGGCAGGCGCGGCAACGCGGTCTGCACGCGGTTGTTGAGCTGGAACACGGCGCGGTCGACGTCCGTGCCGACCTCGAAGGTCGCGGTGATGGTGATCTGGCCGTCCGAGCCCGCGCTCGAGGTGAAGTACACCATGCCCTCGGCGCCGGAGAGCTGCTCCTCGATGGGCGCGGCGACCGTTTGCGCGATGGTCTCCGCGCTCGCGCCCGGGTAGGTCGTCGAGATCGTGACCGTCGGCGGCGAGATGTCGGGATATTGCGAGATCGGCAGGTTGAAGCCGGCGATGATGCCGCCCAGCGTGATGATGATCGCGAGCACGCTCGCGAAGATCGGCCGGTCGATGAAGAAGCGCGAGAAATTTCCCATGCGTCACTTCGCCTTCGGTTGCGCGGCGGGCGCGGGCGCGGCTTTCGGGGCCTCGCCACCCTGCGGCGCGGGCTGGCCGCCGCCTTGCGCCTGCGCGGGCGCCTGTCCCGGCGCGTGCGGCGCGACCGGCGCGCCGGGGCGCACCTTCACCAGGTTGTCGACGATCACCTGGTCGCCCTCCTTGAGGCCGCTGGTGATCACCATGTCGTTGCCGATCCAGTTCGCGGTCTGCACCGGGCGCGGCGCGGCCTTGCCGTCGGGCCCGACCGTCATGACGATCTTCGCCTGGTCGGTCTGCACCACTGCGCCCTGCGGCACGAGGATCGCTTCCTGCTCGCCGGCAATGAGGTGCACCTTCACGAACTGGCCGGGCAGCCATTTCGTCCCGGGGTTGGGGAATTCGGCGCGCAGCTGCACGGCGCCGGTCTTCTGGTCCACCGTCGTGCCGGAGAAATTGAGCCGCCCGTTGTCGGCGAGGATCTTGCCGTCCTCGCTCACGAGCTGCACGCGCGCGTTGCGCTGCTCGCCGCGCATGCGGTTGTAGTCGCTCTCGGCGAGCGGGAAGCGCACCCAGATCGGGTTCACCTGCGTGACCGTCGTGAGCAGCGACGTGTCCGTGTTCGCGGTCACGAGGCTGCCCTCGGAGCGCTGCGCGCGCCCGCTGATGCCGCCGATCGGCGCGGTGACCTTGGTGTACGAAAGGTCGAGCTGCGCCTGCTTGAGCTTCGCTTCGGCCGACGCGATGGCCGCCGTGGCCGTGCGCGCGGTTGCCACCGCCTGGTCGTATTCGCGCTGGCTGATGGCCTTGTCCTTCACCAGCGGCTCGAGGCGCTTGGCGTCGGTTTCGGCGAGCTCCTTGCGCACGCGCTCCTGCTGCAGCGCCGCCCGCGCCTGCTCCACCGCGAGCTGGTACGGCGCGGGATCGATCACGAAGAGCACGCTGCCCGCCGGCACCGTCGAGCCTTCCTGGTAGAGCCGCTTCTCGATGATGCCGGAGACGCGGGCGCGGATCTCGACCTCGCGCGAGCCTTCGGCCTGCCCGACGGCCTCGATCACGATGGGCACCTTGCGTGGCGACACGGTCACCACCGACACGGGCATCGCCTGGGGCGCGCCGCCGGCCGCCGGGGCGCCCGCGGGCTTGCTGGCGCCGTCGCCCTCCTTCTTGCCGCACGCCGACAGCGCGAGGGCGAGGATGGCGATCGAAAGCAAAGGGAGATGGCGACGCGGCGTCGTGTCGATTTTCATGGAATGAGGAAGGAGCTTGGCGGAAAGCCCGGCGATTCGCGTATTATATACGTTCTCAAACGTATGTAAATTCAGCGCATGCGCAGGACCAAGGAGGAGGCGGCGGTCACGCGGGCGGCCATCATCGAGGGCGCCCTCCGGTGCTTCGACCGCCACGGCCTCGCGAGTTCCACGGTGGACCAGATCGCCTCGGAAGCGGGCGTCACCAAGGGCGCGGTGTACCACCATTTCCCGGGCAAGCATGGCATCATCCGTGCCATCCGCGACGGCCTCACGCTGCCGCTGCTCGACGCGGCCGACACCGAGCTGCTGCGCGCGAGCGAGTTGCCGGTGCTCGAGCGCATCGAGCGCTTCCTCGTGGGCCTCGTCGAGGGGCTCGAGCAGGACCGGCGCAAGCGCTGCGCGCTCAAGGTGATGTTCTTCAAGTGCGAGTACGTGGGCGAGCTCGAGGCCGAGCTGCCGCAATGGCGCCGCAACAACGACCGGCTCGTGAAGGCCTTCGAGACGGCGTATCGCCAGGCACGGCAGGCCGGAGAGCTCGCCGGATGCGTCGTGCCGCGCGTTGCCGCCGTCGAAACCATGATGTTCCTCGCCGGAACGCTGCGGCTGTGGATGCTCGACGATCGCCGCGAAGGCCTGCGCAAGGATGCGAAGGCGGCGATCCGCTCGCATGTGCGCTGTCGCGCGGCTCGCGGATGACCTTGCACGGTCGTGACGAGGGGTGCCTGTGTGTGCGGCCCCTTGACGAGGTCTGCTACAGCGGAAGAATTGGGCAGGATTTCAGCGGGGCTTGCGATGCAGAACCACTGCTTCGGGGTTTCAGAAGCAAAGACCCTCATCAGAGCTTCGATTCTGCGGGCAACCACCTCGGGGGCCGCACAACAGGCACGGCCCTCGTCACGACCGCGCCTGTCGGACCGCTCGCGCGGCTTTGGTGATTGGATTCCCGCCTGCGCGGGAATGACGGATGTGCGCGGGAATGACGGATGTGCGCGGGAATGACGGATGTGCGCGGGAATGACGGATGCGCGCGGGAATGACGGATGCGCGCGGCAATGGGATGGTGGCGGCCAGCGTTGATCGCGAAAGCGATCTGCAGCGGCGAACCTCCCAAGCAGCAGGTCGCAACGCGACTCGGCACTGGACATCGGCGAGGGCCGTCCGTTTCTCGAGCGGCCCCGAGGTGGTTGCCGCAGAATCGACGCCCTAGTCCAGGTTTTCGCTTGCTACGCCCCCGTAGCAGTGGTTCTGTATCGCAAGCCCCGCTGAAGTCCTGCCAAATTCCTCAAGGGGTTCCGACACAGTCGAAGGCCGCTCGAAAACGGACCCCTCGCCGATGTCCTGCAAAGAGGTCAATCGCCGGGCTGCACCGCGGCGATGTCGTCCCCCCCGCGCCTGAACACCCGCCGCGCCGCGCGATATACCGTCCGCACCATGACGAGCGTGAGGATCGCCTCCACGAGCGTGAGCACGAACGCCACGGACGGATGCCACCGCGCGGTGCGGCGGCGGAACTTCGCGATGGCGCGGTCGCGCGCGATCTCGATCGAGTCGTAGAACGTCGGCACGACGAGCAGCGTGAGCATCGTCGAGGTGATCGTGCCGCCGATGATCGCCACCGCCATGGGGCGGTAGAACTCGCCCGCCTCGCCCACGCCGATCGCCACCGGCATCATGCCGGCGATGAGGGCGAACGTGGTCATGAGGATCGGGCGCAGGCGCACGCGGCCCGCATGCATGAGGGCCTCCTCGCGCGGCACGCCCTGAGCCTCCTCCTTGCGCGCGCAGTCGAGGAGCAGGATCGCGTTCTTCGCCACCAGGCCCATCAGCATGATGATGCCGATGAAGCTCATGAGGTTCAGCGTGCCGCCCGTGATGAGCAGCGCCAGCACCACGCCGATGAGCGACAGCGGCAGCGACAGCATCACCGGCAGCGGCGCCGTGAACGACCCGAACTGCGTCACGAGCACGAGGTACATGAGCGCGATGCCCATGAGCAGCGCCGTGAACATCTCGGAGAACACCTCCTGCTGGTCGCGCGAGGCGCCGCCGAGCGTGACGCCGTAGCCGGTCGGGAAATCGATCTGCTTCGCGAGCTTCATCGCATCGGCGGTCACCTCCCCGGACGCGCGCCCTTCCGTGTTGGCGGACACCGCCACCATGCGCTTGCCGTCCAGGTGCTGGATCTGCGCCGGGCCCTTGCCCATGGTGATGTTGGCGATCTGGTCGAGCGGCACCATCACGTTCGTGCCGGTCACCGCGATCGGCAGGTGCTCGATGTTCGAGGCGTCCACGCGATCGTCCGGGTGCAGGCGCACCGCCACGTCGCGCGTCTCGCCCGTGGGATCGACCCAGTCGCCCACCTCGACCCCCGCGAACGCGACCCGCAGCGCCTGCGCCGCGTCCCCCACGGAGATGCCGATGTTGTTGGCGAGCCCGCGGTCGAGCTCGATCTTGAGCTCGTCCTTGGGCTCCTGCTCCGAGAGGCCCACGTCCACGGCCCCCGGGATGCCCTTCATCTTCTCCATGAATTCCTGCGTGATCGCCATCAGGCGCCGCGAATCGGGGCCGGTGAACTGGATCTGCACGGGCTTGCGCACGCCCATGTTCATGTCCTCGATCACGACGTACTCGGCGCCCACGAGCCGCGTGAGCAGACCGCGCAGCTCCTTGGCGATCTGGATGTGCGAGCGCTTGCGCGTGAAGCTCTTGCCGATGTCCACGTACACGCGCCCGCCGCTCGCGTTCACCGTGCTGTTGGTGGCGACGGTCTCGGGAATCGTGCGCGCGAGCTCGGCGGCCTTCTCCACCTTGAGCTTGGCGTACTCGAGGCTCGCCGAGGACGGCGTGCGCACGTCCACGGCGATGGTCCCGTAGTCCGACGACGGCAGGAAGGTCGAGCCGCCCACGGTGAACTGCAGCGCGAGCGCGCCCACGAAGGCCACCACGGCGATGAGCGTCATCCAGCGGCGATGGTGCAGCGCCCAGGCGATCACGTTGCCGTAGCGGTTGGCCTGGTGGTCGAACCACGCGTTGAAGCGCCCGAGCCACTTGCGCACGCCCTTCTTCTCCTGCTGCTGGTAGCCCACCGGGTCGCCCCAGTAGGCCGAGAGCATCGGGTCGAGCGTGAAGGAGATGTAGAGCGAGACGAGCACCGAGGTCGCGACCGTGAGCGCGAACGGTCGGAACCACTCGCCCGCGCCGCCGCCCATGAAGGCGACCGGGATGAACACCGCGAGGATCGAGAACGTGGTCGCGGTTACCGCCAGCCCGATCTCCGCCGTGCCGTTGCGCGCGGCGCTGACGCGGTCCTCGCCGCGCTCCATGTGCCGCACGATGTTCTCGCGGACCACGATCGCGTCGTCGATGAGCACCCCGATGGCGAGCGACAGGCCGAGCAGCGTCATGAAGTTCAGCGTGAAGCCGCAGGCCCACACCGCGATGAAGGCCGCGATGACCGACGTGGGCAGCGACAGCGCCGTGATGAGCGTCGAGCGCCAGGAGTTAAGGAACGCGTACACCACGAAGATCGTGAGGCCGGCGCCGAAGATGAGCGCGTCGATCACGTTCTTCAGGCTGTTGTCGGCGTCCTTGCCGCCGTCCTGCGTGACCTCGACCTTCGTGCCGGGCGGAAGCGTCTTGTTGACCTCCTCGACCAGCTCGCGCACCTTGTTCGCCACCGTGACGGTGCTCGCATCGCGCGAGCGCGTGACCGAGAGGCCGACGTTGGGATGCGCGTTGCGCAGGCTGAAGCCCGTGAGCTCCGCGAAGCCGTCCTGGACGGTCGCGACCTGGCCCAGGCGCACGATCTGCCCGTTGCGCCGCGCGATCACGATGTCGTTGAACTCGCGCGGCGACTCGATGCGCCCCACGAGGCGGATGCTCTGCTCGTCGAGCTGGCCCTTCACGCGGCCCACGGGCGCGGTCGTGTTCTGTGCCCGCAGCGCGTTCACGACGTCCGTGACCGACACGTTGTACTCGCGCAGCTTCTCCGCGCGCAGCAGCACGGAGAGCTCGCGCTTGAGCGCGCCGTTCACGTTCACCACCGCCACGCCGTCGATGCCGCGGAAGCGGTCCGCAAGCACGTCCTCGGCCAGCCGCGAGATCTCCGCGTGCGTCTGCGTGGTGGAGGAAAGGGCGAGCTGCATGATCGGCTGCGCCGCGGGATCGATCCTCTGCAGGATCGGCTCGCGCATCTCGATGGGCAGCTTGTGCCGCACCGAGGCGATGGCGTTGCGGATCTCGTCGGCCGCCTCCGCCATGTTCTTCTTGAAGTTGAAGATGATGACGATCTGCGCCTGGCTCTCCGCGGCGGTGGAGCGCATCTGGTAGACCTGCGGGATGCTCTGCAGGGCCTTCTCGACGCGGTTGACGATCTCGCGCTCGACCGTCTCCGGGGAGGCGCCCGGATACGGCACCGTGACCACCATCACCGGCTGCTCGACGTCGGGGATCTGGTTCACGCGCAGCTTCTGCAGCGCGAGCAGCCCCAGGCACATCAGCGCGATGATGATGACGACTGTCGTGACCGGCCGCTTGATGCTGAAGTCGGAGAGCAGCATGGCCTACTTCGTCGCCTCGGCCATGGAGGACTTCGGCGCGGCCGAAGCCTGCACGGTCTGCCCTTCCTTGAGCATCGCGTTCGGGTACTTGATCACCTGGTCGCCCTCGGCGAGGCCGCCCTTCACGACGTACTCGCCGGTGCGCGGGTCGCGGTCCGCGATGCTGATCGACACCTTCTGCAGCTTCTCGGCGTTCACCTTCCACGCCGTCGCCTTGTCGCCGTCGCGCACGATCGCGCTCGCCGGCAGCGTGAGGCTGTTCATCGTCTGCGTCTCGAGCCGCCCCTCGGCGTAGAGGCCGGCGAGCTTCGGCTGGTTGTCGCCCACGAAGTCCACGAGCACCTCGACCTGGCGCGTCGTGGGGTTGGCCGCGGGGTTCAGGCGGCGCACGCGGCCCTCGAACTCCTGGTCGCCGTAGCCGTTCACGCGGAAATGGACCTTCTGGCCCACCTTCACGTCGCCCACGTTGTCGGCGGAAACCAGGGCCTCGAAGCGCATCGAGCGCGGGTCGATGACCTTGAGCAGCTCCTTGCCCACCTGCGCGGTATCCCCCGGGGAGACCTTGCGCTCGGTGACCACGCCGTCGAACGGCGCGCGTACTTCCGTGCGCTGCAGCTGCTGGCGCGCGAGCACGACGCGGGCCTTGGCCGCTTCCAGGTCGCTCTGCGCGGCGTTGCGGCGGCCCTCGGCATCGTCCAGCGCCTGCGCGGAGGCCATGCCGGAGCCGCGCAGGGTCTTCATGCGTTCGAACTGGCGTTCCGCCTGCTCGAAGGCGAGCTTCGCGGCGCGGTCGGCGGCCTCGGCCGAGGCGAGGCTGTCGCGGATGGCATTGTCGTCCAGATGCACGAGCAGGTCGCCGCGGCGGACCGGGTCCCCGTTCTCGCGCAGCACGCGCAGCACGATGGCCTGAACCTCCGCGCGCAGGTCGGCGCGGCGCTCGGGCTGGATCGAGCCGGTGATCGCCGGGCCTGCGGTGAGCGCCGTGTTGCGCACCACGTGGACGTCCTCGGCCGAGATGATGAGCGGCGGCGCGGATGCCGGGCCCGCCGGCTTGCCCGAGCCGGGAAACTTGACGCAGCCCGCGAGGACGAGGGCGAGGGCGGCCAGGAGGATGGAGCGACGGGGCATCGAAGGTCCCTGATTCTTATGGATTCGGGAGGGTAGGCGCGCCCTCGTGGAGCGGCCAGCCCCTTACGACGAAATGCAGATTCTTCGGAGCGAATTGTAGCTCCGGCGGGCCATGCGGCCGTGACATTCAGTAACGGGCGTTGCCCGGCGTCCTCGGGAAGGGGATCACGTCCCGGACGTTCGTGAGGCCCGTCACGTAGGCCACGGTGCGCTCGAATCCGAGGCCGAAGCCGGCGTGGGGCACGGTGCCGTACCGGCGCAGGTCGCGATACCAGCCATAGGCGGCGGGGTCCAGCCCGACGGCGGCGATGCGCTCGTCGAGCACCGCCAGGCGCTCCTCGCGCTGGCTGCCGCCGATGATCTCGCCGATCCCGGGGGCGAGCACGTCCATGGCGGCGACGGTCTTGTCGTCGTCGTTCAGCCGCATGTAGAACGCCTTGATCTCCTTGGGATAGTTCATGAGGATCAGCGGGCCGCCGACGTGCTTTTCCGCGAGGTAGCGCTCGTGCTCGCTCTGCAGGTCCATCCCCCATTGCACGGGGTACTCGAACTTCAGGCCCGGCTTCGAGAGGATGCGGATCGCCTCCGTGTAGTCCATCCGCACGAAAGGCTTGTCCACGATGGACTGGAGCTTCGCGATGACGCCCTTCTCGATGCGCTCCTCGAAGAAGGCCATGTCGTCCGGCCGCTCGCCCAGGACCGCGGTGAAGATGTACTTCAGCAGGCGCTCGGCGAGGTCGGCATCGTCGGCGAGGGCGGCGAAGGCGATCTCCGGCTCGATCATCCAGAACTCGGCGAGGTGGCGGCTCGTGTTCGAGTTCTCGGCGCGGAAAGTGGGGCCGAACGTGTACACCTTCGAGAGCGCGAGGCAGTAGGACTCCACGTTGAGCTGCCCGGAAACCGTGAGGAAGGCCTCGCGCCCGAAGAAATCCTGGCTGAAGTCCACCTTGCCTTCCGGCGTGCGCGGCAGGTTCGCGAGGTCGAGCGTGGAGACGCGGAAGAGCTCGCCGGCGCCCTCGGCATCCGAGGCGGTGATGATGGGCGTATTGACCCACACGAAGCCGTCCTCGGAGAAGAACCGGTGGATCGCCATCGCCAGCGTGTGGCGCACGCGCGTCGTGGCCGCGATCACGTTGGTGCGCGGGCGCAGGTGGGCCACCTCGCGCAGGAACTCCATCGTGTGCGGCTTGGGCTGGATCGGGTACGTGTCCGGGTCGTCGACCCAGCCGACCACGTCGACATGCGTGGCCTGCATCTCGAAGGGCTGCCCTTTCGCGGGCGACGGCACGATGGTGCCCGTAGCCTCCACGGCGCACCCCGCGGTCAGGCGCTGGATTTCCGCCGCATAATTGGCGAGCGTGGCCTGCGCGACCACCTGCACGGGGTGGAAGCAGGAGCCATCGGAGACGTGGACGAAGGACAAGCCCGCCTTCGAATCGCGACGCGTGCGCACCCAGCCGCGCACGGTGACGGGACGATCGGAAGGGGCCTGGCCGGCGAGGATCGAACGGACGGACAGGACGGTCATGGAACGGTCGGGTTGGGGCACGACGCGCCATTCTAGCGGCTCCGTCCGTCGGGGACGAACGGCCGGAACGATAGGCCCATGCCAAAGTCAACCGTTTTCCCATGGGCCGACCTGAAAACCCGCGCGCGGCCGGCGTCGCCATGACGGAAACGTCCACGCCCGCACGGCCATTCCTCGCCGACGGCCCGCTGCCCGCGGGCGGCCGGCCCGTGCTCATCGTGTGGCTGTTCGTGGGCATCGTGATCTGCCTGCTCGGCCTCACCATCTACAGCGTGCAGTTGCTCGGCGCGGGCCGCGCGTTCGTGGCCGCCGAGGGCATCTGGTCGAAGGCGCAGAAGGACGCGGCGTATTACCTTTCGCGCTACGCGGTGGACCGCTCGGAGGACAGCTACCAGGCCTTCGAGCGCGCGATCGCGGTCCTGGAGGGCGACCGCCGGGCGCGCGCGGAATTCGCGAGGACCGAGCCGGACATGGCCGTCGTGCGCGAGGGCCTGCTCAAGGGCGGCGTGCACCCCACCGAGATGGACGGCCTCATCTCGATGTACACGCGCCTGCGCGGGTTCGGCCCCATGGACTACGCGGTCTCGTTGTGGCGCCGCTCCGACCTCTACATCGACGAGCTGCGCAACATCGCCGCGCGGCTGCGCACCGCCGGGCCGCTCGCAGCCGACGAGATGGCGCGCACGCTGCAGCAGATCGAGCGCGTGAACCGCTCGATCTCGCCGCTCGAGGACGATTTCGCCGCCACGCTCGGCGAGATGCAGCGCACCGCGCAGTCGCTCGTGGTGAGCGGCATCCTCGTCATCACCGGCATCCTGCTGATCGGCGGCATCTCGCTCTCGCGCCGCTTCCTCATCCAGAACCAGGAGCTGCAGAACTCGCTCTCGGAGAGCGAATCGCAGCTGCGCCACCTGATCGAGTCCGCGCCGCTGCCGCTGCTCATCGTGCGCGCCGGCGACCAGCAGCTGCTCTACGCCAACGAGCGGGCGCTCCAGCAATTCGGCCTCAATGCCGATTCGGTGCGCAGCCACGGGCTGAACGATTTCCACGTCGAGCCCGAGATCCGCACGGCGCTCTCCGAGGCGCTGTCGCGCAAGGGCTGGGCGCGCGACTACGAGGTGCACCTGCGCTCGCTCGACGGGCGCCAGTTCTGGCTGCTGCTCTCGGCCCAGCCGATGCGCTACGCGGGCTCGTTCTGCCTGCTCTGCGCGCTCGCCAACATCGACGAGAAGAAGCGCATGCAGGAGGACATGCGGCGCAAGGCGATGTACGACACGCTCACGGGCCTGCCCAACCGCGCGATGTTCATGGAGTCGCTCGAGCGCGCGATGCGCAAGGCGCGCCGCCGCTCCGCGCGCTTCTCGGTGCTGTTCATCGACCTCGACCGCTTCAAGGAGGTCAACGACACGATGGGCCACCACGCGGGCGACGACCTGCTGCAGACGGTCGCGCAGCGCCTGGGCACCGCCATCCGCCAGAGCGACCTCGTCGCGCGCTTCGGCGGCGACGAGTTCGTGGTGCTCATCGAGGACCACGGCGGCCCCGAGGAAGTGATGATCGTCGCCCAGAAGATCATCACGATGCTCGACCGTCCCGTGCTCATCGACTGGCGCGAGGTGGCGATCTCCGGAAGCATCGGCATCGCGAGCTACCCCGAGGACGGCACCGACCTCGACACGATCGTGAAGAACGCGGACGCGGCCATGTACCGCGCGAAGGAGCTCGGCCGCAACAATTTCCAGTTCTACTCGCCGGAGCTCAACCTGCTGGGCAGCCAGCGGCTGCAGCGCGCGAAGCAGGTGCGCGACGCGCTCGACAAGGGCGAGCTGTTCCTGCACTACCAGCCCGAGATCGACTTCGGCAGCGGGCGCTTCGTGGCGATGGAGGCGCTGCTTCGCTGGCGCGACCCGGCGAGCGGCGTGGTCCTCGCGCCGGACTTCCTGCCGCTCGCCGAGGAAAGCGGCACCATCAACGCCGTCGGCCGCTGGGTGATCGAGCGCGCGCTCGCGGACCTCAGGTCGTGGCGCGAGCAGGGGCTCGAGGTCCTGGTGAGCGTGAACGTCGCCGCGCGGCAGCTGCAGCAGCACGAATTCCCGGAGGAGGTGAGGAAGCTCCTCGAGGGCAACGCCATTCCGCCGCGCCTGCTGCGCCTGGAGCTGACCGAGCTCACGCTCATGCAGGACTCCGACGTCGCCAACCGCGCCATCAAGTCGCTGCGCGCGCTCGGCGTGGAGATCGCCATCGACGACTTCGGCACCGGCTACTCGTCGCTCGGCCTGGTGCGCGGGCTGCCGATCCAGGTGGTCAAGATCGACCGCACGCTCGTGTCGAGCTGCCTCAACAAGAAGGAATGCGCGGCGATCGTGCAGGCCACCTCCGCGATGTCGCGCGTGCTCGGCATCCGCCTCATCGCCGAGGGCGTCGAGACCGACGAGCAGCGGCGGCTGATGCAATCGCTCGGATGCGACGCGGGCCAGGGCTTCCTCTTCGCCGCTCCGGTGGAGGCGGCGCAGGTGCCCGAGCTGCTGAGGGCGAAGGTCGAAGCCACCCTCTAAAAGACATTGGCGAGGGGTCCGTTTTCGAGCGGCCTATGACGACGTCTGCTGGAGCGGAAGAATGGGGCAGGATTTCAGCGGGGCTTCGATGGGAAACCACTGCTATGACGAGATAGCTGGCAGAAACCCCTGATTTGGTCGTCGATTCTGCGGGCAACCACCTCGGGGCCGCTCGAGAAACGGACGGCCCTCGCCAATGTCCAGCGTACGTTCGCCGCTACAGACTGCTCGCGCAGTCCACGCGGGCCGCCACCGTCGCGATGATTTCCGGGCGTTGAGCTTCGAACAGAGAAGCTCAAAGCCAAGAACCTTTCAAAGCCGCACCAGCGGTCCGACAGGCTCGGTCGTGACGAGGGCCGTGCCTGTTGTGCGGCCCCCGAGGTGGTTGCCCGCAGAATCGACGACCAAATGCAGGTTTTCGCTCATTGGGCCCCCGAAGCAGTGG
>DASTGG010000427.1:0-2409 GCA_035719385.1 Usitatibacter sp.
GCTCCTCAACCTGCCGCCGAATCCGTCGTCGCGCGAAGCGCAGGAGCTCATCGGCGTCGCGCGCGAGCGCCGCGGCGAGCCTGCGAAAGCGCGTGCGGAGTACGAGCTTTTCCTCAAGCTTCATCCCACGGGCGCCGATGCGGATCGCGTGCGCAAGCGGCTGGCTACGCTCGGCACCGCGGCACCCGCCGCCACACCCGCCGCCGTGGCGCCTTCAGCGCCGCGCGCGCAGGTGTGGGGCAGCGTGGCGCAGGGTTACTACGGAGGCAAGTCGCATTCGGACACGCAGCTCACGACGATCACGCCGGCGACCAATGCGACCACCATCGACACGCAGTCGCTCAGCGCGACGGAGCAATCGGAGATTCTCACCACCGTCGACCTGAATGCGCGCTACAGCGTGGGGGCATGGGACAACCGCCTCGTGTTCCGCGACACGCACGGCCTGAGCTTCCTTTCCGGCCAGCCCAACGGCAATCGCCTGGTCGCGGCCTACGGCGAGTCGCGGCACGTGCCCACGCAGTCGCTGGTTCGCGTGGGGCGGCAGTATTCCACCTTCGGCGGCATCCTCGGGCGCTTCGACGGCGTGATCGCGGGCACCGGCATCGGGCAGGGCGCGCGCGTGAGCGTGGTCGGCGGAAGGCCCGCGGACCTCATCGGGGACCTGAAGCCGTCCTTCTACGGCTTGCTGCTGGAGCTCGATTCCCCGGCGCTTCGCTGGAGCGGCAACGCGTACGGCATCTTGCAGCGCCTCGACGGGCGCACGGATCGGCGCGCTGCGGGCGGCGAGGTCCGCTACTTCGATGCCGAGCGCAGCCTGCTTGCCAGCGCCGACTACGACGTGAGCTTCCGCACGCTGAACGTGGGGACGATGCAGGGGACGTGGCAGGTGCGTCCCGGCACGATGCTGAACGTGCTCGGCGACTACCGGCGCACGCCGTCGCTGCAGCTATCCAATGCGCTGCTCACGGGTCGCAATCTCACGCTCGCGCAACTCATCGAGACGTTCGGCGAGACGCAGGCGCGCGACGACGCGCGTGCCGTGACGCCCATCTCGAAAGTCGCCTACGCCGGCGTGACGCAACAGCTCGGCCCGCGCTGGCAGGTGGGCGCCGACGTGCGCATCTCGAGCCTTTCGTCGGTTCCCGAGGTGGGCCTGCTTCCGGCCGCACCGGGAACCGGCACGATCTACACGTACTCGGCGCAGCTCATCGGCAACGCGCTGTGGGGCCTCAACGACGTCGCGGTGCTGAACCTCAGCGCGCTCACGGGCGCGTCGCGCACCGGCTTCTCCGCGGGCTTCACGCAGCGCATGCAGCTGCGCGAACGCTGGATCCTCGAGCCCTCGCTGCGGTACTACCGCCAGCACGACGACGTGGGCGTGCGCCTCACGCGTTGGTCGCCCGGCATCAAGTTCGCCTATCGCCTGCGCGACCACGTGCAGCTCGAGGCCGAGTGGACCATGGATCGCGCGCACACCGCGGGCCCCGTGATCGACGACAACACCACCCGACACTTCTTCTTCCTGGGATACCGATGGGACTTCTGAACCGGCACAAGCTCCTGGCCGCACTCGCCGTCATGTGCGCGATCGCCGCCGTCGCGACGCTGTTCGCGACGCGCAATCCGCGCGTGACCGCGAAGCCTGCGGTCCAGCTCTCGTGGAATCCGGCCATGCCGGCCGCCACGGACACGAAATCCGTCGCTACGCCGATGCAGACGCTCGCCACGCGCCTTGCGCAGCGGCTGGAGTCGAGCCGATCGAACGATGGCGAGGCCTGGACGCTGCTCGCGCGTGCCTACGTCGAGCTGCGCCGACCCGAGGAGGCCGTGGCCGCCTTCGAGAGGGCGCGCGCGCTGCTGGGAGACGGCGATGCGCAGCGGCTCGCCGACCATGCCGCGGCGCTCTCCGCCGCGCGCGGGAGCGCGGCCGAGGCCGAAGTGCGCGCATTGCGGGAGGCGGCGGCGCGGCAAAAGGCCGCGTCGCCCGCGAAGGGCGCGCCATGAGAAAATGCGGCCATGATCCGTCGAATCCTCCCGCTGCTTTTTGCCGTGTTCGTCGCGGCCTCGTCGTTCGCCTTCGACCTGCGCGACACCGCCGGCCAGCGGCACCGGCTCGCCGACTACAAGGGCAAATGGGTGGTGGTCAACTTCTGGGCCACCTGGTGCGTGCCGTGCATCCAGGAGATTCCCGAGATCGCCGCCTTCCACAAGGCGCATCCCGGAGTGGTCGTGATCGGCGTGGCGATGGATGCCGAGAACCCCGCGAAGGTGAAGCAGTTCGCGACGAAGGTGGGGCATGACTACACGCTGGTCCTCTCGGACGACAACGTCGAGGAGCAGCTGGGAACGCCGCACGCGTTGCCCGCGACGCGCATCTACGATCCGACCGGGAAGGTCGTCTACGAC
>DASTGG010000428.1:0-9166 GCA_035719385.1 Usitatibacter sp.
GGGGCTGAAGCCGAATCCGGCGTGCAGCGGATGATCGGCGGGAAAGCTCGCGAGCCCCTGCAAGGTCGTGCTCACCGGCGCCTGCAGCCGCTCGGCGATCTCGGCCAGCTCGTCGATGGCGCCGCGCGCGCCCCACCCCGCGAAGATGCAGGGCCGCTTCGCGCCGCGCAGCAAGGCGGCCGCATCCTCGATGAGCTTCGCTTCGGGAGGCGGCGGGGGCAACGGCCGCTGCCACGCGGGGATCTCGCCCGCCTCGCCCGGGAAGAGCTGCAGGTTCACCGGCAGCTCGACCAGCACCGGCCCCGGCACGCCGGTGGTCGCGATGCGATGCGCCTCGAAGATCGTGCGCACCACGTCCTCGTGGCGCTCGACGCGGAAGGCCGCCTTGGTGATGGGCCGCGCGAGCGCGAGGAGGTCGATGCCGTGGAGCTGGTAGCGGCGGCCGGTGTCGGTGCGGATGCCGCCGGAGATGACGAGCATCGGGATGCCGTCGAGGTACGCTTCGCCGATGCCGCTCGCCGCGTGCGTGAAGCCTGCCGCCGGCACGATCGCGAGCACGCCGATCGAGTCGCCCGACACGCGGCTCAGCCCGTCGGCCATGAAGGCGCCGCCGCCTTCGTGCGTCACGAGGATGGGCGTGATGCTGCGCGACTTGTTGAGCTCGTCGTAGAGCTCGGTGTTGTGCACGCCGGGAATGCCGAACGTGTAGCGCACGCCCAGCGCCTCGAGCGCGTGCACCGCGAGCCAGGCCGCGGTCTTCTTCACGCGCCCTCCGCGATCGATTTCGCCGCGCGGCGCGCGCTGTGGATGCAGCCGCCGAGGAACGTGCCCTCGAGCGCGCGCAGGCCGTTCATGCCGCCGCCGCCGAAGCCGGCCGCCTCGCCCACGGCGTAGAGACCGGGGATGGGCTCGCCGCGCGCCGTGAGCACGCGGCTCGCGAGGTCCGTCTGGATGCCGCCGAGGCTCTTGCGGCTGATGATGAACTCGCGGATGGCGATGAGCGGCATGGCTCGGGGGTCGACGATCCTCTGGAATTCGCAGGTGCGCACACGCTCGCCACGCCAGCGCCGCAGTTGCGCGATGCAGCGCAGCTGCTCGTCGTTGTGGAACGCCGGGCCGCGGGCGATCTGCGCATCATAGCGGTCCACGGCCTCGCGCACCGCCGCGAGGTCCACCGCCTCGTCGCCCTGCAGCGCGTTCATCTTCGCGACGAGCTCCGGCAGCGAGGAGGCGGTCACGAAATCCTCGCAGTGGCGCGTGAGCTCGTCGACAACCCGGCGGTTGCCGAACAGCACGTCGCGCGCGAAGCGCCATGCCGACTTCTCGCGGATCGACGGATTGAATTCGGCCCCTGACACCGCGAGCTCCTTGACCGCGATGCGGCGGTTGAGCACCTGCCACGAATACTGGCGCTCCTGGGCGCACACGCGCGTCACGAGGTCGCGCGTATCGAACCCGCTCACGAGCGGCGCGGGGCCGATGCGCTCGCCGCGCCAGTTCAGCCACAGCGCCGAACGCGGCGGCACGAGCGACAGCCCGTGCAGCGGCTTGCGCGGCTTCCAGTGATGCACGCCCGCCGCGTAGTTCCACATGCGGTCGAGGTGCGTGAGGTTGCCGCCGATCGCGGCGACCGCATCGTGCAGCCGCCCGTCGGCGAAGGCGTGCGCGCCGTTGAGGATCGTTTCGGGCGGCGTGCGCCAGTCCGCGTGCCAGTGCCGCCGCACGCGCTCGAGGCTGCCGTTGATGCCGCCGGCGGCGACGACGACCGCCGCGCCGCGCGCCTCGAACTCCGAGCCGTCGGCTTCCAGCACGCCGCGGCACCCCTGCACGCGCCCGCCCTCTTGCGCCAACGCCTCGACGCGATGGCCGAAGGCGAGCGTGAGCGCCTCGCGGCGCGGATGCGCTTCGAGCACGCGTGCGAGCTGCAGCGCGAGCTCGTGCCCGGTGCCCCACGTGACGTGCCAACGCGGCACCGAGTTGCCTTCGCCATGCAGGCCGCGCTCGACCCACAACGGCATGGGCAGGAAGCGGATGCCGCGGCTGCGCAGCCAGCGATAGATCTCGCCGTAGCTCTCGTGGACGTAGGCCTCGGCCCAGCGGCGCGGCCAGGATTCGTGCCCGTCGGCATCGAGCTCGCCGAACGCGACCCAGTCGCGCAGCGCGAGCTCCGGCGTGTCGTGGATGCGCGCGCGGCGCTGCTCCGGCGTGCCGACGAAGAGGATGCCGCCGAAGCTTTCCTTCGCAAGGCCGCCGAGGTCCTCCGCCGCGCCGCGATCGAGGAGCGTCACGCGGCGGCCGGCGTCGAGGAGCTCGATGGCCGCCACGATGCCCGCGAGCCCGCCGCCCACCACCACCGCATCGCTCTCATAGCGCCGCATGCCGACTGAATACCAGCCCGCGGCCCCTCGTGCAATCATGTCGGCCATGGAAGCGACGTTCGAAAGCCAGCGCGCGACGGCGCTGCGATGGCGCGAATCCACGGCCGGCGAGCGCATCGTGCGCATCCGCCGGCTGCGCGAGGCCATGCTGGCCAGGCGGGAAGCCTTCCACGAGGCCTTCCGCCGCGATTTCGCGAAGCCGCCCGCCGAGGTCGAGGGCACCGAGCTGCTGCCGGTCATGGACGAGATGCGCCATGCGATCGCCCACCTGCGCGGCTGGATGCGGCCGCAACGCGCGCGCGGCGCGGTCACCATGCTCGGCACGGCGGCGTGGATCCAGTTCCAGCCGCGCGGCCGCGTGCTCGTCATCGCGCCGTGGAACTACCCGCTCAGCCTGTCGTTCGGGCCGCTCGTGACGGCGCTCGCGGCGGGCAACACGGTGATCCTCAAGCCTTCCGAGATGGCGCCCGCGGTGTCCGCGGTGATGAAGCAGGTGGTCGGCGAGGCCTTTCCCGCGAGCGAGGTCGCCCTGTTCGAGGGCGGGCCCGAGGTCTCGCAGCGCCTGCTCGAGCTGCCCTTCGACCACATCTTCTTCACCGGCTCCACGCGCGTGGGCCGCATCGTGATGGCGGCGGCGGCCCGGCACCTCGCGAGCGTCACCCTCGAGCTGGGCGGCAAGACGCCCACGATCGTGACGCGCCACGCGGACCTGCGCCGCGCCGCGGAGGCGATCGTGTGGGGAAAATTCATGAACGCCGGGCAGACGTGCGTCGCGCCCGACTACGTGTACGCGCACCAGGCCGTGAAGGACGCGTTCATGGCCGAATGCCGCGCCGCGCTGGACCGGCTCTACGGGGCCGAGGCGCAGCGCAAGGCGAACGCCGATCTCGCGCGCATCATCAACGAGCCGCACGCGCGCCGGCTCGCGGCGCTTCTCGACGATGCGAGGGCGCGCGGCGCGGCGGTCACGGGCGGCGAGGTGGACCTGGCGCAGCGCTACGTGGCGCCCACGCTGCTGGACGGCGTCGCGCCCGAAGCACACGTGATGCAGGAGGAGATCTTCGGCCCGTTGCTGCCGGTGCTCGCCTTCTCGAGCCTCGACGCCGTGATCGGCGAGATCAACGCGCGCCCCAAGCCGCTCGCGCTCTACGTGTTCAGCGAATCGCGCGACGAGGCCCGCCAGGTGCTCGCACGCACGAGCTCCGGCGGCGCGTGCGTCAACCACTGCGTGCTGCAGTTCGCGCACGGCGGCCTTCCCTTCGGCGGCGTGAACGAGTCGGGCCTCGGCAACGCGCACGGCTTCTTCGGCTTCCGCGCCTTCTCGCACGAGCGCGCGGTGCTGCGCTCGACCTGGCCCGCGCTCTCGAAGCTCTTCTTCCCGCCCTTCACGGCGCGGCGCTACCGCATCATCCGCGGCGTGGTGGACTTCCTGAAGCTGCCGATGCCCTGAGGGCGCCGCTCAGTGCAGGACCTTCGCGAAGGTGTCCGGCGTGAGGCTCTTCGCCTGCGCGAAACCGCCGACGAAACGCACCATGCGCGGCTCGATGGCGAAGAGGGAGAAATCGCCGAACCCGAACATGGGCTCGCTCTCCGGGAAGCGCGCGAGGTAGGCGGCCTTCGCGGCGGCGTACTGCGGATCGTCGTGGGCGACCTGCGTCGCCTCGCCCTGGATGGTCACGCGCGCCATGCCCTGCGTGGGGACATCGTCCTGCGGCGAAGCCACCACGAGCAGGCTCACCTGCGCATGCTCGAGCATGTCCTTCGTGTGCGCCGCGAGCGCGCTCACGTGCACCACGAAGCGACCGCCCGGCAGCAGCGCGAAAGGCACCATCGAGACGTAGGGCTCGCCCGCGTGCAGCGTGCCGAGGGCGGCGATGCGCTGCTCGCGCAGCAGCGATTGCAGCGCCGTGGCGAGGGCGGCTTCTATGGCCGTATCCCCGCGAGCCTGGCATCGAACCCGCTGGCTTCACCCATGGCAACCTCCGTTGCGATTCATATCCGACAGACCGGCAGAAGGGGGTCTTCGTTCAGAGGATTTCGAGCACCGCCTCCGCCGGGCGGCACAGGCGCGTGCCGCGCGCGGCGACGACGATGGGCCGGTTCATGAGGATCGGATGCGCGACGATGCGCTCGCGCAGCATGGCGAGCACGTTGCGCGACGTGCCGCAATTCGGATTGTGGTAGATCGTGACCTTCGACATGCCGGCTCCGCTGGAACGTGGGGCCGTCATTGTATGCGCTGCGCGGCCGTCACGGGCCGCGGCGCAGGCGCTCCATGAGCGCGAGCGCATTGGCCGTGCCCGCGCCGAGTGTCGTGTTGTCGAAGATGCACCAGCACGCGCTGCCGCCGCGCTGGCGCTCGCGCAGGCGCTCGGCCAGCCGCCCGAGGAACGCGTCGTCGTAGGCGGAGCGGTACACGTGCGGCGATCCGTGCAGCCGGTAGTACGCGATGCCGGCCCACCCGCCGGGCTCGCCGCCGTTCGCCGCGCGCGGCGGATCGGCCGCCACGCGCGCGATGCGCTGGCTCTCCAGCATGCGGCCCGCCTCGGGCGTGAACCAGGTCGCGTGCCGCGGCTCCACCGCGATGGCGCCGTCGAAGCCTTCACGCAGCGCGGCCAGGAACGAGCGCGCGGTGCGCAGCGTGAGCTCGAGCGACGGCGGCAGCTGCACCAGCAGGCAGCCCACGCGGGGACCGAGCGGCGCGATCTCCGCGAGGAACGCCTCGAGCAGCTTGCGCGTGCCCGCCAGCCGCTGCTCGTGCGTGATCGTCCTGGGCAGCTTCACGGAGAACCGGAACGGCTCGGGCACGCTGCGGGCCCAGCGCGCATAGGTCGCCGCGCGATGCGAGCGATGGAACGTGGAGTTGATCTCCACGGCGCGGAAGACCCGCGCGTAGCGGGCGAGGTGCGACGGTCCCTCGGGAAAGCGGGACTGCTCCTTGCGCGGCAGGCTCCAGCCCGCGGTGCCGATGAATGCAGGGAGGGATTGCGGCATCTGCCCCGCAGCGTATCATCCTCGCATCGGGGCATGGCAGATCCCCGGCGGCCTTCGGCCCAGACGGTGTCCCGTCCAAATCTGCGGCCTGCGCTCGGATTCGAAAATGGACACCGCCAATCCCCACCTCTATTCGCTTCCACAGCTCGCGCGCTACATGCTGCGCCTCGGCACGCTCGGCTTCGGCGGGCCCGTCGCGCTCGCCGGCTACATGCATCGCGACCTCGTCGAGGAGCGCGGCTGGATCTCTGAGGCCGACTACAAGGAAGGCCTCGCGCTCGCGCAGCTCATGCCGGGGCCGCTCGCCGCGCAGCTCGCCATGTACCTCGGCTACGTGCATTACCGCATCGTCGGCGCGACGGTCGTGGGCTTCGCGTTCGTGATCCCCTCGTTCCTCATGGTCGTGGCGCTCGGATGGGCGTACGTGCGCTTCGGCGGGCTCGCGTGGATGCAGGCGACCTTCTACGGCGTGGGCGCGGCGGTCATCGGCATCATCGCCATGAGCGCGTACAAGCTCACGACCAAGAGCATCGGGAAGGATGCGCTGCTGTGGGCGATCTACCTCGTGCTCGCCGCGGTCACCGTCGCGACCGAATCGGAGATCGCGTGGCTGTTCGTGGCGGCGGGCGTCGTGGCGTGGTTCTGGCGCGCGCCGCCGCGGTGGCTGCGCGGCGGAACGGTGCCCGCCCTGCTCGCGGCGCCGATGCCGCTCGCCGCCGCGCTCGACTGGCCGCTGCTCGCGAAGGTCGGCATCTTCTTCGCGAAAGCCGGCGCGTTCGTCTTCGGATCGGGACTGGCGATCGTGCCGTTCCTCTACGGCGGCGTGGTGACCGAGACGCACTGGCTGAACGACCGGCAGTTCGTCGATGCGGTCGCCGTCGCCATGATCACGCCCGGTCCCGTGGTGATCACCGTGGGCTTCATCGGCTACCTCATCGCCGGCTTTCCGGGCGCCTGCGTCGCGGCGCTGGCGACGTTCCTGCCGTGCTACCTCTTCACGATCGTCCCGGCGCCCTACTTCAAGAAATACGGCAAGCGGCCGGCGATCCTCGCGTTCGTGAACGGCGTGACGGCCGCGGCCATCGGCGCGATCGCCGGGGCGGTGGTCGTGCTGGCGAAACGCTCGATCGTGGACCTTCCCACCGCCCTCATCGCCGCCACCACCCTGCTGCTGCTGTGGCGCTACAAGAAGCTGCAGGAGCCCCTCATCGTCCTCGGCGCGGCGCTCCTCGGGCTCGCGCTGTACCCGTCCGCCGCAGCGGCCGCCACGCCATCGCTGGAGCCGGTCGCGACGATCGCCATGCCAGACGTGAAGGGGCGCATCGACCATTTCGCCGCCGACCCGAAGGGGCATCGCCTCTTCGTCGCCGCCCTCGGCAACGACACCGTCGAGGCCATCGACACCGAAACGCGGCAGCGCCGCACGATCCGCGGCCTGGGCGAGCCGCAAGGCGTCCTTTTCCTTCCGCAGGCCAACCGCCTGGTCGTCGCCAACGGCAGCGCCGGCCGCGTGGACATCCTGGACGCTTCCACGCTCGCGGCCGTGAAGCGCTCGCCGGGGCTGGACGATGCCGACAACGTGCGCTTCGATGCGGCCAGCGGGAAGGTTGTCGTGGGCTACGGAAAAGGCGCCCTGCGCCTGCTGGACGCCGCGACCGGGGAGACCGCCGGCGAGGTGAAGTTGCCGGGACATCCGGAATCGTTCCAGGTCGAGGCCAACGGAAAGCGCGCCTTCGTGAACGTGCCCGCCGCGCGCAGCGTGGTCGTGGTCGACATGGAGAAGCGTGCCGCCATCGCCCGCTGGGCCATCGAGGGCGCCGCGTCCAACTTCCCCATGGCGCTCGACGAGGGCTCGCGCCGGCTCTTCGTCGGCGCGCGCTCGCCCGCGACGCTGCTCGTGTACGACATCGACACGGGACGCATCGTGGCCCGCCTGCCGATCGGCAAGGACGCCGACGACCTCTTCTTCGATGCGGCGCGCCGGCGCCTCTACGCCATCTGCGGCGAAGGCCGCGTGGACGTGATCCGCCAGGAAGGACCGGACCAGTACGCGCCCGAGGCTTCGGTCACGAGCGCGCCCGGCGCGCGCACCGGGCTCCTCGTCGCCGAGGAGCGCCGCCTGTACGTCGCCGCCCCGGCGGCCGGCGGCACACCCGCCCGCATCCTGGTCTATCGCGTCCCCTGACGGCCGATACGGTACACTCCGCGGGCGTCCCGGTTCCGCGCTTGCCCAGGGCTTTCGCCACCCGTGTCATCCATTCCGCCTCGGCGGCGTTGGATGCGTGCAAGGTCCACGCAAGGAACGACAGGAACAATTTCGCGGTTCGATTCATCGGATGACCTTTCAGCGCGCAGCGCGGGCTGAAGGACGCGTCTTGCAGTTTTCAGGTTTGCCACACAGGTCCGGGCGACGACCCGGGTTCCAACAACGAGGAGGCCCATGAAAACCACGCACCGAGTATCCATCCAACGCCGCCGCATGCTGAAAGGCGCCGGCGCCGCCGCGGCCCTGCAGCTGGCCGGTCCCTTCATCATCAGCGCGCGCGGCGAGCAGCCGATCAAGATCGGCATGGTCGACCCGCTCACCGGCGTGTACGCGGCGGTCGCGCAGAACGAGGTCACGGGCGCCAAGCTCGCGGTCCAGCAGATCAACGCCAAGGGCGGCATCAACGGCCGGCCCATCGAGCTCCTCGTCGAGGATTCCGCCAACGACGTGGGCACCGGCGTGCAGAAGGCGCGCAAGCTCATCGAGCGCGACCAGGTCACCTTCCTCATCGGCGACGTGAACTCGGGCATCGCCCAGGCCATCTCGCAGGTGAGCAACGAGAAAGGCGTGCTGCACATCGTCTCCGGCGGCCACACGGACACGATCACCGGCAAGGACTGCAAGTGGAACGTCTACCGCGTCTGCAACACCACGAGCATGGAAGCGAACGCGGTCGCGGACCTGCTTTTCTCGAAATACGGCAAGAAGTGGCACTTCATCACGCCCGATTACGCCTTCGGCCATACGCTGCAGCAGGCCGCGGAAAAGGACCTGAAGAAGCTCGGCGGCACCATGACGGGCAACGAGCTCACGCCGCTCGGCACGAGCGACTTCTCCGCCTACCTCATCAAGGCCCGCGCCGCCAAGCCGGACGTGCTGCTGGTCCTGCCGCAGGGCTCGGACATGGTCAACTGCCTCAAGCAGATCGCGCAGTTCGGCATGGAGAAGCAGATGCACGTCGCCGGCCTGCAGCAGGAGCTCGAGTCGCTCGAAGCCATGCCGCCGGAAGCGCGCGTGGGCATCTGGATGTTCGAGTGGTACTGGAAGCAGCAGGGCGTGCCGGGCGTGGACAAGTTCGTGGCCGACATCCGCAAGATGAACAACGGCAAGGTGCCCACGGCGCGGCACTGGTTCGGCTACACCTCGGTGCACACGCTGGCCGGCGTGGCCAACCATGAGAAGTCGATCGACTCCAAGAAGCTCGCGCGCGCCCTCGGCGGCTACGAGCTGCCGGCGGACGTGAAGCTGCAGCCCAACAAGTGCTACTACCGCAAGGGCGACCACCAGCTGATGACGTCGGCGTTCGTCGGCGAGGCGCTGGCCAAGCCGGCGGGCGATCCCGAGGACCTGTTCCGCGTCGATCAGGTCATCGCAGGCGACAAGACGGCCCCTGCGGAAAACGCGACCGGCTGCAACGTCCAGTGGCCGGCCTGACTACGCGCCTGATCCCGACCCGACCATGACGGAGATCCCGCACGCGGCGCGCGGACAGCGCCGCGTGCGCTCCCTTGCGCGAGCGCCGCGTCGA
>DASTGG010000429.1:0-10754 GCA_035719385.1 Usitatibacter sp.
TTGGCGCTCTGACACGTCGCCCCGGGCGCCGCTGTCGCGGCGACGGCCCGGGGCCTGATGCATGCCGAGAAACTGGATCCCGGCCCGTCGCCGCGAATGCGGCGGCCGGGCTGACGTCAGCTCTTCAGCGCGGCGAGCACCTCGTCGAGCATCTTCTTCGCGTCGCCGAACAGCATCCGGTTGTTCTCCTTGTAGAAGAGCGGATTGTCGACGCCGGCGTAGCCCGAGGCCATGCTGCGCTTCATCATGATCGAGGTCTTCGCCTTCCACACCTCGAGCACGGGCATGCCGGCGATGGGGCTGTTGGGATCGTCCTGCGCGCTCGGGTTCACGATGTCGTTGGCGCCGATGATCATCGCGACGTCGGTGTCCGGGAAGTCCGCGTTGATCTCGTCCATCTCGAGCACGATGTCGTAGGGCACCTTCGCCTCGGCGAGCAGCACGTTCATGTGCCCGGGCATGCGCCCCGCGACCGGGTGGATCCCGAAGCGCACGGTCTTGCCCTGCTCGCGCAGGAATTTCGTGATCTCGAAAACCGTGTGCTGCGCCTGCGCGACCGCCATGCCGTAGCCCGGCACGATGATCACGTTCTTCGACTCCTTGAGCAGCTCCGCGGTCTCCTGCGCTGTGATCGGCGTCACCTCGCCGGCCGGCTGCGCGCCGCCCTTGGCGGGCGCCGCGGTCTCGCCGCCGAACCCGCCGGCGATCACCGCGACGAACTTGCGGTTCATCGCGCGGCACATGATGTACGACAGGATCGCGCCGCTCGAGCCGACGAGCGCGCCGGTGACGATCAGCAGGTCGTTGTTGAGCATGAAGCCCGTCGCCGCCGCCGCCCACCCGGAGTAGCTGTTGAGCATGGAGACGACCACCGGCATGTCCGCGCCGCCGATCGCCATGACCATGTGGATCCCGAAGAGCAGCGCGATCACCGTCATGACGACGAGCGGCATCATGCCTTCGGCGATCGAGTGCGTGTGGATGAACACGCCGCCGAAGTAGAGCACGACGAGCAGGCCGGCGAGGTTGATCCAGTGCCGCCCGGGCAGCAGGACCGGCTTGCCGGTGATCTTGGCCGAGAGCTTGCCGAACGCGATGAGCGACCCGGAGAAGGTGATGGCGCCGATCAGCACGCCGATGTAGATCTCCAGCTCGTGGATCGTCTTCTCGGAGCCCTGGAAGTGCGCCGTCGCGGCCGGGTCGATGTAGTTCGCGTAACCGATGAGCACCGCGGCGAGGCCCACGAGGCTGTGCATCAGCGCGACCAGCTCGGGCATCTGCGTCATCTTGACGATGCGCGCGGCGAACAGCCCGATGGTGGCGCCCACGAGCATCGCGCCGATGATCCACGCGTAGCCGCCGGCGCTCACGTTCGGCCCGAAGACCGTCGCGAGCACCGCGATCGTCATGCCGATCATGCCGTACAGGTTGCCGCGACGCGAGGTCTCGGGATTCGAGAGCCCGCCCAGGCTCAGGATGAAGAGGATGGTCGCCCCGATGTAGGAGACCGTTGAAAGCGTTGCCGTCATCTCAGGTCTCCCTTACTTGCGGAACATCTGCAGCATGCGCTGCGTCACGGCGAACCCGCCGAACATGTTGATCGCGACGAGCGCGATGCTCACCACGGCGAGCCCGACGATCCACAGCACGGGCCGTTCGCCCGCGTCCGCGCCCAGCGGCGGCGCCACCTGCACCAGCGCGCCGATGGCGATGATGCTGCTGATCGCGTTGGTCACGCTCATGAGCGGCGTGTGCAGCGCGGGTGTCACGTTCCAGATCACCATGTAGCCCACGAAGCACGCCAGCACGAACACCGTGAAGTGCGCGAGGAAGCTGGCCGGCGCGTACATGCCGACGAACCAGAAGAGCGCGGCGCCGACGAGGAACACGATCGCCGTGGACTTCGCGGAGGCCGGGGCGCTCGCCGCGCCGTGGCCGTGCCCCTTCTTCTCGGCCGCGGCCGGCACCGGCTTCGCGGCCGGCTTGGGCGGTACCGCGGGCAACTTGGGCGGCGGTGGCGGCCACGTCACCTCGCCCTGCTTGATCACCGTGAGCCCGCGGATGGCGTCGTCGTCGAAGTTGACGTCGATCACGCCGTCCTTCGTCTTGCAGAGCTCCTCGGCGAGGCGCAGCAGGTTGTTCGAATACAGGGTCGAGCTCTGGCCCGCCAGCCGGCTTGCGAGGTCGGTATAGCCGATGATCGTCACGCCGTGCCTGACCACGACCTGGCCCGGCTCGGTGAGCTCGCAGTTGCCGCCCTGCTCGGCGGCCATGTCGACGATCACGCTGCCGGGCTTCATGCTCTTCACCATCTCCGCGGTGATGAGCTTTGGCGCGGGCTTTCCGGGGATGAGCGCGGTGGTGATGATGATGTCGGCTTCGCGGGCCTGCTTGGCGTACATCTCCCGCTGCGCCGCCTGGAAGCCCTCGCTCATGACCTTGGCATAGCCGCCGCCGCCCGAGCCCTCTTCCTCGTAGTCGACCTTGACGAACTCGCCACCCAGCGACACCACCTGGTCGGCCACTTCGGCACGTGTGTCGTTGGCGCGCACGATCGCGCCCAGGTTCGCCGCCGTGCCGATGGCCGCCAGGCCCGCCACGCCGGCGCCCGCGATGAACACCTTGGCGGGCGGCACCTTGCCGGCCGCAGTCACCTGGCCATTGAAGAAGCGGCCGAAGGCGTTGGCCGCCTCGATCACCGCGCGGTAGCCGCTGATTCCGGCCATCGAGGTCAGCGCGTCCATCTTCTGCGCGCGCGACAGCTGCCGCGGCAGCGAGTCGATGGCGAGCACGGTGGCTTTCCTCGCGGCGAGTTGCTGCATCAGCTCGGGGTTCTGGGCCGGCCAGATGAAGCCGATCAGCGTGCCGCCCTCGCGCATCAGGCCCACTTCCGCCGCAGTGGGCGGGCGCACCTTGAAGACGATGTCGGACTTGGCCCAGAGCTCGGGTGCGTCAGGCACCACTTGAGCGCCGGCGGCGCGATAGGACTCGTCGTCGAAGTTCGCTGCCGCGCCCGCGCCCGATTGCACGATCACGCCGAAGCCCAGCTTCGCCAGCCGCTGCACGACGTCGGGCACGGTGGCGACGCGCTTCTCGCCGGGGAAGGTTTCCCTGGGAACGCCGATTACCTGGGCCATGTGCAGGCCTTTCCCGCCGTTCGACGAACGGCATGCATGACAGCGATCATTTTTTCTCCCTTCCGGGTGTGTTGTTGGCGGCCGCGGCACGCGAGACCGGACCGATTCTACTTCTTCACAAGCGCCACTTTAGATGGGGGGGCTCTCCCGGACGGTTGAGCGCTATCAATAAAGCCGGTATTTCGGCCCGCGAAGCGTGTTGTAGCATTCGCGTACAACGAGGAGGAGACCACGACATGAAACGACTGATCTGGGCGCTCGTCGCCCTGGCGAGCGTGCTGGCCATCGCGACGGCGGGCGCGCAGGAGAAGAAGACCCGCATCTCGATCGGCACCGGCGGCACGGGCGGCGTGTACTACCCGCTGGGCGGCGGGCTGGCCGCAATCCTGACCAAGTACGTCCCGGGCCTCGAGGCCACCGCCGAGGTGACCGCCGGCTCCATCGCGAACCTGCAGCTCATCGGCGGCGGCAAGTCCGAGCTCGGCTTCACGATGGCCGATTCCGCGTGGGACGCCTACAACGGGTTCGACAAGTTCAGCGGCCGCAAGGTGGCGCTGCGCACCCTCGCCGTGTTCTATCCCAACCGCATGCACGTGGTGACGATCGAAGGCACGGGCATCAACAAGTTCACCGACCTCAAGGGCCACCGCATCTCGACCGGCGCGCCGGCGAGCGGCACCGAGATCATGTCGATGCGCCTGCTGGAGGCGTTCGGGCTCGATCCGAACAAGGACGTCACGCGCGAGCGCCTGTCCGTGGCCGAGAGCGTGAACGCGGTCAAGGACCGCAAGATCGACGCGCTCTTCTGGGTCGGCGGCGTGCCCACGCCCTCGATCACCGATCTCGCCGCCACGCCCGGCATCAAGATCAAGCTCATCGACCACGGCGACGGCGCCGAGAACATGCGCAAGAAGTACGGCCCGATCTACGTGAAGAACAGGATCCTCGCGAACGCGTATCCGGGAGACGATCGCGACACCACCAACGTGGACGTGTGGAACCTGCTGGTCGTGCCGGAGAACGCGGACGAGAACCTCGTGTACCAGATCACCAGGACGCTCTTCGAGAAGAAGGAGGAGCTCGTCAAGGTGCACAAGGACGCCGCCTTCCTCGAGCTCGCCAACCAGACCCCGAGTGCCTCGCCGCTGCCCTACCACCCGGGCGCGCTGAAATACTTCCGGGAGCGCGGCCTCAAGATGTGAGCGAGGGCACACCCCTGCCCCAGGCCCGCCCCGGCGGGCCTTTTGTTTTCCTGCGCCAAGCGCCTGAAATCCAAGGGCTTTCGGGCGCCGCCTTGACCTGGTTTGTGCGATGCAATATTTTTTTGCGCTCCCTCTTGACTTTGCCCCGGCGGGCGCCTAAATTGTTTATTGTGCAGTGCAGCAAAAGCCGCCGCCCAATCCATCCAACAGGAGCATCGCAATGTTCAAGATCGACCAACTGTCCGCGGCCAACGAGGCTGCCATCACCCAACTGACCCAGCTCGCGCAACTCAACCTCGCGAACCTCGAGAAGTTCACGCAGCTCGGCCTCGGCGCCGCGCGCGAGAGCGTCGAGCAGGCCACCGCCCATGCGCAGTCGCTCGCGGGCGCCAAGGACGTGCACGAGGTGATCGCGCTCAACTCCGCCGCCCTCGAGCCCGTGCTCAAGCGCGCGTATGCGTACTCGCGCACCGCGTACGAGACCGCCGCAGACGCGAATGCCGAGGTGAAGCGCGTGTTCGAGAAGCAGGCCGCGGAGCTCAACCGCGCCGCCGTCGCCGCGATCGAGGAAGCGTTCAAGTACGCCCCGACCGGCTCGGAGAGCGTCGTGGAGAACGTGAAGACCGCGTTCGCCGCCGCGCAGACCGCCTACAACAACCTCGCGTCAATCAACAAGCAGATCTACGACACCGTCGAGAAGAGCGTGGAGCAGAACGTCTCCACGGTGAAGTCCGCGACGAAGGCCCGCGGCCGCAAGCGCTGAGCCGCAGGCAGCAAGGCAGCAAGCTGGAAAGCCCCCGCCCCGCGGGGGCTTCTTGTTTCTAGTGCCCGCTCGGCGGCTGCTGGGCCGCGATCGCCATGAGGCGCGCGCGCCGCAGCGCGCCCGCGATGTCCGCCGGATTCTCGCGCGCCACGCGGCCGGCATCGACGCGCCGCACCGCCTGCAGGGCGTGAAGCAGCGATCGCCGCGGCGCGAAATGCGGCGGGTCCTCGCAGCCGGCGTCGCACTCGGCGAGCTCGAGCAGGCGCTCGAGGCGCTCGGGGCGGCGGAACGCGTCGGAGCGCTCCATGACGGCGAGCGCGGTCTCGGCGTCGAGCTCGGTGCCGTGCCGCAGCAGCTCGCGCTCCAGGATCGCGAGCCGCGCGAGCTCGCGGCAATCGCCCGGCGCGTTCACGCGCTCCGAAAGGCGCGCCGCCGCATCACCCTCCAGGTCGAGCAGCAACGCGGCGTAGCGCACCGGCAGCGAGTAGCGGCGCGAGGCGGCGAGCTGCAGCCGGCGCGCGAGGCGCTCGGGAACCTCCGGATCGGAAAAGGTCGCATCCAGCTCCGGCAGCACGCGCGCCAGCGCCCCGCATTCGCGCAGGATCGCGAGCATGCGCGCGGGCGTCTTTTCCATCAGGCCGCGCGCGAGCTCCTGCCACACGCGTTCGGGCACGAGCGCATCGGCCTCGCCGGAGCGCACCATCGTTTCCATGAGCCGCATGGTCTCGGGCGCCACGGCGAAACCGAAGCGCGCGGCGAAGCGCGCCACGCGCAGGATCCGGACCGGATCCTCGGCGAACGCCTCGCTCACGTGGCGCAGCATGCCGGCCTTCAGGTCCGCCGCGCCGCCATGGGGATCGACCAGCTCGCCGTTCTCCGCGCGCGCCATCGCGTTGATCGTGAGGTCGCGCCTGCGCAGGTCGTCCTCGAGCGTGACGTCGGGCGAGGCGTGGAAGGTGAAGCCCTTGTAGCCCGGCGCCGTCTTGCGCTCGGTGCGTGCGAGCGCGTATTCCTCGTGCGTCTGCGGATGCAGGAACACCGGGAAATCCGCGCCCACGGGCCTGAAACCGAGGCGCACCATCTCCTCGGGGCTCGAGCCCACCACGACGTGGTCGCGGTCCTGCACCGGGAGGCCGAGCAGCTCGTCGCGCACGGCGCCACCCACCACGTAGGTCTTCATCCCGCCGTGGTGGCGTAGGGCTCGTCCTCGGCGACGAACTCCTTTTCCTGCAGCGCGCCCTCGACCCAGGCGCGCACGCCGGGCGCCTCGCGCATCGCGGCGCAGTATTTCGCCGCTTCGCCCTCGAGCGCGACCTCGTAGGTCCTGAAACGCATCACGACCGGGGCGAACATCGCGTCGCACGCGCTGAAGGCGCCGAAGAGGAACGGGCCGTCCTTCGCGAAGCGTTGTCGCGCCTGCGTCCAGAGCGTGGCGATCCGGTCGATGTTCGCCTGCACGCCCGGCGCGCGTCCCTTGCCCGGGTGCGACGAGCGGATGTTCATGGGCATGTGGCTGCGCAGGTCGCGGAAGCCCGAATGCATCTCGGCGGCGGCCGAGCGCGCGAAGGCGCGCGCCGCGGGGTCCGCGGGCCAGATGCCGCGGTCCGGGAACCATTCGTGCAGCGTCTCCATGATCGCGAGCGAATCCCAGACCGACTGCTCGTCGCGCCACAGCACCGGCACCAGCCCCGAAGGCGACCAGCGGCCGATCTGCGCGTTCCATTCGGCGGTGTGGAAGGCGAGCCTCACCTCGTCGAAGGGGATGCCCTTCTGCTTGAGCAGGACCCACGGCCGCATCGACCAGGACGAGTAGTTCTTGTTGCCGATCACGAGCGTGAGCTTGCTCATCGTTGCCACCGTTGCCTTCCTGCGAAGTAGCGGAACCGCGCGTAGCGGCCGCGCGGCGTCTGGCCGGCGAGGTAGTCGGGCGCGACCGCCTCGAGGGCCGAAGGCTCGAAGCCGAAGACTTCGGGGAAAGGGCAGCCGCACACGTTGTCCACGCCGAGCGAGCGCAGGTTGTCGCGCGTGAGCACCTTGCCCGGCAGGTGCTCGAAGACCGCGGCCTGGAGGTTGGCGAGCGAATCCGGCAACGCCATGATGCGCGGCTTGCGCCCGACGGCCCCGCCGGCGTAGCGCACCAGCTCCTCCAGCGTGTAGGCGCGCGGGCCGCACAGCTCGTAGGTCTGCCCGAACGTGCGGATCTCGCCGAACGAGCCCACGATGGCGCGAGCGACGTCGTCCACCCACACGGGCTGCATCCGCGCGTTCGCGCGGCCCAGCGGGATCACGGGAAAGACGCGCGCGAGGTCCGCGAACATGTTCAGGAAGCGGTCGCCCTCGCCGAAGATGATCGAGGGACGGAAGATCGTCCATGGCAGCGCGCCGGCCGCCTGCCTGAGCGCTTCCTCGCCCGCGGCTTTCGAGCGCTGGTAGTCGCTCGGCCCGTCGGGCGAGGCGCCCAGCGCACTCACGTGCAACAGGTGCTGCACGCCGCGCTTGCCGCACGCCTGCGCGATGCGACGTGGCAGCTCCACGTGCGCGTCGCGGAAGCTGCGCCCGCGCCCGCCCTCGTGCAGGATGCCCACGCAGTTGACCACCGCGTCCATGTCGTCCAACGCCGCGTCGAGGTCGGCGTCGCTGTACGGGCTGCCGACCATGACCTCCACCGTCGGCAACACCTTCACCGCGGCGGCATGCTGGTCGTAGCGGGTGAGCACGCGCACGCGCATGCCTCGCGGGCTCGCCAGCTCCGCGACGGCGCGACCGACGAAACCGGTGCCTCCGACGAGGCAAACGCTCTTGATGTCCATCAGGGCAGGTTGGCGGCCACGGGATCCGGCGCCTCGCCGTTGCGCCCCGGCACCAGTCCCAGCAGCTCCCGCATGCTCGGCGTCTTGCCCGAGAGCCGGTGGCGGTAGAACCAGGCGTTGGCGAAGACCTTCTTCACGTAGTCGCGCGTCTCGTTGAAGGGGATGGTCTCGGCATAGATCGCGCCTTCGAGCGGACGTTCGTCGCGCCAGCGCCGCGCGCGTCCCGGCCCGGCGTTGTACGCGGCGGTGGCGAGGATCGGATGGCCCAGCGCCGAGAGCACGCGGCGGAAGTAATAGGTCCCCATGCGGATGTTGACGTCCGGCTTCGAGAGCATGTCCACCTTGAACGGATACACGGGAAGCTGGCGCGCCACCCATTTGGCCGTGGCGGGCATGAGCTGCATGAGCCCCACGGCGCCGGCGCGCGAGCGCGCCTCGGGAACGAACCGGCTCTCCTGGCGGATGAGCGAATAGAGGATCGCCTCGTCCAGCGCCCATTCCCGCGAGGCGGCATCCAGCGAGTCGCGGTGGGGCATCGGATAGCGCTGCGTGAAGTCGTGCAGCTGCACCGTGCGGTCCGCGGTGTTGATGGCGCGGTCCCTCACGTTGTTCTGGCGCGCGATCTCCGCGGCGGTCAGCAGGTCGCGGTCCGGAAGCCCGCGCACGGCCCACAGCCATTCGCGCAGGCCCTCGTTGTCCAGCCCCGCGCGATACAGCGCGAGCGCGCGCCGGATCCCCTCCATGGAGCGCACGCGGTCGAAGTCTTCCTTCTGCGGCTGCCACGCCGTCCAGTCGGGCGAGGGCGCGACGCCGACCTCGTCGGCCGCGAGCAGGCCGTAGAAGTTCATCTCGCGCGCCACGCCCTGCAGCAGCAGGTCGGCCGCCTGCGGCTCGCCCAGCTTTCGCAAGGCCCGCGCGCGCCAGTAGCGCCAGGACGCCTCGCGCGCTTCCTCCGGGCTCATCGCCTGGATCGCCGCCAGCACCTGCTTCCAGTCGCCCGCGCGCAGCGCCGCCCGCGCGCGCCACGCGATCTGCGCGTCCGTGAGCGCCGTGTCGCCGGCGAGCGCATACCACTCGAGGGCGCGCGGATGGTGCGCGAGCGCGGCCTGCCATGCGACCTGCGCCCACGCCGCCTTCGTGAGATCGGCGCCGAGGCGCGGCGCGACGCCTTCGAGGCGCTCGGCCGCTTCCTCGGGGCGCGTGCGCGCGAGCCGCGCCACCGCGTAGAACGCGAGGGCGCGCGCCGGGCGCAGCAGCGTGTCCGCCTTCTCGTGCGCGAGGAACTTCGCGGGATCGGCGCTCGCGCGGTCGAGCAGCTTCTCGTTCAGGCGGTGCGCCCTGGGCAGCAGCGCGTTCGTCTCCTTCGCCTCGCGCGCGTTGGTGGCCGCGAGCACCTTGTACAGCCGCTGCCACACGTCGTCCTCGGAAATGGCTCCGGAGGCCACGAGCGATCCGAATACCGCGTCGCACGCGCCCGGCGTCTCGCGCGCGGACAGGAAGAGCGTCCTCGCTTCGGCGACCGCATCCGCATCGCCGCGCTCGAGGCGATCCTGGAACGCGTAGCAGGCGATTTCGGTGTCGTCGCCGACGAGGAGCTTCACCTGCTCGCGGAACGTTTCCCACGAGCGCGCCGCGCCGAGCGCCTTCAGCCATTCGCGGCGCAGGCTCTCCGCGAGCGGCGTTCCCGGATAGCGTTCGAGGAACGCGCGCACCTCGTTGGGATCGGCGCGATCGACGCTGCCGGCGAGCAGCCAGTAGGCGGGATACGGCTCGAGGACGTCGCCCGCGAAGCGCGGGCGCAGCGCATCGAGCGCCTTCCAATGACCCTTCTGCGCCGCTTCCTTCGCGAGCAGCACGTCGGCATCCGTGGCCGCGCGCGACGCGGGCGACCCCGATGCGACGAGGACCGCCGCTACCGCAAAGAGCGCCAATTTCATCTTGATCGGGGTCAAGGCCATCCGTCCTGTCGCTGACATAAGTTTCGCGGATAAAATTATAAGACCCAATCCGCCCCCGAATCGGCCCTTTTATGGCTCTGACCGACCCCGCTCTCTGGGCGGCGCTCCTCAAGATCATCGGCGTGAACATCGTCCTGTCGGGAGACAACGCGGTGGTCATCGCGCTCGCGGCGCGCTCCCTGCCCCCGCGCCAGCAGAAACAGGCGATCTTCTGGGGATCGGCTGCGGCAATCGTGATGCGGATCATCCTCACGCTGTTCGCCGTCGCCCTCTTGGCCCTGCCATGGCTCAAACTCGTGGGATCGGTGCTGCTGCTCTGGATCGGCATCAAGTTGCTGGTCCCGGAAGACGATGGCGAGGAAGTCACGGCCGGCGAGAACATGCTCCAGGCCATCAAGACGATCCTCATCGCGGACCTCGTGATGAGCCTCG
This sequence comes from Usitatibacter sp., assembly GCA_035719385.1. GTDB lineage: Bacteria > Pseudomonadota > Gammaproteobacteria > Burkholderiales > Usitatibacteraceae > Usitatibacter. Next base: position 10,303 of record DASTGG010000429.1, read on the forward strand.
ACAATGTGATCGCGGTGGCCGCGGCCGCCGGCGGCCACTGGGGCCTCACGATCCTCGGCCTCGCGATCTCCATCCCCCTCGTCATCTTCGGGGCCACCCTGCTGGTCAAGGTCATGGAGCGCTGGCCCGTCGTCATCACGATCGGCGCGGCGCTGATCGGGTTCGTCGCGGGCGAGATGGCCTGGGAGGACAAGGCCGTCGCCGCGTGGACGGAGCCCTTCGGAGAGCACGCCAAGTATTTCGCCGCGGTCGCCGGCGCGGTCATCGTCGTCGCGGTCGGAAGCTGGCTCGCCCGCCGCGCGGAAGCGAGGGAAGAGATCGCAGAGAATTCCGCCCGCTAGGGACGGCGGGCACCCGGGCGCCGTTCGGCGCCCGAGGCTCATAGAAGTCCCCTCGACAGAAAGCGTCGAACAACACTGAGGAGACCTTGATGAATTTCCGTTCATTCCGCG
>DASTGG010000430.1:0-2275 GCA_035719385.1 Usitatibacter sp.
AGCTGCCGATCGGCCTCTTCGGCGCGGGTACCGGTGCGGCGGCGGCGCTGCGCGTGGGCGCGGATGCCGGACCGCGCGTCGCCGCGATCGTCTCGCGCGCCGGCCGCCCGGACCTCGCGGGCGAAGCGGCGCTCGCGCGCGTGCGCGCGCCGACGCTGCTCATCGTGGGCGGTGCGGACCCCGGCGCGTTGGCCCTCAACGAGGCCGCCTGGGACCAGCTGCGGTGCCTGAAGTCGCTCGACATCGTCGCGGGCGCGACACACCTCTTCGACGAGCCGCACGGCCTGGAGGTGGCCACCGACCGCGCGAGCGCGTGGTTCACGCGGCACCTCAAGGCGCCGGCCGGCCACGTGCGGCTGCAAACGGCGCGCACCCCGACGCCGGGCTGATCGCGCGCCGCCTCACTGCATCACGCGCAGCGCCTCCAGTTGAAGGCCGGTGACATTGGCGCGGCGCGCGATCGCGGCCAGCGCCCGTGCCGGCGGCGAAGCGCGCGGGTCCAGCACGAACGACAGCGACAGCGGCGATTGCGCGGTCCTCACGGAGGAGGCGACGACGCCGTGCGTCCGCGCCGCCGCCGCGGCGAGCTTGCGCGTGAGCGTGGCCGCATCGATGTCGGCCCGCGGCTCGGCGAACACGACCACGCGTCCCTGCTTCAGCGCCTGCGTGACGAGCGCATGGTCGTACGTCGCCGCGACCTTGTCCTCGACGCACACGCCGCACGCGAGAGCCTGGACGGCGAGCGTGCAGAAGGCGGCGATCGCGAGGCGGGCCACGCTCATCGCTTCGCCGCCGGCGGTGCCGGGGCCGCTGCCGGCGTCGCCGACAATGTTTCCGAGGGGTTCTTCGCCGAGCCGGGCGCGGACGGCTGGGGCTGCGTCGTGCCGCGCGGCTGCACGTTCGCGTCCGCCCACTTGAAGTAGGCGAAGTACTCGCGGATCTCCTCGTCGCTCAGGTTCTGGTTCGGCATCGGCAGCTTGTACTTCGCGAGCATCTCCTTCGCCGTGGCGTCGCCCTGGAGCATCTGCTCCGGGCTCTTCAGCCACCGGGCGAGCCACGCTTCGTCCCGGCGTTTCGTCACATTATGCAGGTCCGGCCCCACCCGGTCGCCCCCCGCGATGGTATGGCAGGCGAGGCACTTGTTCTCGAAGCCGAGCTTGCCCTTGACCGCCACCGGGTCGGTCGGCGCGCCGGTGGCCGGGATGTTGTGGTGCTCGTGCTCGGAGGCCGCGCCCTCGGTCGCGCCGCCCGCGGCGATGATGCCGACCGCGCCCTGCGATGCGTTCGCGAAATGATGGTCCACCATCACGTAGTTGCCCGCCTCGGGAACCACGAATTCCACGATGGCGGCCCCGGAAGATCCCAGCAGCACCGTCTGCATGCCACGCATCTGGTTGTCCGGGTTTCCGTCCCACCACACGCGGTCGAAGATCGTGCCGACCACGTGGAAGCTCGACGTGTTCGACGGGCCCACGTTCAGCACGAACAGTCGCACGCGCTCGCCCGGTTTCGCCACCAGGGGCTTGTCGACGAAGCCGTTGTAGCGGCCGTTGAAGACGGTGTAGGTCGGCGCTTTCGAGCGCACGCGCGCGCCATCGAGCACGTAGAGCGGCGCGCCGTCGATCTTGTGGCCGTCCGGGTCCGGGCGCGTGTAGAACTCGCTCTGCACGATGGCGTATTCGCGGTCCACCTTGGTGGGATAGCCCTCGCGCGGCTCGACGATCATCATGCCGTACATGCCCGAGGCGATGTGCTCGAGCACCATCGGCGTGCCGCAGTGGTACATGAACACGCCGGGGTAATTCGGGGTGAACTCGTAGCTGATGGTCTGGCCGGGCGCGATGGAGCGGTACTTGTCGCCGGGCGAGACCATGGCCGAGTGGAAGTCCATCGAGTGCATCATCGGCGCCGCGGTGAAGGACACGCCGGGCATCTTCTCGTCGGAGCGGTTGGTCATCGAGAAGCGGATGCGGTCGCCCACGCGGGCACGCACCACCGGGCCGGGCACCTGGTCGCCGAACGTCCACGCCGAGAATTTCACGCCGGGGGCCAGCTCGATGACCTTGTGCGTCGTGTCGAGACGGATCTCCTTGACGGGCGTGGTGTCGAGCGGCTTCACCGCCGCGTCCATCGACAGCGCCGCGCCCGAGGCGAAGGCGCCGGCATGCCGCTCGGAGGTGACCGTGGCCGCGGTCGGATTCCAGTCCATCTGGCGCGTGTCGTACTTGTCCGTGCCGGAGGCCATCGTCTGCGCCGATGCCTCCTGCCCGCCGCG
>DASTGG010000431.1:0-10690 GCA_035719385.1 Usitatibacter sp.
GACAACATCACGGCGCGCGACGAGGAGCAGGACGTCTTCGGCGACGTCGAGCACCTGAAGGACCTCGCCTCCGAGGCGCCCGTCATCCGCCTCGTGAACCTCATCCTCACCAAGGCGCTGGAGTCGCGGGCTTCCGACATCCACATCGAGCCCTACGAGAACCGCCTCGTGGTGCGCTACCGCATCGACGGCGTGCTGCACGAGGTGGAGTCGCCGCCGCGGCGCCTGTCGGCCGCGGTGATCTCGCGCGTGAAGATCATGGCATCGCTCGACATCGCCGAGCGCCGGCTGCCGCAGGACGGGCGCATCAAGCTGCGCATCCAGGGCAAGGAGATCGACCTGCGCGTCTCGACCGTGCCCACCATGCACGGCGAGAGCGTGGTGATGCGGATCCTCGACAAGGGCGGGGTGCCGCTCAACTTCGACGCGCTGGGCTTCGAGGGCGACTCGCTCAAGCGCTTCCTGCACTGCCTCGACCAGGTGCACGGCATCCTGCTCGTCACCGGCCCCACGGGCAGCGGCAAGACGACGACCCTTTATACGGCGCTCGACCGCCTGAACAAGCCCGACGTGAAGATCATCACCGTCGAGGACCCGGTCGAGTACCAGATGCCGGGCATCAACCAGATCCAGGTGAAGCCGCAGATCGAGCTCACGTTCGCCAACGCCCTGCGCTCGATCGTGCGCCAGGACCCGGACATCATCATGGTGGGCGAGATCCGCGACGTGGAAACCGTGCGCATCGCCATGCAATCGGCGCTCACCGGCCACATGGTGCTGTCAACGGTGCACACGAACGATGCGCCGTCCACGATCAGCCGCCTGCTCGACATGGGGGCCGAGGATTACCTGCTCACCTCGACGCTGAACGGCGTGCTCGCCCAGCGCCTCGTGCGCACGCTCTGCCCCAGGTGCCGCGAGCCGCACCGCGCGCTGCCCGAGGTGATCGAGCAGATGAACCTGCGCCGGTACGTGCCCGAGGGCGCGATCACGGTGTACAAGCCGGTTGGCTGCTCCGAGTGCGCCGGCACCGGGTACTGGGGCCGCGTGTGCATCATCGAGATGATGGTGATGAGCGACAACATCCGCTCGCTCATCATGCGGCACGCGACCGCGGGCGAGATCCGCGTCGAGGCGATCCGCGAAGGCATGGAAACCATGTTCGAGAACGGGATGCGCAAGTCGCTCGCCGGCATCACGACGATCGAGGAAGTCCTGCGCGTGACGCGCGAGGACTGAGCGCGCGATGGCGTTCTACCAATACAAGGCGGTGACGCCGGCGGGCGAGGTGCAGGAGGGCGTGCTCGAGGCGTCCAGCAACCCCGCGGCGATCGCCCGCATCCAGGCGATGGGCCTCATCCCCATTCGCGCGCAGGAAGCCGCCGCCGCGAAGGCCGCCGCTCCCTCGGCGCGCACGCCGCTTTTCCGCCGGCGCGGGATCACGCAGGTGGACATCGGCGTGATGACGCGCGAGCTGGCCACGCTCCTGCGCGCGGGACTGCCCCTCGACCGCAGCTTCGAGATCCTCATCAACCTCGCCGCCAACCCGCGCATGGCGGAACTGCTGGGAAGGATCCGCAACGACGTGCGCGGCGGCCAGTCGCTGTCGAAGGCGCTCGACGCGCAGAAGGGCACGTTCTCCCGCTTCTACGTGAACATGATCCGCGCAGGCGAGGCGGGCGGAAGCCTGCCGACGGTGCTGCTGCGGCTCGCCGAATACATGGAGAGGGCCAAGGCGCTGCGCGACAACATCGCCGCCTCGGTCACGTATCCCGCGTTCCTCGCCGTGGTATCGGTGCTCGCGGTGGTCATCCTCCTCGGCGTCGTGGTGCCGCGGTTCAAGCCCATCTTCGCGGGCGCGGGCAAGGCGGTGCCGGCGGTGACGCAGGCCGTGATCTTCGCCGGCGACCTCATGCGCAACTGGGGGTTCGCCATCCTGATCGGGCTCGCGCTCGTGGGCTTCCTCATCCAGCGCCGGATGCGCGATCCGGAGGTGCGCTACCGCTTCGACCGCTGGCGCGTGACCGCGCCGGTGGTGGGCGACCTCTTCGGCAAGGTCGAGATGGCGCGCTTCTCGCGCACGCTCGGCGTGCTGCTGTCCAACGGCGTCACGCTCGTGGCGGCGCTCACGATCGTGCGCGAGACCATGGGCAATGCCTGGCTCGCCGAAGCGGTCGGCAACGTCGCGCGCGAGCTCAAGGAGGGCCGCGGCCTGGGCCGGCCCATGATGGAGACCGGCCGCTTCCCGATGCTCGCCGTGCACATGATCCTCGTCGGCGAGGAAACCGGCCGCCTCGACGACATGCTCATGCAGGTGGCCGAGACCTACGATCGCGAGGTGGAAGTCGCCATCCGCAAGGCGCTGTCGCTGCTTCAGCCCGTGATGATCGTGCTCATGGCCGCCATCATCGGCTTCATCATCATCGCGATCCTGTACGCCATGCTGTCGGTGTACGACCTGCCGCTCTAGATTTCCAAGGAGATGTCATGCAAAACGTTTTGAACGCGCGCTTGATTGGGCCCCGGCCGGCGCCGGGGCGGCCCCGCCCTGCGAAACGCGAGGCCGGCTTCACGATCCTCGAGATCGTGATCGTGTTCATCCTGCTCGCCGGCATCATGGCGTTCGTCGGCCCCAAGATCTTCGAGCAGATGGGCCGCGCCAAGTCGCAGGAAGCGCGCATCCGCATCCAGGACCTCGCGGGCCGCATCGAGATGTACAAGCTCGAGGTCGGCCGCTATCCCGAGAACCTGCAGGCGCTCGTGAAGCAGCCGCCGGGCGTGGACAAGTGGAACGGCCCGTACGCGAAGGACACCGACCTCAAGGACGCGTGGGGCAACGACTACCGCTTCAACGTTCCCGGACAGGGCAAGCCGTTCGACCTCGTCTCCCTCGGCGCCGACGGCAAGGAAGGCGGCGAGGGCGAGAACCGGGACGTCAGCAACTGACGAGCGATGATCGCTGCGCAAGGACATGGGGCTCGCAACCTGCGCCTCGCGAACCCTCCAGCCTTCCGCAATCCGTGCCGCGGATTCACGCTGCTGGAGATCGTGATCGTGCTGGTCATCGGCGCGGTCGCGTACGGGCTCATCCTCGGGGTGCCTTTCCGGGGGGCTTCGTCCGCGGACCTCAAGTCCGCCGCGCGCACGCTCGCCGCGGGGCTGCGGCAGGCGCAGACCATGGCGATCACCACGCGCCGCGACGCGAGCCTCACCCTCGACATGGAATCGCGCGAGTACCTGCTGCCGGGCGAGAAGCAGCCGCGGCAGCTGCCCAGGGGCATCGACCTCAAGCTGTACACCGCGCAGAGCGAGGTCACGAGCGAGCGCAGCGGCGGCATCCGCTTCTATCCCGATGGCAGCTCCACGGGCGGGCGCATCACCGTGTCCGCCGGCGAGCGCAAGTACCTCGTGGACGTGGATTGGCTCACGGGGAGGGTGCACATTGAGGATTGAGGGGATGGTGGCTGCGGCGAGGCAGATCGGGCACCGGCCTGCGCCGGGGCGACCTGCAGCGCGGGAAATCGGGCCGCGGGCTGCGCCGGGGCGACCTGCAGCGCGGGAAATCGGGCCCCGGCCTGCGCCGGGGCGACCTGCCTCCAGGAATCGGCAGGTCGGTTTCACCCTCATCGAGATCGTCGTGGCTTTCGTGATGCTCGCGCTCGTGCTCGTCACGTCGTTCGAGATCTTCACCGGCGGCATGCGGCGCGCCGGCGAGCTGCAGGAGTATTCGCGCGCGCTCGAGCTCGCGCAGTCGAAGATCGCCGCGGCGGGAACCGAGGAGCCGTTCAAGGAAGGCGAGACGCAGGGCGAGACCGAGGACGGGCGCTTCCGCTGGGCCGTGGCCGTGCGCAGGACCGACGAAGGCGCGCCTGCCCAGGGCCAGTCCAACAACAATCCCTACGCGCTTTTCCGCGTGGACGTGCGCGTGACGTGGGCGGGTGCCGATTCGCGCGAGCACTCGATCGCGTTGGCCACCATGGGACTGGGGTCGCGGCTGTGAGGATCGCGCGGAAGATGATCGGGCCCCGGCCTGCGCCGGGGCGGCCTGCCTCCGGGAATCGGCAGGTCGGCTTCACCCTGATCGAGCTGGTGGTGGCGATGACGATCCTCGGCACCATGCTCCTGCTGCTCTATTCGGGCCTTTCCTTCGCGCTGCGCAGTTGGGACGCAGGGGATGTCAACGGCCAGCGGACGATGGACCGGCGCATCGGCGAGAATTTCCTGCGTCGCGAGATCTCGGAGATGTTCCCGATGCGATGGAAGGATCCGGTCGTGGTGAAGCTCGCGTTCGAGGGCGATGGCCAGCACCTGCGTTTCGTCTCGTCGCGCCCCGCGGGCATCACGGTGGGCGGCCTGTCGCTGGTTTCCCTCGACGTCCAGGAGGACACGAAGAGCCGCAGCCGCAACCTCGTCATGCGCCGCGCGATGCCCGATGACGAAGCGCGCGACTTCGCCCCGCTCGAGAAGGCCGAGGCCGTGGTCCTCATCCCCGAGGTGGAGAGCGTGGCGTTCTCCTATTTCGGATCCGAGAACGACTTCGCCGAGCCGCGCTGGGTCGACGACTGGACGTTCGCCTCGCGCATCCCGCAGATGGTCCGCGTGCGCGTGAAGACCGCCGAGGGCTCGCTGCTGCCCGACATGGTGATGAAGACGATGCTCGGCGAGGAAGCGGGCTGCCTCGAGAACTCCTTCCAGCGGCTGTGCCGCCCGAGGCGCCCATGAGGGGCGCGATGCAGCGCTCGCAGCGCGGCGTGGCCCTGGTGATCGTCATCTGGGTCTCGATGCTGCTGCTCGTCATCGCCTCGACGTTCATCTTCGAGCGCCGCACCGAGGCGATGGTCGTGCGCAATTCCGTGTCGCTCGCGCGCGCCGAGGCGGCGGCCGACGCCGGCGTGCAGCGCGGCATCTTCGAGATGTACCGCAACGACAACCCGCCGGAACGCTGGCAACGCGACGGCACGCCGCACGACTGGGCCTTCGACGGCGTACCCGTCAAGGTCGAGCTACGCGACGAGTCTGCTAAAATCGACATCAATACCGCCGCGGACCCGCTGATTCGCGGACTGCTCGTCAATTCCGGATTCACCGACGAAGAAGCGACCAAGGTCCTCGACGCCATTCTCGACTGGCGCGACCCGGATTCGCTCAAGCGTCCCAATGGCGCGGAGGAAGCCGATTACCGGGCCGCCGGCCTCACCTACAAACCCGCCAACGCGCCCTTCCAGGCGATCGAGGAGCTGCAACTCGTGCTCGGCATGCGTCCCGACATCTACCGCCGCATGACGCCGTCCATCACGGTGTTCTCGCGGCAGCCCGGCATCAACCCGCAGCTCGCGAGCCGCGAGGTCCTGCTCGCGATCCCGGGCCTCACCGCCGAGATCGTGGACCAGTATCTCGCCCGCCGCGAGGAGGCGCGCTCGCAGGGGCAGGCGCTGCCGTCGCTGCCGCAGGCCGGCGCGTTCGCGAGCGGAAACACCATGGTCGCGAGCGTGCGCGCCGAGGCGCGCCTGGACGACGGCGCCGTGTTCACGCGCGAAGCGGTCGCGCTGCTGCGTCCGGTGCCGCGCAAGCCGGTCACGTTCGTGGCCTGGCGCGAAAGCACCGCGGCCGGCCCCGAGCCGCTGGCCGGCGGCGCGCCGAATCCGCCGCAACCGGCTTCCAACCCCACGACCGCACCCGCGCGCTGATGGCGACCGCTTCCGACAATCTCACGAGCCGTTCCCAGGCCGCCGTCATGCAGAGGATCGCCGCGTTCTGGCGCTGGTGGACCAACGAGCTCGCGCAGCTCGTGCCCGAGGCGGTCTCGCCGCAGGGGCGCCTGGCGCGCCTGCCGCAGCTCGAGCTGGACGAGGCGCTGGTGCAGCTCGTGCCCGCGCCCGGCGCCCCCGCGATCGAGCCACGGTCCGTGGACCTGTCGGCCATGGACCTCGCGCGGGCCCGCGCGGCGGTGCGCGAGCTGCTCGAGCGCGCCGGCGAGAACCGCGGCCGCGCGCGGCTGGCGCTGGGACACCAGGATGCGCTCGTGCGCCGCGTGACGCTGCCGCTCGCCACGGAGGAGAACCTCGCGCAGGTCCTGGGATTCGAGATGGACCGCCTCACGCCTTTCCGGGCGGAGGACGTGTATCACGACGAGCGCATCCTCTCGCGCGACCCCACGGCCGGCACGCTGGTCGCGCTGCTCGCCATGGCGCGCCGCGACCTGGTCGACGCGCGTCTCGAGCGGCTGCGCGCGCTCGGCGTGAGCGTGCAGGGCGTGTCGCTTCGCGAGGAGCCGGCGCATCCCGGTCCGGCGCTCGACCTGCTGCCGGTGGAGCAGCGCGGCGAGCGCGAGACACGCGGCGAGCGCATCCTGCGCCGTGTGCTGGCGGCCGCCGTGGTCGTGCTCGTGTTCGCCGTGCTGTTCGTGCCGATCTGGCAGAAGCGCGAAGCCGCGATGGCCCTGAACCCGGTCGTGGAGAAGGCGCGGCAGGAAGCGGAGGCCACCGATTCGATCGCCCGGCAGCTCGAGCGCGAGGTGGGCGACTACAACTTCCTGCTCGCCAAGAAGCACGGCGCCTACCCGGCGCTCGCCTATGTCGAGGAGATCTCGCGCCTGCTGCCCGATCACACGTGGGTGCAGGAGCTGCAGATCAAGAACACCGGAAAGGCGCGCGAGCTGCAGATCCAGGGCGAGACCAGCTCCTCGTCGAAGCTGCTGGAGACGTTGTCGCAATCGGCGCTCATGCAGGACGTCAACACCCGCGGCACCGTCACGCGCGGTTCCTCGCCGGGCTCCGAGCGCTTCATGATCGCCGCCCTCACGAAGGCCCGGCCCCAGCCGGAGTCGGTGGCGCTGGCCGATCTTCCGACGCCGGTCACGCCCACGCCCGCGGCGCCCGCGCCAGCGCCTGCGGCGCCGGCCAAGCCCGCGCCTGTTCCTGCCACGGTGCAGCCCGTGAGCCCGCCGGCCCCGGCGAAGGCGCCGCCCGCGGCGAAGCCCAAGTGAGACCGCGAGCCCGCCCATGACCCACGACCAGAGCCGCCGCCTCGCCATCGGATTGCTGTTCCTCGCCATCGCCGCCGTGATCGCGGCCATCGGCGTGCCCGCCTGGATGCTGCACAAGCGTTACGATGTCGCGCTCGATGACGGACTCGGCAAGCTCGAGCGCTACCGGCGAATCGCCGGCACGCGGCCGGAAGTGGCCCGCGAGCTGCAGGCGATGCACACGAAGGAGCCGCGCAAGTTCTTCCTGCGAAGCGGCGCGGTGGCCCTGTCGGCCGCCGAGGCGCAGGAAGCGGTCCGCAACATCGTCGAATCGAACGGCGGGAAGCTCATCACCATGCAGGCGCCCGTATCCCGCGAGGAAGGCCGCTATCGCATGGTCAGCGTGAACGTGCAGCTCACCGCCAACATCTTCGCGTTGCGCAAGATCCTCGATGCGATCGATGCCAACACGCCCTTCCTCTTCATCGACAACCTGATGGTCCGTTCGCAGGTGCCGGGAAGCTTCCGGCCGCAGCCGGGCCAGGAGCCGGAGATGTTCGTGCAGTTCGACGTGTACGGCTATTCGCTGACGGCGGCCTCATGAGCGGCCTCCTGCGCAGGCGCCCGTTGATCGCGGGGCTGGCCGTGCTGGGCACGGCGCTCGCCGTCCTGCTCGCCTTCGAGATCGTGGACGCGTCGCGCTCGACCATTCCGGCCGGCCCGGTGAAGCCCGCCACGCCGGCCTCGGCAAAGCTGCTTCCTGCGACTGTCGCGGTGGCTCCCGAGCAGGCGTATCCCGAAGTCGTCGCGCGGCCGCTCTTCACGCCGACGCGCCGTCCCGCCCCGCCGCAGGCGGTCGCCGCGGCTTCGGCGTTCAACCGCGGCCAGTTCCAGCTGCTGGGCGTGATCATGGCCGGCAACTCGAAGACGGCGATGCTGCGCGAGAAGTCGAACGGCAAGATCCATCGCGTCGAGCAGGGGCGCGAGGTGAACGGGATCAAGGTGGCCTCGATCGACCGCGAAGCGGTCACGCTCGCGCAGGGCGGCGAGACGGAGGTCGTGCCGCTGCAGGTGCAGAAGGGCGCGCCGGGAACCGCGGCAGCAGCGTCGGCGGCCGGCCCCTTCGCCTCGGCGGCAACGCCCGTGCAGCCCGCCGGCGCGCCCGCGGCGCAGCCACAACCCGCGCAGCCCACGCAGGCGGCCGTGCCGCATCCGGTGCAGATTCCGCCCGCATCGGCGGCACTGCTCGGCATCGCGCCGCCGGGCACCGCGCAACCGCCGCAGCCCGGCACGCAGCCCGGGACGACGGCACCGCTGAGCCCCGAAGAATTGCTCGCACGCCGGCGCGCCCGCCGCGCTCAACCGAACCAGTGAGTCGACAATGGCCGCTTCCGAGAAGAAACGATCCGACGTGCCGTACCTGATGCATCGCCCGGGCCTGCGACCGCGCGCCTCCGTCCTCGCCGTGGCGGCCGCGCTCGTCGCGACGTCGTGCTCGGTCCTTCCTCCGAGCCTGCGCAAGCAGGAGCCGACGAAGACCATCACCGGCGCCACCGAGGTGACGGCGCCGCCGGCGACGTCCATGCAACCGCCGCCGCCGCAATCGGCGCAGCAACCCAATCGCCTGTACTCGGGCACGGGCGTCTTCGTGAACCAGACCCCGCCCGCGCCGCCGCCGCCGCCCGGCCCCGAAGAGGCGAGCCTCAACTTCGAGTCGCTCGACGTGCGCGAGGTCGCGAAGGTGATCCTGGGCGATTACCTGCACGAGTCGTACACGGTGCACCCGTCGGTGCAGGGCACGGTCACGTTCCGCACGATCCGGCCGATCCCGATGCGGGACCTGCTGGCCACGCTCGAGATGCTGCTGCGGCAGAACGGGGCGGCGGTCGTGAAGGAAGCGGGCATCTACAAGATCCTGCCGGTGGCGCAGGTGCGCGGATCGGTGTCGCCGCAGCTCGGCGGCGGCAACCGCCCGCTGCCTCCCGGGTTCTCGGTCGTCGTCGTCCCGCTGAAATTCATCGGGGCGAAGGAAATGCAGAAGCTGCTCGAGCCGTTCGCCGCCGACAACACCGTGCGCATCGACGAGACGCGCAACCTCGTGATCATGGCCGGCGGCCAGCGCGAGCTGCGCCACCTCGTGGATACCATCGACCTCTTCGACGTGGACTGGCTCGCCGGCTATTCCGTGGGCCTCTTCCCGGTGCGCAGCGGCGACGTGAAGGCGCTCATGGGCGACCTCGACAAGGTCTTCGGCGCCGCGGCGCAGGGACCGCTCGCGGGCGTCATGCGCATCATCCCGATCGAGCGCCTGAACGCGCTCTTCATCGTGACGACCCAGCCGAAATACCTCGAGACCGCGCGCACGTGGATCGAGCGGCTCGACCAGGGCGGCGCCACGGCGGGCGGCACGCGCTTCTTCGTCTACCAGGTGCGCAACGGCAAGGCCGAGAACCTCGCGCAGCTCGTGGGCGACCTGTTCGCCTCGCGCCGCACGACGACCTCCGCGCCCACGCTCGCGCCCGGCGCGCGCCCCACGGAGATCCGCAGCACGCCGTTCGGCCAGACGCAGCCGCCGCCCCAGACCACCACCACGACCGTGACGCCGCCGCCCGGCGCGGCCGCGTTCCAGATTCCGGGGGCGGGAGGCACGACCACGGGCGAGGTCCGCGTCATTGCGGACAAGGACACGAACTCGCTGCTGATCCTCGCGAGCCCGAGCGATTACGAGGTGATCGAAAGCGCGCTGCGCCGCCTCGACGTGGTGCCGCGGCAGGTCCTCGTGGAAGTCGCGCTGGTCGAGGTGACGCTCACCGACAGCGCGAGCCTCGGCGTGGGCTGGTTCATCAACGCACGCAACAACACCACGGGACGGCTCGGCACCGGCCTGCCCGACACGCCGGCGGGCACCGTGGCGCCGCCTTCGGGAGCCTCGGCCAACGCGTTGCAGCTCATCCAGCGCACGGCCACCGGGGACATCCGCGCGGTGGTGAACGCGCTCGGAACCGACGGAAAGACCAAGGTGCTCGCGGCGCCGCAGGTCATGGTGCTCGACAACCAGAAGGCCCAGATCAAGATCGGCAACCGCATCTCGGTGCAGACGCAATCGCAGAGCGTGGCAGGGACGACGACCGGGCTCGTGAACAGCTTCCAGTACCTCGAGACCGGCGTGCTGCTCGCCGTCACGCCGCGCATCAACTCCGGCGGCCTGGTGACGCTCGAGGTGAACCAGGAAGTGAGCGTGCCCGGCGACACGCCGCCCGGCAACCCGAACCCGAACGTGAATTCGCGCTCGGCGCAGACGACCGTGGTCGTGGGCTCCGGCGAGACGATCGTGCTGGGCGGCCTCATCCGCGAAGACGACACGCGCGGCACCAGCGGCCTGCCGCTGCTCTCGAAGATCCCGATCCTCGGTGCCGCCTTCGGCTCGCAGAACTTCAGCCACCAGCGCATCGAGCTCATCCTCGTGATCACGCCGCACATCGTGAGCGACACGACGCAGGCGCGCGAAGCCACGGAGGAGCTGCGCAAGAAGATGCCGGCGCTGGAGGGCACGCTGCCCAAGCCGGCGAAGGTGCACATGACGCCCACGGACGTGATGCCGCCGCCGGGCGCGGTGGCGCCGACGACGGTGCCGCCGGTCCAGGTGGCGCCGCCCCCGGCGGGCGCGACGCTGCCCGTGCCGCCGCCCGCGCAGGTGATCGCGCCGCCCCCGGGCGCCACGCCCCC
>DASTGG010000432.1:0-6283 GCA_035719385.1 Usitatibacter sp.
GTGCACGTGCGCGTGGACAAGAGCTTCCGCCCGCTGCAGAACCGCGACAACGACTACCTCATCGACCGCGCGGCGCAGAAGGCCGGCAAGTCGTACAGCGGCGTCGAGGGCATCGGCATGCAGGACGCCTCGCTGCAGGAAAGCATGGGGCCGATCCAGGACCGCACCAAGGAGAACCTGGTCTCGACCGACAACGGCATCATCATGGCGCGCCACAAGCTCATGAAGGCGGCGAAGGACCTCGCCGCCAAGGGCACGCTGCCCGCCGGCCGCGACCCCGCGCATCAGAAGGTGCGCTCGGTGGCCGTCGTGCTGCCGCAAGGCACGCCGTTCAAGGCAGGGGCGGGCGAAGCGTTCGTCGCGAAGCCCGGCGTGGCGCAGACGTCCGTGTAGCCCGATTGACCCGGCCCCGGCCTTCGCCGGGGCGACGTATTTCAGGAGCAGCGTTTGGAACAAGTACTGGCCGCAGTCCGCACCGCGCCGAGCCGGACCGAGATCCGCGAATTCCCGATGCCGGAGATCGCCGACGACGCGGCGCTCATGAAGGTGGAAGTCGGCGGCATCTGCGGCACCGACGTGAAGCTGTACAAGACGCCGCCGACGACCGAGCCCGTCATCATGGGGCACGAGAACATCGGCTACATCGCGAAGGCCGGGCGCGAGTTCACGCGCCGCAAGGGGTTCAAGGAAGGCGACCTCGTCTTCGTCGAGCACTACGTGATGTGCGGCAAGTGCGAGTGGTGCCACAAGGGCCAGTACCGCCATTGCGAGAACACGGACTGGCGCAACAACCCCGAGGCCATCCGCTACGGCTACACGTCGGCCAGGCGCCCGCCGCACCTCTTCGGCGGCTTCGCGCAGTACATGTACCTCCCCTGGAACGCCGTGGTGCACCACGTGCCGAAAGGCGTGACGGCCGAGCTCGCCGGGCTGGTGACGCCGATGGCGAACGGGGTGGAGTGGTCGCTGATGGACGGCGGCGTGGGCTACAACTCGACGGTGCTCATCCAGGGGCCCGGCCAGCAGGGCCTTTCGCAGACAGTCATCTGCAAGCAGGCGGGCGCCTCGCTCATCATCGTCACCGGCACCTCGAAGGACGGCGCGCGCCTGAAAGTGGCGAAGGAGCTCGGCGCCGACTGCACGATCGACGTGGACAAGGAAGACCCGCTCGCCCGCATTCGCGAGATCACGGGCGGCAAGGGCGTGGACGTCGTGCTCGACTGCACGGCCGGCGCGGGCACGGTGCCGGTGCTCCTCGGCATCGAGGCGCTGAAGCGCAAGGCCGGCCTCATGGTCGTGCAGGGCGAATTCGCCGAGTTCCCCAATTTCCCGATCGGCAAGATGACCACCAAGGCGGTCACGCTGAAGAGCGCGCGCGGCCACAGCTACGAGGCGTGCGAGCTCGCGCTCGCGCAGCTCGCCTCGAGGCGCTTCCCCCTGGAAAAGATCACGACGCACCGCTTCGGCCTGAACGACGTGGACCTCGCGATCAAGTCGGTCGGCGGACAGGGCGTGCCGGACGTGATCCACGCCTCGCTCATGCCCTGGCTCTGAGGACGCCGCAGTGAGCCTCTGGTCGGATCCGGCGGCTTCCCCCTCGCCTTTCGGCGCTCCGCCGCGGGGCGCCGCGCATCTCGAGGCCGTCGAGCGCGTGAAGGACTGGACGCGCGAGCGCTTCGGCCTGGGCGAGCGCGACACCGTCGTCGTGACCGAGGTGTCGCGGGCGCTGCCCGGCTGGCCGGCCATCGAGACCGTCGTCGGCTTCTGGACCGGCGACGGCACGCGCCACCACTTCCGCGCCTTCAAACGCGTCGAGGACGTCGAGGAAAGCGACGTGCCGCCGGCGTGGCTCGCGCCTTCCCTCGCCGCAAACGACGGCATCGAATGCGGCTGCTGCTGATCCCAAGGACGACGACATGGCCGAGCTCGAGCTCACGACCGTCACGCGAACCCAGGGCAACAACAAGGCGCTGAAGGACGGCACCGTCAGGCCGCGCTCCTTCGAGTTCGAATTCATCGAGGTCGATCCGCTCATCGACGCGTTCCGCCGCATGGTGCGCACGCTCGAGTTCGACCTGTCCGAGATGGCGATGACCACGTACATCACCGCCCGCGAGCACGGCAAGAAGATGGTCGGCCTGCCGATCTTCCTCATGCGCGCCTTCCACCATGGGGCCATCGTCTTCAACACGAAGTCCGGCATCCGCTCGCCGAAGGACCTCGAGGGCCGCAAGGTCGGCGTGAACCGCGGCTACACCGTGACCACGGGCCTTTGGGCGCGCACGGTGCTCGCCACGCAGTACGGCGTGGACCTGTCGAAGATCACCTGGGTGCTCTCGGGCGACGAGCACGTCGCGGAGTTCCGGCCGCCGGCGAACGTCGTGCCCATCGAGAAGGGCCGCAAGATGGCGGACCTGGTCGCCTCCGGGGAGCTGCCGGCCGCGATCGGTGTCGAGGTGGACCATCCCGACGTGAAGCCGCTCATCCCGGACGCGAAGGAGGTGGCGTTCGAGGCGCTGCGCACGCGCGGGCACTACCCGATCAACCACCTCATGGTGATCCGGGAGGACCTCCTCGCCCGGCATCCCGGCCTCGGCCCGGACATCTTCGACGCGTTCACGCAGGCGAAAAAGCTCTACGTCGAGAAACTGAAGGCCGGCACGATCGAGAAGCCGACCGCCGTCGACCAGATGTACCAGCGCGTCATGGACATCACCGGCCGCGACCCCCTGCCCTATGGCGTGCCGCCCAACCGGAGCACGCTCGAGGAAATCATCCGCAACGCCACCGCGCAGAAGGTGCTCACGCGCCCCGTGACGGTGGAGCAACTGTTCCCGCCCAACACGCTCGATCTGGTGGGATGATTGTTCCTCCCGGGCGCCAATCCCGGTGCCCGATCGACCCGACAGGAGGTTGCCTATGACCGTCGAGGAAATTGCGAGCAAGGCGCGAGCCGGCGCGAGGCCGCAGGTCGCGATCATGAACGCGGTGCACGACCTGCCCGTGCTGGTGGCGCGCGACGAGGGATTCTTCCGGGACGAAGGGCTCGACATCGACTTCGTCACCACGCCGGGCATGGCGCAGTCCACCACCTCCCATTTCGTGAAGTTCGAGTCGGTGTTCGACCGCCCGCTCGATTCCGTCTTCAACACCGGCGGCATCGACCAGTACCGCATGTGCGAGTGGGGCATCATGAAGCGGGCCGTGGAGGCGCGCGCCGAAGGGCGGCGCGAGCGCAAGATCGTGGCGCTCGGCGCCTCGATGTCGAAGTTCGCGATCGTCGTGAGCCGCGATTCGAAGTTCCACGAGCCCGAGATGCTCAAGGACCAGGCCATCGCCGTCACGCCGAACAACGGGTCGCACTTCACGACGCTCAAGATGGTGGAAGGCTTCCTCGAGCCGAAGCACGTGAAGACCACCAACGCCGGCACCATGAAGCAGCGGCTGCAGGCGCTGAAGGACGGCAAGGTGGCCGCGGTGAGCCTCATGGAGCCGTGGATCAGCGTGGCGCAGAAGAACGGCCTTCGCATCCTCATCGAGTCGCACTCCACGCGCAGCGAGGCGGCCGGCGACGAGCTCGACGGGCCGACGCTCAGGAAGATGTTCCGCGCCCAGGCGCGCGCGGTGGAAGTCCTCGAGAAGGATCCGCGCCCCTACATCCATTACCTCATCGCCGAAACCGGCGGCCTGCTGCAGCCCGACGAGCTGCAGACGTGGCGCCTGCTGCACGCGCCGCCGCAGCCCTACACGCGCGAGCGCTTCGACGACACCTACAACTGGACGGTGAAGTGGAACATGACCGTCCCCGGCGCGACCTACGAGAACACCGTCGACAACCGGGCATGGACCTGACCCCAACCCGGGGACGCACCCCGGGGACGCACCCCCGCACAGGAGAGCCAATTGCAGGCGAATGACACGCCCGTAACGATCCCCGCCCTGCAGCAGATGAAGCGCGACGGCCGCAAGATCGTGGGAGTCGTCGCGTGGGACTATCCGATGGCGCAGATCGCCGATCGCGCCGGCGTGGACATCGTCTCGGTCGGCGACAGCGTCGGCGTGAACCTCTGGGGGCACTCCAACCCGCTCGAGGTCACGATGGACGAGATGCTCATCGTGTGCAAGGCCGTGCGCCGCGCCGTGAAACGCGCGCTCGTGAGCTGCGACTTCCCGTTCGGCCCGCTGCAGGAAGGTCCGGAAGCCGCCGTGCGCGCCGCCATCCGCCTCGTGAAGGAAGGCGGCGCCGACATGGTGAAGCTGGACGGCGCGGCCGCGTTTCCCGAGGCGGTGAAGGCCGTGGCGCGCGCCGGCATCCCCGTCTTCGCGCATTTCGGCATCACGCCGCAGACGGCGCTCCAGCACGGCATCGCCTACGGCGACCTCATGAAGCCCGGCGCGAAGCTGCCGGACGCAATGACTCAGAGCCTCGTCGACGAAGCGAAGCTCCTCGAGGCCGCCGGCGCCGCCCTCCTCGACTTCCAGCACTCGGGCCCCATCGCCGGTCCTGCCGTGACGCAAGCGGTGTCGATTCCGGTGATCGGCGGACAGGGCGGCGGCCCCTGGCTCGACGGGCGCATGCGCATGGCCCACGCGGCGATCGGCTACTCCACGAGCTGGATCGAATCGAAGCAGGAGACGTACGCCTACGTGGCGCGCACGGCGCTCGAAGCGCTGGGCGCCTACGCCGAGGACGTGCGTGCGGGCCGCCAGATCAAGGGCGGCATCGCAGTGAAGGCGAAGTGATGGCCACCGCGACCATCGACGGCATCGCCACGCGCTACGAGGTCCAGGGCTCCGGCCCGCCGCTCCTCATGTACTCCCCCGGCGGCTTCGATGCGACGGCGGAGAAGTGGTCGACGCTCGGCGTCTATGCGAAGGTGAAGCCGCTCGAGCACCTCGCGAAGCACTACACCTGCATCGTGTTCGACCGGCGCGAGACGGGCCAATCGGGCGGGCGCGTCGAGCGCGTCACCTGGGCCCACTACGTCGCGCAGGGCCGCGGCCTTCTCGACCACCTCAAGATCGATCGCGCGCACCTCATGGGCGGCTGCATGGGCTGCTCGCCCGTGATGGCGTTCGGCGTCGCGCATCCCGAGCGCGTGCTCTCCATGGTGCTGTGGTGGCCCGTGGGCGGCGCCAAATACCGCATCCGCGCGCACCAGCGCGTCGCGGAGCACATCGGCTTCGTGCAGGAGCACGGCGTGGGGGGCGTGGCGGCGCACGTGCGGAAGGAAGGCAAGTCCTTCGGCGCCGACCCGCGCGGCGGCCCGTGGGCGGCGGTGATCCGCAGCGATCCGCAGTTCGCCGCGCGCTTCGCCAAGCAGGACGTCGAAGCCTACAAGCTCACCGTGACGGGCATGGCGCGCACGCTCTTCGACCGCGACACCTCGCCGGGCGCCGAGCCGGAGGACCTCATGCGCTGCGACATTCCCGCGCTCGTCGTGCCGGGCAAGGACGATTCGCACGCCACCTCCGCGGCCCGTTATCTGGAAGAATGCCTGCCGCGCGCCGAATATTGGGACGTCGCGCCCGCGGGGCAGACGGCCGAGACCGCCGGCCCGCGCCTCCTCGAATTCCTCGCCAACGCCACGCCACGATGATCATCGACATCCACGGCCACTACACCACCGAGCCGCAGCAGCTCCACCAGTTCCGCGACAAGCAGCTCGCCGCGCTCGCCGATCCCGGCCGCAAGCCGACCGGCACCGACCTCGGCATCTCCGACGAGGAGCTCGTGAAAAGCGTGCAGCCGCAGCTCCGGTTCCAGACCGAGCGCGGCAGCGACCTCACCATCTTCTCGCCGCGCGCCTCGGGCATGGGGCACCACGTCGGCAACGAGGCCGTGAACCAGGTGTGGTCGCGCGTGAGCAACGACCTCATCCATCGCATCTGCAACCTGCTGCCGGACAATTTCGCGCCCGTGGGCCAGCTGCCGCAGTTCCCCGGCGCGCCGATCGAGGGTGTGCTGCCGGAATTGAAGCGGCTGCACGAGCTGGGCTTCGTCGGCGTGAACCTGAACCCCGATCCCTCGGGCGGCTACTGGAAGAGCCCGCCCCTCACGGACAAGTACTGGTACCCGGTGTACGAGAAGCTCGTCGAATACGAGATGCCCGCGATGATCCACGTGACGGGCTCGTGCAACCCCGCCGTGCACTTCACCGGCGCGCACTACATCAACGGCGACACCACCGCGTTCATGCAGCTCGTGCAGGGCAACCTCTTCAAGGATTTCCCGGCGCTCAGGTTCGTGATCCCGCACGGCGGCGGCGCAGTACCGTTCCAC
>DASTGG010000433.1:0-5031 GCA_035719385.1 Usitatibacter sp.
GGCTGCGAGCCCGACGAGATGGGCATCGGGCCCGTGTTCGCCGTGCCGAAGCTGCTCGCGCGCACCGGCATGAAGATCGAGGACATCGGCCTGTGGGAGCTGAACGAAGCCTTCGCCGTGCAGGTGATCTACTGCCGCGACCGCCTCGGCATTCCCGACGACCGCCTCAACGTGAACGGCGGCGCGATCGCGGTCGGCCATCCGTACGGCGTCTCGGGGGCGCGGCTCACGGCCCACGCGCTGATCGAGGGACGGCGGCGCGGGGCGAAGCACGTCGTGGTCACGATGTGCATCGGCGGCGGCATGGGCGCGGCCGGGCTCTTCGAGGTCGTCGCATGAGCCCCGCGCCGAAACGGCAGGCCGAGACGCTGCTCACGACGCTCGGCATCGAGATCGTCGAGGCGACGCGCGAACGCGTGACCGCCCGGCTTGCGGTCGGCCCCAGGGTGCACCAGCCGTTCGGGCTCCTGCACGGCGGCGCCTCGGTCGCGCTCGCCGAGACCGTCGCTTCGCTGGGCGCGTGGATGAACGTCGACCAGGAGCGCGAGGCCGTCGTGGGCATCGAGATCAACGCCAACCACCTTCGCGGCAAGCGCGACGGTGTCGTCACCGCGGTCGCGACGCCCGTGCACGTGGGTCGCCGCACGCAGGTGTGGGAAGTGCGCATCACCGACGAGGAGCAGAAGGCGGTGTGCATCTCCCGATGCACGCTCGCCGTGGTGCCGGCGGCTCCTCGGTAGCAAAGCGATGCACGGTCAGGGTTGGCGCGGCGTCGCGCGCACCTCCGAATACGCACGGGTCACTTCCGCGCCGAGGAAGAACACCTGCGCGGAGTAGTAGACCCAGACCATCACCGCGACCAGGGTCCCGGCGGCACCGAACGGCGATGCGATGGCGCTCTTCGCGATGTAGAGCCCGATGAGCCATTTGCCGATCCAGAAGAGGAGCGAGGTGGCGATCGCACCGAACCACACGTCGCGCCACGCAATGCGCGCGGAGGGAAGGATCTTGTAGACCAGCGCGAAGAGAGACGCCGCCAGCGCGATGGAGAGCGCCATCTCCAGCACGCGCAGCAGCAGGCCGGCGCCCGGGAAGTAGGAAGCCCACAGCGATCCCAGCGCCGACACCGCCGCGCTGGAAACGAGCGACACGAGCAGCAGGAAGCCGATGGCGAGAACGAGGCCGAAGGCGGCGAGCCGCGGCCCCAGCACGCTCCACCACATGCGCTGCGGCCGCGGCGGCACCTGCCAGATCGCGTCGAGGTTCTTGCGCAACTGCGCGAGCACGGACGTCGCACCGAGGATCAGGGTCGCGATGCTCACGACCGCCGAGAGCCCGCGTCCCCCATGCTCGTCCGCGGCCACGAGCAGCGCCTGCACCGCGGAGGCGCCGCGCTCGCCGAGCAGTCCCGCGAGCGATCCCACGACGGCGTCATGGGCCGATCGCGCGTCGACGACCATCGACACGAGCGAGATCACGAGCAACAGCAGCGGCGCCATCGAGAAGAGCGCGTAGAAGGCGAGGGCGGCGCCCATGCTCGACGCGTCGTCGTCGGACCAGCGCTTGAGCGCGCGTCGCAGCACGGTGCCGACGGGCACGAAGGCGGGCATGCGCATCGGGTGGCGGATCCGGCGGCTCGGCCAACCTACCCGCGCGGCGCCGAGACCCGCGCGAAGCGTTCGAGATGGTGGTCCACGTCGCCCAGCTCGCGCGCGATCATCGTGAGCCGCCGGAACGTGTGGCTCACCTTGAGCTCGTCGCTCATGCCCATGCCGCCGTGCAGTTGCACCGCCTCCTGGCTGATGTGCCGCGCGGCATCGGCGATCTTGATCTTGGCCGCGGAAACGATGCGCGCGCGCTCCGCGGCGTCGATGGCCCCGTCGACCCGCGCGCACGCGAGGCTCGCCATCGAGCGCGCCTGCTCGCAATCGATGACCATGTCGACCATGCGATGCTGCAGCGCCTGGAACGAGCCGATGGGCACGCCGAACTGCTTGCGGGTCTTGAGGTACGCGAGCGTCGCGTCGTTTGCGGACTTCATCGCGCCGACCGCCTCGGCGCAGAGGAGCGCCGTCGCGTAGTCGACCGCCTCCTCGATGGCGGGCATGGCATCGCCCTCGCCCAGGGGCTGCGCCCTCGCCTCGCGCAGCTCGACGTCCGCGGCGCGCATGCCGTCGAGCGTGACGAACGGGTGCAGCGTGACGTCGCCACGTTCGACGACGAAGAGGCGAACCGTGTCCCGGTCGCGGGCGGACACGACGAGCTTGTCGGCGCACGGCGCGTGCATCACGACGCGCTTGTGGCCGCTGAGGGTGAAGGTCGATTGGGCCCCGGCCTGCGCCGCGGCGACCGACGAGCGCGCGGGAGCAGCGACGGCGTTCACGTGCGCCAGGCCGTAGCGCGCGCCATCCTCGATGTGGGCGAACGCCATCACGAGCCGGCCTTCGGCGATCGCCGGCAGGATTTCGCTCTTCTGCGCATCGCTGGCGGCTCGCGCGACGAGCCTGCCCGCGAGCCCGACGGTCGCGAGGTAGGGCTCGACCAGCAGGCCCTCGCCGAACGCCTCCATCACGCTGAAGAGGTCGATCGCCCGGCCGCCGAAGCCGCCGTGCTCCGTGGGGAACGGCAGGCCCAGCAGCCCGATGCCGGCGAGCTTCGTCCAGGTGTCGCGGCTCCAGCCCTCGGGCGAGGCGATGATGCTGCGGCGCGCCTCGAAGCCATATTCCTGCTGCACGAAGCGCCGCACCGAGTCGGCGACGAGCTGCTGCTCTTCGCTGTAGTCGAATTTCATAGCTCGAGGCTCATCTTCGCGATGATGTTGCGCTGGATCTCGTTGGAGCCCGCGTAGATCGACGTCTTGCGGAAGTTGCAGTATCGCGGCGCGAGCGCCGCCGCCACCGCGTCGAATTCTCCGCCGTCCAGCGGCCGGAACGGCCGGGCCGCGGGCCCGAGCGCGTCCATCGCGAGCTCGGTGAGCGCCTGCTGGATCTCGGTGCCGCGGATCTTGAGCATGGATACCTCCGCGCCCGGCGGCCGGCCGCCGCGAAGCCGGTCGAGGAACCGCAGGTTCGTGAGCTCGAGCGCCATCAGCTCCACCTCGACGCGCGTGAGGCGGTCGCGGAACCGCACGTCCTCGTTGAGCGGCCGGCCGTGGCTCGTGTGCGAAGCCGCCAGCTCCTTCAGCTTCTCGAGCTCGCGCCGGGAGGCACCGATGCGCGCCGTGTTCATGCGCTCGTGCCCGAGCAGGTATTTCGCGACGGTCCAGCCGTTTCCTTCCTCCGCCACCAGGTTATCCGCGGGAACCTTCACGTCGTCGAAGAAGATCTCGTTGACCTCGTGCCCGCCGTCCATGAGGATGAGTGGCCGCACCGTGATGCCGGGCGTCTTCATGTCGACCAGCAGGAACGAGATGCCCTCCTGCTTCCTGGAGGTGCTGCCGGTGCGCACGAGGCAGAAGATCCAGTCGGCGTAGTGGCCCAGCGTGGTCCAGGTCTTCTGCCCGTTCACGATGTAGTGGTCGCCCTCGCGCACCGCGCGCGTCTTGAGCGAGGCGAGGTCCGAGCCCGAGCCCGGCTCGGAATAGCCCTGGCACCAGAAATCGTCCCCATTGTAGATGCGCGGCAGGAAGCGGCGCTGCTGCTCCGGCGTGCCGAACCGGAAGAGCACGGCCGCGCACATCGTGATGCCGAAGGGAATCAGCGGAGGCGCGCCGGCGTAGCCGCATTCCTCCTCGAAGATGTAGCGGCGCACGACGTCCCATCCGGTGCCGCCCCACTCGACCGG
Organism: Usitatibacter sp.; assembly: GCA_035719385.1. Lineage (GTDB taxonomy): Bacteria > Pseudomonadota > Gammaproteobacteria > Burkholderiales > Usitatibacteraceae > Usitatibacter. Next base: position 3,784 of record DASTGG010000433.1, read on the forward strand.
CCACCACGGCGCGATCCAGCCTTTCTTGGCGAGGATGCGGTGCCAGCGCAGCAGGTCCTCGCGCGTGAGCTCCTCGTAGCGCGCCACCTTGCGGCACAGGTCGTCCGGGAGGTTCTCGCCGAGCCAACGCCGCACGTCTTCGCGGAATGCGAGCTCTTCAGCCGAATAGTCCAGGTCCATGGGCGGCGACGGCATTGCGAGGATGCCAGTCTAAACCACGCAGGCAGCTACACCTGTGGGGCGTGGTCATGACGCGGCGTCTGTCACGGCACTCGACCAATGAGGGGCTGCCATCTGTGCTCAAAAAGCCCGCCATAGTTGCCTTGGCACACCGAGCCTGCACAGTTCAGGAACCCGTTATGGAACGTGCGGGCCATGAACCCGACCGCAGGCAGGCCGACCAGGCGAAATGAACCCGACTCCGTCGCGCCGTCGGCGAGATTCACGTCGCTCGCATTGAAATTCACGAAAGGGACCCTCAATCCAGGATGTCCGAACATGAGGGAACCCCATCCATTTTCGGCGGCTGTGGGCAAGGTCACCTGCCAGCCGTTACGTGCCCCCAGCACGTCGGTGGTTCCCTTCGAGGCCGATGCAGAGGTTCCCAACTTGAAGGCCCACACCGTAGAAGCCCACGGCATGCGCAGGTCAGCCGAGCTCTGGCCGGGCAAGCAGGTTCCGTCACACCCGTTTCGGATATCTGCAAAAGGCGTCACTTCCCGCGAGAACGTCATCAACGAGGCTTCCACGTCCCGGGTGCCAGGCACAAATGCGCCGAGGAACGGATCGCCCGGCGGGGGCGACGAATGGAAGCGACGCGTCGGCATCGTGACAACCCAGTCCGTCCCGGAGCGCGTCGCCGCATCGAGCACGATCTCGTTGGCGATCGTTTGCTTCGTAAGCACGGCCTCGACCGCGGCCAGTCCCGTCGGGGTCGTTGCGCGGTACATCTTCCCTTCGATGATGAACCCGGCCACCGGGCTGACCTCTTGCGCGTCGAAATCCGGATACGGATCGCCGGCGGTGCGGAAAAGGGGACCACGCGACAGACTCGCAAGCGCGGTCGCATTGGTGGAAAACTCCATACCGTTCGCCACGTTGATCAATGTCAGGGTGCCTGCGATGGTGCTGTCCGGGCCCGTGAACACGAATTGCCCGCGCCGAAAGGCATCGCAATCGAGGCGCGTCGTCTCGCTGGCCTCGATCGAAGCCATCTCGAGAACCTCCACGTAGCCTTCACGCAGGCGT
>DASTGG010000434.1:0-6135 GCA_035719385.1 Usitatibacter sp.
GCGGTCGAGCTCCCACACGCGCATCCACCCGCCCTTGCCGAACCACAGCGGGTACTGCAACGCCGCGATCAGCGTCACCAGGACGAAGGCGAGCACGCGCATGGGGTGCTGGTCCTAGCGGGCCGCCGTGGCGGCCGGTGCGACGCTGATCGGCATGAGCGTCTCTCTAAAAAATTTGGTAGAACGCATCGCGGCCCGGGTAGCCTGCGCAATCGCCCAGGTCCTCCTCGATGCGAAGCAGCTGATTGTACTTCGCCATGCGGTCGGAACGCGAGAGCGATCCGGTCTTGATCTGCATGGCATTGGTGGCCACGGCGATGTCGGCGATGATGGTGTCCTCGGTCTCGCCCGAGCGGTGCGACACCACCGCCGTGTAGTTGGCGCGCTTGGCCATCTCGATGGCTGCAAACGTCTCCGACAGCGTGCCGATCTGGTTGATCTTGATGAGGATGGAATTGGCCACGCCCTCGATGATGCCCTCGCGCAGGATGCGCGTGTTGGTCACGAACACGTCGTCGCCCACGAGCTGCACGTTCTTGCCGAGGCGCTGCGTGAGCAGCTCCCAGCCGTCCCAGTCCTGCTCGGCCATGCCGTCCTCGATGCTCACGATCGGGTACTTGTCGCACCACGTCGAGAGCAGGTCCACGAACTGCTGCGGCGAGTACGCGAGCTTCTCGGCCTCGAACCGGTACTTGCCGTCCTGGAAGAACTCGCTCGCGGCGCAGTCCAGGCCCACCAGCACGTCGGAGCCCGCGAGGTAGCCCGCCTCCTCGATGGCGCGCAGGATCCACTGGATCGCTGCCTCGTTGTTCGGCAGGTTGGGCGCGAAGCCGCCCTCGTCGCCCACCGTGGTGGAGAAACCTTCCTTGTCGAGCATCTTCTTGAGCGTGTGGAAGATCTCGACGCCGCAGCGCAGCGCATCGCGGAAGGTGGGCAGCCCCGCGGGCAGGATCATGAACTCCTGCAGGTCGAGCGAGTTGTTCGCGTGGGCGCCGCCGTTGATGACGTTCATCATCGGCACCGGCATGCGCCGCGGCCCGCTGCCGCCGAAGTAACGATAGAGCGACAGGCCGGATTCCTCCGCCGCGGCCTTGGCGCACGCGACCGACACCGCGAGGATCGCGTTGGCGCCCAGGCGCGACTTGTTGTCGGTGCCGTCGAGGTCGATGAGCACGCGATCGATGTGCGCCTGCTCGGAGACGTCCAGGCCCAGGACCGCTTCGCAGATCTCGGTGTTCACGTGGTCGACCGCTTTCTGCACGCCCTTGCCGAAGAAGCGCTGGGCGTCGCCGTCGCGCAGCTCGATCGCCTCGCGCGAGCCGGTGGATGCGCCCGAGGGCACCGCCGCGCGTCCCATGGCGCCGGACTCGACCAGGACGTCCGCCTCCACCGTGGGGTTGCCGCGCGAATCGAGGATCTCGCGGGCGACGACTTCGACGATGGCGGTCATTTCGGCTCCTTCTATTCGGTTGCGCGCATTTTACCCTCCGCGACCGAGGCGAAGGCAAAAGCAGGAGCGCAGATGCAGCGCAAAAAAAGGCGGCCCCGAAGGGCCGCACTGCCGAGCGAAAGCGAAAGGCGTCAGATCACGTCCCGCACGCCCCCGAAGAAACCGTTGTAGTTGCAGAACTGGTCGGAGCCCTGGAACACGCCGTTGAAGCCGTTCACGGTCGCGTCGATCTGCGAGATGTTGAACGTTCCCTGGTTGCCGGGCGTGCTGCCGAAGGTGCAGCTGAACGAGCCGTTCACGTTGCCCAGCCGGCCGTTCTGGCCGTAGGCGCCGCTGAACGTGCAGACGGAGGCCGTGCCCGACGAGTTGAAGAAGTTCACCCGCGCGGTCACCTGGCCGCCGCTGTGGGACACGGTGAGCGTGTCGAAGATGAGCACCGGGCCGTTGGTGGCGCCGTTGCCGCAGTTGGTGCCGCTGGCGGTGAGGCCCCCGAGGTAGTTGCCCGAGAGGTTCTCGCCGGCCCACGTCTGGCGCTGGACCTGCTTCGTGACCTGCGTGCCGTTGACCGTGTATACCAGGGTGCCCGTGGAGGCCGTGTTGAATGTCAGGGTCATGCTGCCCACGGGGCTGTTGACGACGGCGTTCGGATTGAACGCCTGGAAGAAGGCCGGGCCGCTCGTCTGGAACAGGGTGCCTGAGAACGTGTTGCCGCTCGTGGCCTGCAGGTTCGAAGCGACGAACCAGAAGGGCTGGTTGTCGCTGGCGTAGACGAACAGCGTCGCGAAGATGACGTTGTTCTGCTGGATCAGGTTCACGCCCCAGCCGCTTTCGGCCGGGTTGTACCAGAGGTCGGTGAAGTCGGTGGAAAAGGTGGTGGCCGAAGCCGGCATGGCGAAGCCGAGCGTGACAAGCAGGCCGGCAGCGCATCGTTTGAGCAGCGAAGTCATATCGTAGGCGAACGGGTCCATGCGGCGAAGGCCGCATTACTGGGGTTGCGACCCCCGGCTGGAGCAAGAGTTCCGCCTACAGGCATGTCGTAAGCCAGCGACAGGGCCTGTAGCTGCATGACAAAATACGGCTTCCTCCCCCATGGACGGACACAACATGAAGACCAAGGCAGCCGTGCTCGCCCTCACCGCCCTCTCACTCCCGTTCGCCGCGGCGGCGGGGCCCTGGTACGCCGGCATCTCGGCAGGCCAGTCGCGCACCAGCAGCGACCTGGTGACAAACCGCGAATCGACCATCGTGAACGCAACCGATATCCATTCGGATTTCGACCGCACGGACACGGCATGGAAGGTCTTCGGCGGCTATCGCCTGCATCGCAACGTCGCCGTCGAGCTGAATTACGCCGACCTGGGCGAGACGCGGCTCGCGACGAGCCTGCTGGGCGGCGATCCGCCGCTGCCCGCGACCATCGCGATCGACCGCAAGCTCGATGGCTACGGTGCCGACGTGCTCCTGATCGCGCCGTTCGAGCCGCAGCGCCTGGCGCTGTTCGCCCGCGCGGGCGCTTTCCGCGCGCGGCTGCGCGAGACCGCCTCGCTCGACGGCAACATCGTGTTCACCAATGGCGATGCGTCCGACCGTAGCCGAAGCACGACCCACAACGAGACCGTATTCCACTGGGGCGTCGGCGCGGATTGGGACTTCACGCCGAACGTCGCCTTCCGTCTGGAGTGGGAGCGCTATGCCAACGTCGGCAAGCCGTTCGCCATCGGCGGAAGCGGCACGACCGGGGAAGCGGATACCGACGCGTTCTCGCTCGGCGTGATCATGCGATTCTGAGGATTGGGCCCCGGGCCATTGGCGCGATTGCGCCGCCCGGGGTGACTGGCGCAGCGGTGACTAGCGCAGCAGCCCCTTCAGCGCGTCGATCGCGCCCTCGATCCCGCCCTTGCGCAGCAGCTCCACGTTGGTCAGTACCTTCTGCCCGATGCGCTGGATGAGGGCGTTGGCCACGACGTTGGCGAGCTCGCTCGCCGTGAGCCCGTTCTGGCGCTTGCCCACGTCGCGCAGCGTGATGTCGGGCAGGTCGAAGGTGATGCCCTGGCCTTTCAGCGCCGGGTTCGTCATCGTGACCTTCGCGCCGCGCAGCGTGATCCGGTCCACGATGAAGCGCCGCTTCGCCTCGCGCGGTTTCTTCCTGCCGCCATCGGCGCTCGTGTCGCCGGAGGCCGCGCGCTTCGCGTAGGCCTCGATGCTGCGCTGGATCGCATCGAGGTTGGTGCCGGATTCGCCGCGCGTGTAGCTCAGCCGCGGCTCCTCGACGGTCAGCTCGCGCACGTGGATCACGGGCTCCAGGATCGTGGCCGGATCGATCTCCAGCCGGATCTCGCCGAAGCGCGCCGCCTGCCCGCCGCCGAAGCCGGGCGGGTTGCCGATCTCGAGCGCGCGCACGCTCCCGCGGCCGTTGCGCGGCGAGATCTGGACCTCGCGCACCTTCACCGGCACGCCGGCGACGTCGGGGCCGTAATGCTCGAGCGTCCACTTGACGATGACGTCGAGGTAATTGAACGCGAGGAACGCGCCGCCGCCTGCCAGCAGCGCGAGCACCACGAGCGCGACGAGCGCCCTCTTCAGCATGGGCTCAGGAAAGCGCTCCCAGCACGGCGCGCAGCCCCTGCGCTTCCCCGCCCAGGGGACGGCCGGGGCGGCTCGCGTCGTTCCAGGAGAACACGTCGAAGTGCGCCCAGGCGATGTCCTCGGGCACGAAATAGTCGAGGAACAGCGCCGCGACGATCGCGCCCGCGAACCCGCCGCGGCCCGAGTTGTTGAAGTCCGCGATCTCGCTGTCGAACAGACGGCGGTAATTGCGCCACAGCGGAAGCCGCCACACCGGGTCCGACGCTTCCTCGCCCGCATCGAGCAGCCGCTGCGCGAGCTTGTCGTTGTTGCTGAAGAGCACCGGCAGCTCGGGCCCCAGCGCCACGCGCGCGGCGCCGGTGAGTGTGGCGAAATCGATCAGCGTCTTCGGCTTCTGCTCGACGGCATAGGCGATCGCATCGCAGAGGATCACGCGCCCCTCGGCATCGGTGTTGCCGATCTCGATCGTGTGGCCGCCGCGCGTGCGCACGACGTCGCCGGGGCGGTACGCGTTGCCGCCGATCGAATTCTCCACCGTCGGCACCAGCACGTGCAGGTTGTACGGCAGCCCGCGCTGCATCACGAGCCGCGCCAGCGCGAGCGCGTGCGCCGCGCCGCCCATGTCCTTCTTCATGAGGCGCATGCCCTCGGCGCTCTTGATGTCGAGGCCGCCGGTGTCGAAGCACACGCCCTTGCCGACGATCGAGAGCCGCGGGTGCTTGGGGTTGCCCCAGCGGATCTCCAGCAGCCGCGGCGCGCGCGCCGAGGCGCGGCCCACGGCGTGGATCGCGGGGAAGTTCTGCGCGAGGAGCTCGTCGCCGACCCATTCGTCGAACTCGCCGCCGAAGAGCTCGGCCTGCTCGCGCGCGATGTCGGAAAGCTCCGCCGGCCCCATGTCCTCCGTGGGCGTGTTCACGAGGTCGCGCACCAGCCGCATGGCCTCGGCCAGCTGCAGCGACTCCGCCACGCGGCTCGAGCCCTCGACCTGCAGGTCCGCCGGCTTGCGCTTGGCCTTCTTGTAGCGCGTGTACTGGTAGCTGCCGAGATCCCACGCGAACGCGGCGTTCTCGGGCGCGATGCTCACCGCCCCCTTGCCGAGCGCGTATCGCCCGCGTGGCAGCTTGAGGGGCAACGCGGCCAGCGCCCATGGATCGGCGGCGTCGCCCACGCCCGCGAGCACGCGCGCCACGCCGCCCTTCGCATCGGCAATGAGGCAGAACGTGTTGGGGCCGCCGTCGAATCCGGACGCTTCCGCCCAGCGCCGCTCGGCGGGCGACAATGCTTCCATCAGCTTGGGCAGGCGCTTCCTGTCGGTCGCGAGGATGGGGATGGATTTCTCGAAGGTTTTCTTGTCGGTGATGACGGTCATGATCGCTTTACTCAGTCTTCGCAGCCGACATTTTAGAAGACATTGGCGAGGGGTCCGTTTTCGAGCGGCCTTTGACTGTGTCGGAACCCCTGGAAGAATTTGGCAGGATTTCAGCGGGGCTTCGATGGAAAACCACTGCTATGACGAGATAGCTGACAGAAACCCCTGATTTGGTCGTCGATTCTGCGGGCAACCACCTCGGGGCCGCTCGAGAAACGGACGGCCCTCGCCAATGTCCAGTCCCGAGTCGCGCCTGCGACCTGCTGTTTGGAGGTTCGCCGCTACAGACTGCTCACGCAGTCCACGCGGACCGCCACCATCTCATTGCCGCACGCATCGTCATTCCCGCGCGCATCCGTCATTCCCGCGCGCATCCGTCATTCCCGCGCACACCCGTCATTCCCGCGCACACCCGTCATTCCCGCGCACACCCGTCATTCCCGCGCACATCCGTCATTCCCGCGCACACCCGTCATTCCCGCGCAGGCGGGAATCCAATCACCCAAAACCTCCAAAACCGCATCAGCGGTCCGACAGGCGCGGTCGTGACGAGGGCCGTGCCTGTTGTGCGGCCCCCGAGGTGGTTGCCCGCAAAATCGACGCTCTAATGAAGGTCTTTGCTTCTGAAGCCCCCGAAGCAGTGGTTCTGTATCGCAAGCCCCGCTGAAGTCCTGCCAAATTCCTCAAGGGGTTCCGACACAGTCGAAGGCCGCTCGAAAACGGACCCCTC
>DASTGG010000435.1:0-6617 GCA_035719385.1 Usitatibacter sp.
TGGGCGGTGAGACGCGCGCCCGACATCCCGTAAGGGTGGCCGAGCGCGATCGCGCCGCCGTCGACGTTCAGGCGCTCGTCCGCGATGCCGAGCCGGTCGCGGCAATAGATCACCTGCACGGCGAACGCCTCGTTCAGCTCCCATAAATCGATGTCGTCGACGCGCTTGCCGGTGCGCGCGAGGAGCTTCGGCACGGCATATACCGGCCCGATTCCCATCTCGTCGGGCTCGCAGCCGGCGACCGCGAAGCCGCGGAAGATGCCCAGCGGCTTCACGCCCGCCTTCGCCGCGGCGCGATCGCTCATCACGACGCATGCGGCGGCGCCGTCGGAGAACTGGCTCGCGTTGCCCGCGGCGATCACGCCCCCGGGCAAGGCCGGGCGAATCCTCGACACCGCCTCGTAATTCGTGTCGGCGCGGATGCCTTCGTCGGTCCGCAGCGTCGTCTCCTGCGTGTAGAGGCGCCCGCTCGACTTGTCGGCCACGGCCATGCGGGTCGTGATGGGCACGATCTCGTCGTCGAACCTGCCGGCGGCCGCGGCGGCGGCGGCGCGCTGCTGGCTGCGCACGCCGTATTCGTCCTGCTTATCGCGCGGGATGCCGTAGCGCTTCGAGACGTTCTCCGCCGTCTGCAACATCGTCCAGTACAGCTCCGGCTTGTGCTCCTCGAGCCAGCGCTCGTGGATCATGTGGCGGTTGGCCTCGTTCTGCACGCACGAGATCGCCTCGACGCCGCCGGCCACGAAGACATCTCCTTCGCCCGCGATCACGCGTTGCGCGGCCAGGGCGATCGTCTGCAGGCCCGAGGAGCAGAAGCGGTTCACGGTGGCACCGGGCACGGTGACCGGGCAGCCCGCGCGCAGCGCGATCTGGCGCGCGACGTTCGCGCCGGTCGCGCCCTCGGGATAGGCGCAGCCTATGAGCACGTCGTCGACCGACGCCGGCTCGATGCCGGCGCGTTCGATCGCGTGGCGCACGACGTGGCCGCCCATGGTGGCGCCATGGGTCATGTTGAGCGCGCCGCGCCAGGACTTGGCGAGGCCCGTGCGCGCGGCGGAAACGACGAGGGCTTCGGTCATGGATTGAATGCCTTTCCTTCCGCGGCAAGCTTCGCGAGCAGCGGCGCGGGCTCCCAGAACGGCGCGTCCTCCCCGGCCTTCGCCTGGAATGCGCGCATCGTGCGGACGACGTTGTACAGGCCGATCGTGTCGGCGTAGAGCATCGGGCCGCCGCGATGCAGCGGGAAGCCGTAGCCGGCCAGGTACACGAGGTCGATGTCGGAGGCGCGCGCGGCGATGCCTTCCTCGAGGATGCGCGCGCCCTCGTTCACCAGCGCGTAGATGCAGCGGCCGACGATCTCCTCCTCATCCACCTTGCGCGGCGCGATGCCCTTCCCGGCGCGATGGTCGGCGATGATCCTGTCGACCGCCGGATCGGGAATCGCATCGCGCCGGCCCGCCTCGTAGCGATACCAGCCCGCGCCGGTCTTCTGGCCGAACCGCCCCTGCTCGCACAGCCGATCGCCCACGCGCGAGTAGGGCACGTCGGGCCTCTCGACGTAGCGGCGCTTGCGGATCGCCCAGCCGATGTCGAGGCCCGCGAGGTCGCTCATGCGGAAGGGGCCCATGGCCATGCCGAACGCCTCGAGCGCCCGGTCGACCTGCCGCGGCGAAGCGCCTTCCTCGACCAGGAAGAGCGCCTGGCGCAGGTAATGCTCGACCATGCGGTTGCCGATGAAGCCGTCGCACACGCCGGAGACGACCGCGGTCTTGCGGATCCTCTTCGCGAGCTGCACGACGGTCGCCATCACGTCCTTCGCGGTCTTCGCGCCGCGCACGACCTCGAGCAGCTTCATCACGTTCGCGGGGCTGAAGAAGTGCATGCCGACCACGTCCTGCGGCCGGAAGGTGAACGAGGCGATCCGGTTCACGTCGAGCGTCGAGGTGTTGGTCGCGAGGATGGCGCCCTGCCTGGCGGCGAGATCCAGCTGGCGGAAGACCTTCTCCTTCACGTCCATCTGCTCGAACACCGCCTCGATCACGAGGTCGGCGTCCTTCACGTCGTCGTAGAGCAGCGTGGGCCACAGCAGCGCCATGCGCTTCTCGACGTCCTCCGCGGCGATCCTGCCGCGCTTGGCGCTGGATTCGTAGTTGCGCCGGATGGTGGCCACCCCGCGCTCCAGCGCTTCCTGGCTCGTCTCGAGGATGGTCACGGGAATCGCCGCGTTGAGAAAATTCATCGCGATGCCACCGCCCATCGTGCCCGCGCCGATGATCGCGACCGCCTTGATGGGCCGGGTCGGCGTGTCGGCGGGCACGTCGGCGATCTTCGAGGCCGCGCGCTCGGCGAAGAACGCGTGGCGCAGCGCGCGCGACTCGGGCGTCTGGATGAGCTGCAGGAAGAGCGAGCGCTCGAGCTTGAGCCCTTCGTCGAACGGCTTCGACACGGACGCCGCCACCGCCTCCACGCATTTCACCGGCGCGGGCAGGTTCTTCGACACCGCCGCCACGGCCGCCCTGGCGAACGCGAAGAAGGCCTCCGCATCGGGATGCAGCGCGGGCCGGTCGCGCACGCGAGGCAGCGGCCGCGCGTCGGCGACCTTCTCCGCGAAGGCGATCGCTCCTGCGCGCAGGTCCCCTTCGATGATCGCGTCGAAGAGCTTCGTGTCCGCGAGCTTCGCCGCCGCCACCGCGTTGCCCGACCCGATCATGTTGAGCGCGGTCTCCACGCCCGCGGTCCGCGGCAGCCGTTGCGTGCCGCCCGCGCCGGGGATGAGGCCGATCTTCACTTCGGGAAGTCCCACCTGCGCATCGGGCCTCGCGACGCGGTAGTGGCACGCGAGCGAGAGCTCGAGCCCGCCGCCCATGCAATGGCCTTCGATCGCCGCGACCACGGGCTTCGCGCACGATTCGACGACGCGGATCACGGTATGCAGCGTGGGCTCGGCCGACGCTTTCGGCGTGTTGAACTCGCGGATGTCCGCGCCGCCGGAGAAAAGGCCGTTCGCGCCGATGAGCACGATCGCATGCACCGCCTCGTCGGCGACCGCCGCGTCGATGCCGTCCACGATGCGGGTGCGCAGCGCATGCCCGAGGCCGTTCACGGGCGGGTTGTCGAGCGCGATCACCGCGACGGCGCCCGCGCGCTCGAAAGGCGCGGCGGACCCGCGTTCCAGCTCCCTCACACTTCCAGCCATTCGCGTCTCACTCCTTCGTTGTCGCGCAGGGTCGAAGGCGTGCCTTCGAACACGATGCGTCCATGCCCCATCACGTACAGGCGATGCGAGATCGCGAGCGCGATGGTGAGCCGCTGCTCGATCAGCAGGATCGCGACGCCGCGCGCGGCGATCCCCTCGAGCAGGCCGCGCACGACCGACACGAGCTGCGGGCTCAGGCCTTCCGTCGGCTCGTCCACCATCACGAGATCCGGGTCGCCCATCAGCGTACGGCAGATCGTGAGGATCTGCTGCTCCCCGCCCGACAGCACGCCGCCCGGCGTATCCGCCCGCGCGCGCAGCATCGGAAACAGTTCGAAGAGCTGCTCCATCGACCAGCGCCCCTGCTGCCGCGCCGATTTCATGCCGAGCAGCAGGTTCTCGCGCACCGTGAGGGCCGGGAAGATGTCGCGGTTCTCCGGCACATAGCCCAGGCCGCGGCGCGCGATCTCGTGCGGCTTGAGGCCGTCGATGCGCTCGCCCTTGAACCGGACGACCCCGTGGGCACGCACCTCGCCCATGAGCGTCTTGATCGTCGTGGAGCGCCCGGCGCCGTTGCGGCCCAGCAGGCTCACGATCTCGCCGGGCCGCACCGCGAAGGTCACGCCCTGCAGGATGTGGCTCTTGCCGTAATAGGCGTGCAGGTCCTCGACCTCAAGCATCGGAGGCGCCCAGGTAGGCCGAGCGGACGGCGGGATTCTCGCGGATGCGCTGCGGCGCGTCCGTGGCGAGGATCTCGCCATAGACCAGCACGGAGATGCGGTCGGCGAGGCCGAATACCACGCCCATGTCGTGCTCGACCATCACGAGCGTGCGTCCCTGGCTCACGCGGCGGATGAGCTCGACGGCGTTCTGCGTTTCCGCGCGGCTCATGCCGGCGGTGGGCTCGTCGAGCAGCAGCACGCGCGCGCCGCCCGCGATGGTGATGCCGATCTCGAGCGCGCGCTGCTCCGCGTAGGTCAGCACGCCGGCGGGAGTGTCGCGCCGGGCCGCGAGCCGGATCTGCTCCAGCGTCTCGTCGGCGCGCTCGTTGGCGTCGCGCAGCGCGTCGATCGGCCGCCAGAAGTCGTAGCGATACCCCAGCGACCACAGCACGGCGCAGCGGATGTTCTCGTGGACCGTGAGCCGCGGGAAGATGTTCGTGACCTGGAAGCTGCGGGCGAGCCCGCGGCGCGCGATGCGATAGGGGCGCTCGCCGGTCACGTCGCGGCCCTCGAGCCGGATCGACCCGCGCGTGGGCGCGAGCCGTCCGCTCATCAGGTTGAAGAGCGTGGACTTGCCGGCGCCGTTGGGCCCGATGATCGCGTGGCGCTCGCCCTGGCCGATCGCGAGCGAGACGCCGCGGATGATCGCCGTGGCGCCGAAGCTCTTGTGGACGTCGTCGAGCTCGAGGGCCGCGTCAGCCACGGGAGGCGGCGCCCGCGGCGCCCCACGCTTCGTCCACATGGCGCCACGTGCGCCGCAGGAGCCAGGCGCCGGCGGCGAGCAGCGCGGCCGCCAGCAGCCACGGCCAGGGCCGCGCCGTGTCCATCGTGATCCAGAAGAGCTTCATCACCGCGCCGGCCTCCGGCTGCGTCGAGCGGCGATAGGCGATCTCGATGAGCGTGATCGCGCCCACCGCCGCGGCGAGCGCGGGCAGCGCGGCGATGCCGTAGGCGCGCAGGATCGGCGCGAGCGCCCGGGCGCGCCGTGCGCGCAGATGCGCGGCCAGCACGCCTGCGAGTCCCCCGGGGGCGACGACCACGATGCCCATGAAGAGCAGCCCCAGGTACAGCAGCCAGGCGTTCGTGTAGTCGCTCAGGCTCACCTGCAGCCAGGTGATGGCCACGGCGCCCAGGATCGCGCCGATGAAATGCGCCACGCCGCCGATGTACACCATGAGCAGCACGGCGCCCGAGCGCTCGGCGCTGAGCGCCTCGGAGGCGACGATCTCGTAATTGATGGCGTGCAGCCCGCCGGCGAGGCCGGCGAACGCGGCCGCCACGCTGAACGCGATGAAGCGCACGCGCTGCGGGTTGTAGCCGATGAATTCCGCACGCTCGGGATTGTCGCGGACGGCGTTGCACAGGCGCCCGACCGGCGTGCGCAGGAAATGGTGCATGAGCAGCGCGGCCAGGAAGAGCCAGCACGCGGTCACGTAATACACCTGCAGCTGCGAGCCGAAGTCGAGGCCGAGCACGTGCGGCGTGCGCGTGCGGCTCGCCGTGATGCCTTCCTCGCCACCGAAGAACCCGGGCAACATCAGGGAGGCCGCGTGCACCAGCTCGCCCACGCCGAGCGAGATCAACGCGAAGATGGTGCCGGCGCGCCGCGTCGTGAGCGCGCCCAGGATCACGCCGACGAGGAGCCCGCAGGCCGCGCCCGCGAGCGGCACGAGCGGCGTGGGAACCGGCAGCCCGCCGTTCACCGCCCGCAGCAGGTGGATCGCCGCGTAGCCGCCGAGCCCGAAATATACGGCGTGCCCGAACGAGAGCAATCCGGTCTGCCCCAGCAGCACGTTGTACGAAAGGGCGAACACCGATGCGATGCCCATCTGCGTGAGCAGCGACCGGGCGGAGTCGGACTGCAGGCCGGGAATCCAGGGCAGCAGCGTGAGCAGCGCCGCGGCGCCGGCCCACACCGCGGCGCTTCGGCGCGCGTTCACGAGTCGCGCGTCCCCATGAGGCCCCGCGGCCGCATGACGAGCATGAGCACCAGCAGCAGGTAGGGCAGGATGGGCGCGGTCTGCGCGATCTTGATCCTGTAGACATCGTAGAAGCTCGACGACGGATCGACGGCGATGCCCGCGGAACGGAAGAGGTCGAGCAGGGAGTAGTCGAGCGCGACCGCGAAGGTCTGCAGCACGCCGATCAGCATCGAAGCGACGAATGCGCCGGGGATCGATCCCAGCCCGCCCACGACCACGACCACGAACACGATCGGCCCCAGGTTGGCCGCCATGTTGGGCTCGGTGAGCAGCGCGAAGCCCCCGATGACGCCGGCCAGCCCCGCGAGCGCGCTGCCGACGCCGAACACGAGCACGAAGAGCCGCGGCACGTCGTGGCCCAGCGCGCCGACGGTCTGCGGATGCGTGAGCGCCGCCTGGATGACGAGGCCCAGGCGCGTGCGCCTGAACGCGGCGTACAGGAAGGCGAAGATGGCCACCGAGATCCCGGTCATCAGCACCTTGTAGAACGGGTAGCTCGTGCCCAGCAGCGTGAACGCCGGGAAGTCGATCACCGCGGGGACGCGGTTCTCGATCGGGTTGCGGCCCCAGGCCATCACCACGATCTCCGCGATCACGTAGGCGAGCCCGAACGTGAAGAGGATCTCGGCGACGTGCCCCTGGCGATGCAGCCGCCGCAGGCCGAAGCGCTCGACCGCGGCGCCCACGAGCCCGCACAGCAGCGGGGCGACGACGAGC
>DASTGG010000436.1:0-8045 GCA_035719385.1 Usitatibacter sp.
CATGTGCGTCCTTAACCTGCTAGGCAACACGGTGCGCGGCACCGGCAACATGGGCCTGCCCGCCACGGTCCTGGTCGGCTGCGTGCTGGCGCACATCGCCATATCGCCGGCGTTGATCTTTGGGTTTGGACCGATTCCGCCGCTAGGGCCGGCCGGCGCCGGCTGGGGTCTCTTGATTCCGTTCGGTGTCGGCAGCGTCGTCATGGTCTGTTACCTGCGTTCGCCCCGCTCGATCGTGCGTTTGAAGTTCCGCGGTGTGACGCCGCGCCGCGAGCTTTTCGCCGACATCCTCAAGGTCGGCATTCCCGGCTTGGGGAATACGGCCATCACCAACCTGTCGGTCGCGTTGCTCACGGGGATCGCCGGACAACTCGGGCCGGAAAGCGCGATCGGCTATGCAATGGGCGCCCGGCTCGAGTACATCTTGCAGCCGGTGGCGTTCGGCTTTGGCACCGCGATTGTCGCGATGGTCGGGACGAACTGGGGCGCCCAGCAGTATCGCCGCGCCCGTGACATCGCTTGGACCGGCGCGGCCACCGTCGCGTTGCTGTGCGGCACGATCGGGGCAGGCGTCGCCATTCACCCGGCTCTCTGGATCGATTTGTTCAGCGACAGTGCGGAGGTCACGCGGATTGGCACCCTCTACCTGCGGATCGTGGGGCCTGTCTACCTCTTCTTCGGGCTGGGGCTCGGGCTGTTCTTCGTCACCCAGGGCGTCGGGCGCGCGGTCGCGGCGATGAACGCCAATGCAGTGCGCATGATCGTCAGCGCGAGCGGTGGGCTCGTCGCGATCTACGGATTGCATCTGGGTAACTCGGGTTTCTTCGCTGCGGTGGCCGCCGGCTTCTGCATCTATGCAGCCCTGCTGGTCCGTGCCGTCGTCATCAGCGTGAGGACGCCCGGTACCGCACTCGAAGCATTCCCTCGAGCCGCCATGAGGTCGAAACCGTGATTCCTGGCCACCGAGTCTTGTTTATCACTATCGTCCGCTGCGTCCGACGCCCGCTCCTCATCGCCGCCGCTGCGCTCACCGGCGCCGGTACTCCAGCGATTGCGCTCGCAGCCCCGCCGCAGTGGACGGAAACGCTCCCGGCACTAAGGGTTCAGGTGGATGCACGACGAAATCGAGCGTGGATACTGGACAGCGACGCCATATATCTCTATGACGTCCAGACGCGAAGGCTGGTGAAGCGTATAGAACTGCCGGGCTGGTTGCTCGTGGACGAGGCCTACAGCTGTGCCCCTGATCTCACGATCGGACCCTCCGGTGCCGCATTTGTGACGAGCAACATAACGCCGGACATTTGGGAGATCGACCCACAAGACATCACGGTCCGCCGGCACGCGCTCGTTCTCGACGCCGACGCCGACAAGGACGTCGGCCTCACGGGGCTAGCGTTCGACCGCGAAAGCGGGACTCTCTTCGGCGTCAGCGCGATGCTCGGTACGCTGTGGAACATAGATCTCCGCCGAGACACGGCATACAAGGTGCGCCTTTCACGGCCCGTCCGCGGCGGTTGTGGGCTTGTCGCACTAAATGTGCAGCGCCCCTCCAAGCCCGCACCGCCCATCCTGTGCATTGCGGGCTCCAAACCTGCGGATGGGGTGGAACTGAATTCGGACATGCGCGAGGGACGGACGACTTCAGGTGCATGCGAGCCGTGAACAGGTGATGCGCCGATTGGCCCAAGCGAATCACTGCCCACCGACGGGCGGTTACGACCCGGAGCAGACCTTCCCAAAACGCAGAACGTCAATCTTCCATTCGCACGTCGAGCACTTGACCGCCTTCGCTGCAACATGTTTCCGTGCCGATTATGAATAATCATGAGCGCGGTTGCTCGGGTGGGGCATCACCTGGCAATCATCTCCACGAGCTCGCGCAATCGCATTCCTGGCTTTGCGCCGACTCTCTCCGCGGACCGATTCACGTGCGAAAGCACTCCGGTTTCCCAACTGGACCGCGCGTCGCCGATGCGCGCCGTCCAATGCGAGACCGTGCCCGCCACGATTTCCCGGCGATCCAGTTCGGGAAGACGGGAAATGCCGGCGCCATCGCACCCCACGCCCGCGTCGTTGAAGAAGGCCGCACGCGCACCGATCTTCAGCGCGGACTGCGGGTTGCCTCTAAGGAGCCCGCCATGGGAGCCCGTCACGACGATTCGCGTCCCATCACCCTTCGTCGCAACGTCGGCTACGACGCGCTGCGACAGGTGCTCGAGCGCGATCGCATCGACGTGCGACCTGGCGACATCCTCTGCATTCACACCGGATTCGCGAGCGAGCTCTTGGCAATGAACCGGCAGGTCGACCGCGAGCGCGTTCACCACATGTGTGCCGCGCTCGATGGAACCGACCGCAAACTTCTCGACTGGATCTCGGAGAGCCGCGTTTCCGCGATCGCGGCCGACAACTACGCGGTTGAACGCATCGGGCTGGGCGCGGGCGGCGATTCGTTCGTCCCGCTGCACTACCACTGCCTATTCCTGCGCGGAATTCCGTTGGGCGAGCTGTGGTACCTCTCGGACCTTGCCGCGTGGCTGCGCGAACACCGCCGTCATTCTTTCATGCTGACCGCGCCTCCGTTGCGCCTGCCCGGAGCCGTCGGCTCGCCGGTCACGCCCGTGGCGAATGTTTAGCGCGGGGGAGAATCTGGAAATGAAAAACGCCCACACGAGGTGGGCGTTTTTCATTTCTGGCGTCCCCACGGGGATTCGAACCCCGGTTATCGCCGTGAAAGGGCGGTGTCCTAGGCCTCTAGACGATGGGGACAAATAAATCGGGAGCTAGAGGGCTCCCGACTTACGGAATCGAGGTTGGTGGAGGTAAGCGGGATCGAACCGCTGACCTCTTGCATGCCATGCAAGCGCTCTCCCAGCTGAGCTATACCCCCGACCGAGCCTGAAATTATATCAGGCTTGGAGGGCCCGTTCCAAGCGCTCCAGGGCCACTTCCCGGCGCAGGGCGGCGGCGATTGCGTCGATGGCGGGCGTCTGGGCCTGCCCCGTCAAGGCCACCCGGAACGGCATCATGACCTGGGCCGGCTTCACGCCGAGCGACTTCACGGTGTCCTTGAGCGCGGCGCTCACGGCGGGTGCCGACCACTCGCCGAGCGCCTTAAATTTGGGCAGCAGTTGCCGCAGCACCTCGCGCCCCGCCTCGTTCAGGTGCGCCTTCGCGGCCTCGTCGGGCCGCGCGGGCTCCGCCATCGAAAGCAGGAAGCGCTCGTGGTCGGCGAGCAGCTGGAATTTCGCGCGCCCCGCCGCGGTCATGGCGACGGGATCCATCACGGCGGCCGCGGCCTTGTACACCTCGGGCTTCTCGCGCTCGAGCCGCGAGACGAGCTCGCCGTCGGCGATGCGCTTCAGGTACTCCGCGTTCATCCACCTCAGCTTCTCGGGATCCCAGCGCGCGGGCGACTTGCTCACGTGCTCGAGGTCGAACCACTCGACCAGCTGCTCGCGCGAGAACACCTCCTCGTCGCCGTGGGACCAGCCCAGGCGCGCGAGGTAGTTCACCATCGCCTCGGGCAGGAAGCCCTCTTCCTTGTACTGCATCACGTTCACGGCGCCGTGGCGCTTCGAAAGGCGCTGGCCGTCCGCGCCGAGGATCATCGGCACGTGGCCGAAGAGCGGGATCTGCGCATCGAGCGCGCGATACAGGTTGATCTGGCGCGGCGTGTTGTTCACGTGGTCGTCGCCGCGGATGACGTGCGTCATCGCCATGTCGATGTCGTCCACGACCACGCCGAAGTTGTAAGTGGGCACGCCGTCGGCCCTCAACAGCACGAGGTCGTCGAGCTCCTCGTTCGAGACGCTGATCGGTCCCTTCACGAGGTCGTTCCAGGCGACCTCGCCCGCGAGCGGGTTCTTGAAGCGCAGCACGCCGGGCACGTCCCTGGGCGGCGGCTTCTTCGAGTCGCGCCAGCGTCGGTCGTAGCGCGGCTTCTCGCCGCGCGCGACCTGCGCCTCGCGCATCCTGTCCAGCTCTTCCTTGGTCTCGTACGCCCAGTACGCGAGGCCCTTCGAGAGCAGCCGCTCGGCCGCCTCCTTGTACCGCGCGAGCCGCTTCATCTGGAAGAAAGGGCCCTCGTCCCAGTCGATCGCGAGCCACGTCATCGCATCGAGGATCGCCTGGACCGACTCCTGCGTGGAGCGCTCGAGGTCCGTGTCCTCGACGCGCAGGACGAACTTGCCGCCATGGCGGCGCGCGTACGCCCAGCTGAAGAGCGCTGTGCGGGCGCCGCCGATGTGCAGGTAGCCGGTGGGACTGGGGGCGAAGCGGGTGCGGACCATGGAATGACGCCGGGAAATCCGACATTCTACTTTTTCGACGAGGGGCGGTCCCCGGGGTCGGTTCCCATTTGCTAAAATGTCGCACTTCCGGGTCGTTAGCTCAGCGGTAGAGCACTCCCCTCACACGGGAGGGGCCACTGGTTCGATCCCAGTACGACCCACCAACCCATCATCCGAAAAGCGGCGTGGCCCGGAAGCCAAGCCGCTTTTTTTTCGCCATGACGCTGCCCCGACTCCTCCTGCTCGCGGCGTTGCTCCTGCCCTCCCAGGCGGCGCTCGCCTTCTTCATCAACACCACGACAACCATGAGCGAATGGGTGAACGCGCTCACGGGCCATTACGTGCTCCTCGACGCGTTCGAGTCGAGCCAGGTCGCCGCGGGCAGCGCCGGGCCGGGATGGGAGCGCACGGGACAGCAGTTCACCGAGTCGGATCCCGCGACGATCTCCACGCCGCCTGGCACGTTCAAGCCCGTGTGCCGCTTCTACTCTCCCGCGAACAACTCGCACTTCTTCACGGCGAACCCCGACGAATGCGAGTCGCTCAGGAACCCCGCGAGCGGCTGGATCTTCGAGAAGAACGCATTCTTCGTCACGTCGATCGGCCCGCAATGCCCGGCCGGACAGGTGCCGATCTACCGCGTTTACAACAACCGCCACGCATTCCACGACGCCAACCACCGCTTCACGCCCGATGCGGCCACGCGCGACGAGATGATCGCCGCGGGCTGGATCGACGAAGGCGTGGCGTGGTGCGCGCTGGGTGGCTTCATCGGCCCGCAGAAGTCCTATCCCATGACCGCCATGGCCTTGGGCGATGCGGCGCAATGCGAAAGCCGCGTCGGCGCTTGCATGAGGGTGGACCAGCTGCCGGCGATGCCCAATCTCGTCGTGAGCTTCCTTCCGCCTTCGTTCGTGAACCTCAATCCCGAGTATCCGAGGGATGCGGGCTCGATCACGGGCGCGGGCAACGTGGACGTGCGCACGGCGCAACCGCCAGGCGACGCGGCCGCGATCACGACCCACTCGTTCGTGCAGATGTACGCGACCAGCGGCCTTCCCTTCGGCGTGCACGTCGCCAGCATCGACCGTGTGGGCGGCGGCCCGTACGCGAGCATCGGCCCGATGTACGAGCTGCCCGACGCGGCACCCGCCCCCGGCGGCATCGACGAACGGCTCTTCCCGTACCGCGGCGTGCGCCACCACACGCTGGTCGCGACGTTCGATCTCAAGGTGCCGACGCTCACCCGCGGCGACGCGTCGAGCCATGCCTATGGCGGGCTGTTGCTGCAATTCGCGGACGTGAAGAGCGGGCGCAGCTTCTACACGACGGTGCAGGCCTACGGGACGGTGCCGCCGGGCGATTTCGTCGCGGCCGATGCGACGACGGGGCGCGCCATCGTCTCGACCGTCTTCCGCGCGGATCCGGCGTTCGGCGCGCGCCTCGCGGGAGATTTCGTGCCGTGCGATGCGCAATCCGCCTGCCTCGCGAGCTTCTCGCGCTACCAGTTCCGCATGGGCAGCGCGGACTTTTCCAATGCCGTGCAGCGCGCGCGCACGATCGACCCGGCGCTGTCCCCCGATCCGGCGGACTACTTCGTCGCGCAATTCCGCGTGCACAACGAGATCTTCGGCCAGGCCGAGCTGGGCGCCGCCCTGGGAAGCGTCGTTCTCGACGTCTACTACTGACTGACCGGCCTTTCTCTGTAGGAGCCCTCTGATACATGCCGTCGTCGATCGGTGACAGCATGGGCGATCCGTCTTCGAGTGGAGCGCGCATGCCCAATGAGCCGCAGGACCCGACGGTTTCCGCCGCCCTGCAGCGGGCTGGCCGGGGCATCGCGTACGAGGATTGGAAGACGCCCATCCAGACGGCCACGGACCTCGACCAGCTCGTCGCCATCGTCAGGGCCTACCTGGCCCAATGGCGTCCGGCCGAGTTGCGGTGGCTCCCGGTGGACCTCGCCGCCACCGCGCTCAGCAGCTCCGAGGACATCGCCGCGCGCGCCGTGCTCGCGGCGCAGGCCGAACTGAAGATGCATCGCGACGACCCGCGCTGGGTGCTGCTGCGGGAGATGACGCTGACCCTCACCGCGGCCGCCAACCGCCTGCGTCTCCTCACCACTCTCCGGGCGCGGGAAAGCCACCTTTAACAGGGCGCCTTGCGTTTGTAACCCGCGTTAATGCGGGAATGTGAACTGCGTCACAGTCGCGGCCCAAGCCCCGGATCAGAGTCGTGGTCACAACGACGACCGGGAGGCGGGCCATGATTTCCTTGTTCAAGCCATTCGCAAAGCTTCGTCCGCCGACCCCGGACCGCAGGCCGAAGACTCCCGGGGCGCTCTACCGCATCCTCAGCCGCGATTTCGAATCGATCCGTTCGGGCGACTGCTCGTGCAAGATGCCATTGATCGTCGAATGCGAGCGGGCATCGCGGGCCGACGCGAACTGGCGCGTCTATCCGATCTGGTGCCAGTCTCCGCAATGCCGGCGCGCCGTATCGGAGGTCGTCCGCCGCAACTCGAAGCTGTTCGAATTGATCGAGCTTTGTGACGAGGGCCTGGAACCGGCTCCCGTCGTGGGTGCGGGACTCTGACGCTGCTGCCACGCACCGGCAGCATGAGCGCTCCTTTCAGGCGCTGAGCCTCAGCGGCTCGTGGCGCTCGAGCTGCGACAGCCGCAGCGCCGCCACCATGAAGAACGCGAGGGCGCGCTGCGCGTCGCTGCGGCGCAGCGTGGAAGCGCGTCCGAGCTGGGCCAGGCGGTCGGCGTACGCCACCACGTCTTCGGCCTGGTGGAAGCGCTCGGGAGCCCATCCGCCGGGAAGCTGGGCGCGCTCGTCGGGCGTGAGCAGCACCATGTAGTCCTTCACCGTGCTCACCACGGCCGAGGCGTCGCAGGCTCGCATGAGCTCGAGGTGCCAGGCCGAAGCGCGGCCGTGATCGAAGGTGACGTTACGCGAAGCCATCGTGCCGCATTCTGCCCCGGGCGCTGCGTCTTGTTCCCGGGTGCGACAATTGACCACAGCCGGCCCATCCCAGCACGCCATGCCCGCGAACCTGTCCCCCGAATACAAGGCGGCCGAGGCGAGTTTCCGCCGCGCGCGCGATCCCCACGAGCGCCTCGATTGCCTGCGGGAGATGCTGCGCACGATCCCCAAGCACAAGGGCACGGAAAAGCTCCAGGCCGACATCAAGGCGCGCATCAAGGCCTTGTCCGAGGACTTCGAGGGCGGCCGCAAGGGCGGCGGGCACGGCGGCCCGGCGCTCGTGATCCGGCCCGAGGGCGCGTCGCAGGTGGCGCTGCTGGGCCCGCCCAACTCAGGCAAGTCGTCGCTGCATGCGCGGCTCACCGGATCGGAGGCGCACGTGGCCCCCTACCCGTTCACGACGCAGTTCCCGCAGCCCGGGATGATGCCGCACGAGGACGTGCACTTCCAGCTCATCGACCTGCCGGCGATTTCCGCGGAGCATCCGGTTCCTTGGCTCGCGAGCACGCTGCAGATGGCCGATGCGGCGCTGCTCGTGATGGACCTGGGCGACGCGGACTGCGTCGACGAGCTGGCGCAGGTCGAATCGCTGCTCGCCGAGCGCGGCGTCACGCTGACCGAGCGCTGGGACGCGGCCGCCGACGACGAGGACCCGTTCGCCGTTCGCCTGCCCACGTTGCTGCTCGCGAACAAGTGCGACCAGCTTGCCGCCGTCGACGACGAAATCGAGGCCTTTCGCGAGCTGAGCGGCGAGCGCTTCCC
>DASTGG010000437.1:0-16701 GCA_035719385.1 Usitatibacter sp.
AGCACGAACGCACGATCCGTGAGTTCTCCCTCGACCGCGGCGCCATCAACGTGGGTGAGCCGCTGCGCGAATTCCGCGGCGTGCTCACCGGCGTGCCGATCTACGAATCGGGCTCGCTGTACGAGCCGCGCACGTGACGCCGGCGCGGCCCTCGCTCGAACGGCGCCTGCTGATCCTGGCGCCGACGGGCCGTGACGCTCCCCTCACGCAGCAGGTCTTCGCCGAGGCGGGCCTGCGAAGCAGCGTCTGCGCGGATCTGCCGTCGCTCGTCGAGGAGATCGGCGCCGGCGCGGGCGCCCTCGTCATCTCGGAAGAGGCGCTGCTCCAGGAAACCGCGCTCTACTACCTGGGCGAGCGGCTCGCGCGCCAGCCCGCGTGGTCGGACCTGCCGATCCTGCTGCTGGCCCACCACGGCGCGGATTCGCCGGCCGTGCGGCAGGCGGTGCGCATGCTCGGCAACGTGACGCTGCTGGAGCGCCCCGTGCGCGTGGCCTCGCTCGTCACGGCGGCGCAGACGGCGCTGCGGGCGCGGCAACGGCAATACCACGCGCGCGAGCATCTGCAAGAGCTCGATCACGTCGCGCAGGCGCTGCGCGAGAGCGAGGCGCGCCTCGAGGCGCTGTTCGCGAACGCCGCGGTCGGCATCGCGGAGCTCACGCCCGGGGGCCGCTTCACGCTCGTGAACGACGCCCTCTGCGACATCCTCGGCCGCAAGCGCGACGCGCTGCTCGCCATGGGCATCGCCGAGGTCACGCACGCGGACGATCGCGGGGAGGTGCAAGGCCTGCTGGAGAGGCTGATCCATCGCCACCAGGACACGTTCGTCGGCGAGCGCCGCTTCGTGCGCCACGACGGGGAGGCGATCTGGGTGAAGCTCTCGATCGCGCTCGCACGCGACGGCGGCGAGGCGAGCGTGCGCGCCGTGGCAGTCATCGAGGACGTCACCGAGCGGCGCAACGCCGAGGACGACCTGCGCGAGGCCGACCGGCGCAAGGACGAATTCCTCGCCACGCTCGCGCACGAGCTGCGCAATCCGCTCGCCCCGATCCGCAACTCGCTGCACATCTTCCGCATGGCTGTCGCGCAGGACCATGCCGTCGCGCGCGTGACCGACATGATGGAGCGCCAGGTCCAGCACATGGTGCGCATGGTCGACGACCTGCTGGAAGTGTCGCGCATCAGCCGCGGCAAGATCGAGCTGCGCAGGGAGATGGTCGAGCTCGCGAGCGTGCTGCGCTCGGCGGTGGACACGAGCCTGCCGCTCGTCGAGGCCGGCAAGCACAAGCTCTCCGTCGCGATCCCCGCGGAGCCCATCGTCCTGCACGCGGACCCCGTGCGGCTCGCGCAAGTCTTCGCGAACCTGCTCAACAACTCCGCGAAGTACACGCCCGATGGCGGCCGCATCGACGTGCGCGTGTCCGTGGAAGACGGCATGGCGAAGATCTGCGTCGTGGACGACGGCGAGGGCATCCCGCCCGCACAGCTCTCGCGGGTCTTCAACATGTTCACGCAGCTGCACACCGGCATCCGCGCGCAGGGCGGCCTCGGCATCGGCCTCACGCTCGCGCGCACGCTGGTGCACCTGCATGGCGGCACGATCGAGGCGCGCAGCCAGGGCGCGGGCCACGGCTGCGAGTTCGTCGTGAAGCTGCCGCTCGCCGTGCAGGCCGAGGAGGCGGCACAGCCGGCACCGGCGCTGCAGCCGCGCGGCCAGCCGCTCGGGCATCGGCGCGTGCTCGTGGTCGACGACAACCGCGACGCAGCCGACAGCCTGGGCATGCTGCTCGAGTTCCTGGGCGCGGAGGTGAAGATCGTGCACGACGGCAAGTCGGCGCTCGCGGCGATGGAGACGTTCAGCCCGGCCGCCGTGCTGCTCGACCTGGGCATGCCCGGCATGAGCGGCCTGGAGGTCGCGCGGCGGATGCGCGAGGATCCACGGTTCCGCGGCACGACGCTCGTCGCCGTGACCGGATGGGGTCAGCGCGAGGATCGGCGCCGCACGCACGAAGCCGGCTTCGACTACCATCTGGTGAAGCCCGCAGACGTCACGATGCTGCGCAACATCCTCAACCTGCGCGAAGGCCAGCCCGAAACCCTTGTCCGCCACTGAAGCCCCCCGGGGACGCACCCCGGGGACGCACCCCGGGGACGCACCCCGGGGCCTGGATTCCGATTCGATCCGCGCCGCCGCGCAGCGCATCGCGCCGTGGATCCGGCGCACGCCCGTCGTTCGCATCGATGGCGAGGATCTGGGCTGCCCTGGGGTGCAGCTCGCTCTCAAGCTCGAGTTCCTCCAGCACGCGGGCTCCTTCAAGACGCGCGGCGCCTTCAACAGCCTGCTCACGCGCGAGATTCCGCCGGCGGGCGTGGCGGCGGCTTCCGGCGGCAACCATGGCGCCGCGGTGGCGTTCGCGGCCATGAAGCGCCGCGTGCCGGCCACGATCTTCGTCCCGACGGTCGCCTCGCCCGCCAAGCTGGAGCAGATCCGCGGCTACGGCGCGCGGCTCGAGGTCGGCGGCGACCGCTACGCCGATGCGCTCGAGGCGAGCGAGCGCTGGATCGCGCGAAGCGGCGCGCTCGCGATCCACGCCTACGACCAGGTCGAGACGCTGCAGGGCCAGGCGACGGTGGGGCTCGAGTTCGAGGAAGATGCGCCGGACCTCGCCGCGCTCCTGGTCGCCGTGGGCGGCGGCGGCCTCGCGGGAGGCATCGCGGCATGGTATGCGGGCCGCATCCCGGTGATCGGCGTGGAGCCGGAGCAGGCGCCGACGCTCACGCGCGCGCTCGCGGCGGGCGAGCCGGTCGATTCGCCCGCCGGCGGCATCGCGGCCGACTCGCTCGCGCCGCGCCGCGTGGGCTCGCTCATGTTCCCGATCGCGCAGCGCTTCATGGCGGGCACGGTGCTCGTCACCGACGAGGCGATTCGCGAAGCGCAGCGCCTGCTGTGGAAGACCTTGCGCATCGTGGCCGAGCCTGGCGGTGCGGCGGCGCTGGCGGCGCTCACCTCGGGCGCGTGGAAGCCTCCCCAGCGCGGCACGGTGGGCGTGCTGCTGTGCGGCGCGAACACGAACGCGGTGGAGTTTCGCTGAACGGGCCTCAGCGCGCGCGGCGTTGGCCGGCCGGCACCTGCTTCGCCACTTTCGCGTGGTCGTGGTTGATCTCGGGCACGCCGGTGTCGTCCTTGCCGCGCTTGAGCCGCCGGCGCGCCTGCTCGGCGAGCGCGAGGTAGTTCTCGCGCATCTTCATGAGGTCCTCTTCCTCCAGCTCCTCGAGGTCGAGCAGGGCGTTGTGCGCGCCTTGCAGGCTGCGGATGACCTCGTCGAGCTTTATCTGGATCGCCTCGGCGTCGCGGTTCTGCGTGGCCTGGATGAGGAACACCATGAGGAAGGTGACGATCGTGGTGCCGGTGTTGATCGTGAGCTGCCAGGTGTCGCTGTACTGGAAGTAGGGACCGCTCACCGCCCAGGCGATGACGAGAAAGACCGCGATGGAAAAGGTGAGGGGGCGGCCGGTGAGCCGCGCCGTGCCCTTGGCGATGCGCGTGAAGATGGTGGGGACCCTCGTCGTCATGTTCATCGGCATGACCTCCGTGCTCGGTTGAAAGACACGCCGGGGCGGGGCGCGTTCCGGAGGTGGGACGTTTCCTACGCTAGAGCTGCGCGCCGAAGAGGGCGGCGAACCGCTCCCACGCCTTCTCGGGCCACGGGCGGTTCATCCAGTCGTCGTAGGTGATGCGCCGCGAGCGCGCGAGGTCGTTCTCGAAGTCGGCGCGCTGGCGCCGCGCGAACTCGCGGTCGTACACGTTGAGGTTCGCCTCGTCGTTGAGGCGGAAGGAGCGCGGGTCGAAGTTGGTCGAGCCGACCGACACCCATAGGCCATCCACGACGAGCACCTTGCAGTGGTACATCGTCGGCTGGTACTCGTACATTTCCGCGCCGCCCGCGAGCACGCGCCCCCACAGCGCGCGCGAGGCGCGCCGCACGAGCGCCGCGTCGGTGTGCGGGCCCGGCATGATGATGCGCACCTTCACGCCGCGCTTCATCGCCGCCTCGAGCGTTTCCAGCGCCACCTCGTCGGGCACGAAGTACGCCATCGAGAGGTCGATCGATTCGCGCGCCGCCGCGATCGCCGCGAGGTACATGAGGTGGATGCTCTCGGCGCCGCCCTCGATGGAGCTCTTGAACACCTGCGCCATCTGCTCGCCGCGCGGCTCGATGGCGGGGAAGTATTCCTCGCCGTGGAGCACCACGCCGCTCACCTTCGTCCAGTTGTCCGCGAAGGCCGCCTGCATCTGCGCCACGGCCGGTCCCTCGATGCGGAAGTGCGTGTCGCGCCAATGCTGCGGGTCCTGCGCATGGCCGGTCCACTCGTCGGCGATGCCGACGCCGCCGGTGAAGCCGATGCGCCCGTCCACGACCAGCAGCTTGCGGTGCGTGCGGTTGTTCACGCGGTCGATGGTGTACCAGTGAAGCGGGTGGTAGCGGCGGATGTCCACCCCGGAATCGATCATCTGCTGCAGCTGCGCCTTGTCCATCTTCTGGCTGCCGACCCAGTCGAGCAGGATGTGCACCTGCACGCCCGCGCGGGCACGCTCGCTCAATGCGTCGGCGAACGCCTTCCCTATGCGGCCCGACCAGTAGATGTACGTCTCGAAGTTGATCGTGCGCCGCGCCGAGCCGATCGCCTGCAGCATCGAGGGAAAGATCTCGTCGCCGTTCAGCAGCGTCTGCGTGCGGTTGCCGCCCACGAGCGGCGGCCCGAGCAGCACGCCCATGGAGCGCACGAACTGCGGCGAGGCGACGTCGTACCGGTGCTCGACGCGGCTCGTGATCTTCTTCTGCCCGTTGCTGAACAGGTTCACCCCGAGCAGCGTGGTCGCCACCGCGACGACGACGATGCCGGCGATCTTTGGAATGGACAGCCTCAACGGGACTCCGCGCGTGATGCAGACGCACGAAAGACAGCCGCGGCGCCGGACTGTTCCGGCGCGGCGTTACCGCACGAGCATCACGAGGCCGTTGCCGAGGTAGAGGAGCCCGACCGCCATGACGGTCCAGCGCGTCGCGGCGCGGAAGACGCGGTCGTTCATGCGCTCGAGCACGCCGCGCGAGGCGCTGGTTCCCGCGAAGGCGAGCGCGATCATCGTGCCCGCGAGCCACGGGTCCACGTTGCCGCGGCTGGTCGCCACCAGCCCGCCGAAGTAGGCGATCTTGAGCAGGTGCGTGAAGCTCTGCGTCATCGCCTTGGTCGCGACGACGCGATGGCGCGTCATCTTCGAGCGCACGAAGAACACGTCGAGGATGGGACCGGAGACGCCCGCCATCAGCGAGAGCGCCGAGCAGATCACGCCGCAGGCGAGCGGATGGCCCCGCCGCTCGACGTTGAGGTGCAGGCGCTCGGGCAGCGCGAGCGCGAGGAACGGCGTGGCGCCCATGGCGACGAGGGACACCGGCTTGCTCACCACGAGCTGCAGCGCGGCGAAGGCGGCGAGCGCGGCGATCGCGCCCAGGGCATAGCCGCGGAAGACGCGCCAGGCCACCTCGCGCCGCCAGAGGAGCGCGCGCCAGCCGTTGGAGGCGAGCTGCGTGACGCCGTGCAGCAGCATCGCGCTCGGAAGCGGCATCAGCGCGAGCAGGATGCCCATGAGGATCATGCCCCCGGCCATGCCGAGGATGCCCGAGATGAAGGAGGTGACGAACGCCGAGACCGCCAGGATCGCGAACAGCGCCATCACCCGGCGACGTGGTCTTCCTTCGCCCGGCAGGCGAGCTGGCAGTACGTGCCCCCGGCCATCATGCCGAATACGGCGTGCGCGACCAGGGTATCGATGGTTCGCATCTCCGCGAACCACGGAAAGATGCGCGTGAAGCCGTGGAGGTTGGCGAAGTACAGCGCCACGCCGCAGCAGAATCCCACGATCGGCCCGAGGTCGCGCGGCACCCCGCGCATCACGCCGGCCAGGGCGAGGGCGTAGAGCAGGGAGAGCGCGTAGTGGGTGCCGAAGCCGATGGCGGCGATCGCGGCATCGCCCTCGTCCTGCGGCGCGAGCGCCGCCGGCCCGCGAACGATCGCGGCCATCATGCGCACGAGCTTCCACGCCGACTCGTCGTACACGAGCACCGCGAAAGCTTCCATCAGGGTGAGCGCGATGGTTCCCGCGATGAGCCCCGCGCTGATCGCCGCCGCCGCGTCCGGCGCCGGGACGTCGGTCCGGAAGCGGCTCGCGAACGGGATGCGGATCTCGACCATGGGCGCCGTCAGTTCATCGGGGGCTGCATCTCATTGCACTGCGACGAATGGAGCAGCGCCATCGGCCCGCGCGGACAGTGATGTAGGACGCGCGCCCGGTCGCGTGTCAGGCGCGGCGAACGGGCGGGCGGGTCAGCGCTCGCGCTTCGCGTCGCGTGGCGAGGCTTCTTCGTGCAGGGGCGCACGGAAACCCAGGCAGCCGGCGCCGAAACCGTTGCAGCGCGGCGCCGCCCGCTGGCTTTCGCGGCAATCGCTGCAGCCCGCGGCGATGCCCATGCGGCGCGCTCCCGTGGGTCCGATGACGGCGAATTCGAAGGCCTTCAGCATGGCGATGCTCCAGTGATGGCCTTCACGTTAGGCGCCTCACCGCGCCGGTCCTTGACCAGGATCAAGCGGCTACAATGGCGCCGTGTCGGCCGCTTCTCCCACCGCCAGCAGTTTCCGCAGCGACGCGACGGTCATCTCGCTGGTCGGCTTCGCGCACGGCACCTCGCACTTCTTCCACTTCGTGCTGCCGCCGCTGTTTCCGTGGCTCATGCGCGACTTCGGCCTCACGTTCACCCAGGTGGGCGCGACGATGACGGTCTTCTTCGTCGTGTCGGGCGTGGGCCAGGCGCTCGCGGGCTTCGTGGTCGATCGCGTCGGCGGCTTCCGCGTCCTCGCCGGCGGCGTCACGCTGCTTTCGACGGCCGCGATCTTCCTTTCCGCGGCGCAGGGCTACGCGATGCTGCTCGCGGGCGCGGCGCTCGCCGGCCTGGGCAACAGCGTCTTCCACCCGGCCGACTTCACGCTGCTCAACCGGCGCGTCTCCGTGGCGCGGCTGGGGCATGCGTTCTCCGTCCACGGGCTCACCGGCAGCCTGGGGTGGGCCGCGGCACCCGTCTTCGTGATCGCGCTCGCCGAGGCGTGGAGCTGGCGCGCCGGGGCGTTCGGCGCGGGCGTGGTGGGCCTCATGGCCCTCGCGTTCCTGGTGTCGAACCGGCGCCTGCTCGCGGACGGCCCCGGCCCCACCGACCGGTTCCGGCGCGAGGGCGGCTCCTTCGGTTTCCTGCGCGTGAGCGTAGTGTGGCTTTGCTTCGGCTTCTTCTTCGTGGCGGTGATGGCGTTCGGCGGCCTGCAGAACTTCGCGCCGCCCATCCTCGAGCGCTCCTACGGCGTGAGCCTCGCGTTCGCCACGAGCGGCCTCACGGCCTACCTCCTCGGCAGCGCCGCCGGCACCGGCGCGGGCGGCTTCTTCGCCTCGCGGGGCGAGCACCAGGAACGGCTCGTCGCGCTCGCCCTCGGCAGCGCCGCGCTCTGCAGCATCGCGCTCGCGACGGCGGCCGTGCCGCCGTGGAGCATCGTGGCGCTGATGGGCATGATGGGCTTCGGCATCGGCTTCTCGGGCCCGTCGAGGGACATCCTCGTGCGGCGGGCGGCGACCAGCGCGTTCGGCGCCGGCGCCTACGGGCGCGTGTACGGCTTCGTCTATTCGGGCATCGACAGCGGCCTCGCGCTCGCGCCGATCCTCTTCGGCATCCTCATGGATGCCGGCCGCTACAGCGACGTCCTGTGGGGCGTGGCATTCCTGCAGACGAGCGCCATCGTCATGGCGCTGGCCGTGGGCTGGCGCTCCCGTGCGCGTGCCGCCGCATGAACGGCTGCTCGATCCAGCGCCACGAGAGCCAGCCGATGGAGATCACGCTGGCGAGATAGAGCGGAAGCAGAGCCCACGGCGCCACGTGCGCATGGCGCTGCAGCACGAGCAGCAACGGCAGGTGCCACAAGTAAGCGGAGTAGCTGATGCGCCCGAGGAAGGCGAGCGGACCGCGTCCGAGCGCCGTGGCCGCGAACCCGGCGCGGCCGGTCGCCGCGGCGAGCATGATGCCGCCCAGCGCACCCACCGGCACGAGCCACGACAGCTCGCCGAGCGGGCGCAAGCCGCCGGCCAGCGCTGCGGCCAGGATCGCGATGCACGCCCAGAACAGCATGGCGGGTGCGTAGCGCCCCGTGTTCGGCCGCCATCCGAGCCAGGCGCGCGCGAGCGCGGCGCCGAGCGCGAAATGCGCGAGCCATGCGGGGAACTGGATGGCGAGGAGCCGCCGGATGGCGTCCTCGGGCCATTGCCAGTGCCGCCCGAGCTCCATGCCCGCGCGGACCAGCGCATCGAAGCCGTGCTGCGATCCGGCGACCCACGCCGCGCTGATCGCGACGGACAGGGCGAGCGAGCGCCATGGCGCGCGCGCAAACAGCGGCCCGAGCAGCGGCAGCAGCGCGTAGAACTGCGCCTCCACGGCGAGCGTCCATAGCGCGCCGTTCGCGCCGAGCGATCCGCTGGTGAGCGGCGTGACGTTGTGCAGGAAGAGCGCGTGCGCCAGGGCGTTGAAAGCGTACACGTAGAGGTCCGATCGCCAGTACGCGAGCCCGTGCAGCAGAGGCATCACGACCACGAACAGCGCGGCGAGCTGCACGTAGTAGGCCGGCACGATGCGCCAGAAGCGCCGTGCGTAGAACCGGCGCACGTCCGGAGCCGGCCTTCCGCGCCGCGCGGCGAGGAGCCACGGCAGCGAGAGCAGGAAGCCCGACAGCAGGAAGAAGAGGTCCACCGCGAAGGGACCGCCGCGGATTGCCGCCTCGAGCGTCGGGACCCGCGCGACGGCCGCGATCCACGGATCGGTCGCGGCGGAGCCCAGCACGAGGAAATGGAACAGCACGATCCACGCGACCGCCACGCCGCGCAGGCCGTCCATCGGCGCGATCGAGCCCGCCTGGGCGCGCACGCTTTCGCCGGCGCGGGCGGGCGCCTCCAGCCCGGCCGCGACCGCGGCCATCAGAACGGCACCCTTTCGGCGTAACCGGTGAGTTCGAGGTAGCCGCATCCGCCGGCCGCGCCTTCCAGTCGCACCGCGCCCTCCCAGTAGAGCGTGCCCGTGCTCGCGCGCGCGTCGAGCTCCTGGTCGTCCATCAGCGGCTCGAGGTGGAAAATGCGCTCGCCCACCTGCACGTCCATCGAGACGGGGTACGCGGTGCCGCTGCGCGGCGAGCGCCAGGTTCGCCGGGTCGCGAACCGGACCTGGTCGCCGGCGAAGCCCTTCGTCGTGCCGTTCGCCGGGCGCACCGCCGCGGACGCCCACAACGTGTCGCCGTTACGGCCGCGGATGCGGAACGCCATGAGCGCGCCGCCATCGTCGAGGTTCGCGCCCAGCCAATCCCAGCCGGCGGCCTCGGGCGCGAGCAGCTCGCTCGACCATTCGTGGTCCAGCCATGCCACGCCGCCCACCTCGCGCGCGCGCCCTTCGACGATCACGCGGCCGCCCACGCGAAGCTGCGGCTCGCTGTAGTAGTAGCTCGCATGGCGCGGATCCGGTCCCTTGCGGCTGAAGCCGCGATCGCCCTGGAGCATCGGCGGCTGCGTGCTTTCGAGGGTGAGGTCGAGCGTGAACGTCCCGGCGGGAATGCGCGCATGGTAGCCGCGGCCTTCGCGGCGCAGCGACCAGTCGTCGATGCGCAGGTCCGTGTCGCCGGTAGCAGCCTCGACCAGCCCGGGCAGGGCGCGCGCGCTTCGCTGGTCGTGGAGGAGGTGGCCGCGCGCCGGATCGGCGAGCGCCGCGTGCGCGAAGAGCAGTTGCCGCGGGCTGAAGCGGCTCGCGTTCGATTCGGCTTCGGGATTGCGCACGCGAAAGAACGTCACCTGGAATCCGACCGCAGGGCCGCCGCCCGCTGCATCGAGGTGGCCCGTCACGTACCACCACTCGATGCGGTGGCCGGGATGCGAGCCCGCGTCGCGCGGAAACTGCAACGCGGCGCCGGGCACCACGCGATCGTAGGCCCCTGCCGGCACGCACAGGAGCATCGCGAGGAGCGCCGCGCCGATCCTACGCATCGTCCTTGACGGCCAGCACGGCTTCCTTGCGCACCGCGAGCGAGCCGCTGCCGCGCGCGCCGAGCGCGCAGCTCGCCACGATGGCGCCGATGAGCAACGCGAGCCCGGCGACCGGCCAGTGCACCTCGACGCTCCAGTGGAACGACTGCCGGTTGATGACGTGCACGAGCACGAGGCTCATCGCCGCCCCGGAAACCAGTCCCAGGGCGGCGCCGAGCGCGCCCGCCGCGGTGCCTTCCAGGGCGAGCATCGCGAGGATCTCGCGCCGCGACAGCCCGATGAAGCGCAGCACGCCGAATTCGCGGCGGCGCGACCACGCGAGCGATGCGAAGCTGCTGGTCACGCCCGCGAGGCCGATGACGATGGCGATCGCCTCGAGCGCATAGGTCACCGCGAAGCTGCGGTCGAAGATCGCGAGCGAGCGCTGGCGCAGGTCCGCCGCATCCTCGAACAACACGCCGCGCGAATCCGGCAGCACGGCGCGGATCGCCTGCTCAGCGCGCGCCACGTCCATGCCCGGCTCGAGGAAGATCGCCGCGTCGTTGGCGTACGCGTCCGCGGTGATGCGCCGGTAGTCGGCGAGGGGCATCACGATCGCGCCCCAGGTGCGGGCGTAGTCGCGGATGATCGCGTGGACGCGCACGCGCACGGCGCGGCCGGCGATCGGCAGCTCGATGAGGTCGCCGGGACGCCAGCCGTGCAGGTCGCGTGCCGCCTCGGAGATCCAGACGGGGATCTCGTTCCCGTCCTTCGGCACGCCCGGCGGCTGCGCCTGGAAGCCCGCGAGGATCCGGTCGTCCACCGGGCGCGCGATGAGCGTGAGCGGCGGCCCGTTCGCGTCCATGACGAGGCGGTCGAACCGCAGGAACTGCACCTCGCGCAGCCCCGCGATCGAGGCCATGCGGCGCTGCTCTTCGGGCGTGAAGTAGCCCGTGTCGCCGCCGGTCGCCGTGCGCACGTAGAGATCCGCGCCCACGACGCCGTTCAGCCAGTCCGCGAGCGACACGCGGAAGCTGAACACCATGATCGCCATGGCGACGCACAGCGAGGCGCTCACCACGATGCCCGCGATGCTCGCGGCGAGGTGCCCGGGAAGGTGGCGCACCTGCGCGAGCGCGAGCATGGGCAGGGCGGCGGTGCGCGGGCCGAACGCGCCCAGCAGCGCGCGGCACAGGGGACCGACGGCCGCGACCGAAGCGGCCAGCCACAGCGCGATGGCGCCATAGCCTCCGACCGGGATCTCGCCCATGGGCGGCAGCATGAGCAGCGGAACGCCGGCTGCGAAGAGGAGCAGGGCGGCCACGACGTTGCGGCGCGATGGCGGCGCGACATCGACCGCGCGGTCGCGCAGCGCCTCGGCGATCGCCATGCGGCCGGCGGATCGCGACACCCACAGCGCCGCCACGACCGAGGCGCCGATGGCGAGCAGCGCGATGCCCGCGAGCGCCACGGGATCCGGCGAGAACGCGCCCGCATTGCCGCTGAAGAAGCCCGCGCCGAGGTCGCCGCCCGAACGCCGCAGCAGCGCATCGCTGCCCCAGAGGCCGATCGCGATGCCCGCCACGCTGCCCGCGGCGCCGAGGATCGCGCCTTCGATCGCCATGAGCAACGCCACGCCGCGCCGCGTGATGCCGAGCGCGCGCAGCAGGGCGAACTCCTGGCGGCGGCGCGCGGCCTGCAGAGCCAGCGTGGAGACCACGAGGAACGCCCCCGTGGCGAGCGCGACGAGCGCGAGCGCGTCGAGGTTCACGCGATAGGCGCGCGAGATGCCCGCGGCGCGCTGGCCCTCGGAGTCCGGCGTCGATGCGACCACGCCGGCGGGCAGCAGCGCGTCGAGTGTCGTCGCGAAGCGCGCGCCATCGACGCCGGGGCGCAGCCGCACGTCGATGCGCGAAAGGTGGCCTATGCGGTTGAAGTGCGCCTGCGCCGCGGCGATGTCGATCACCGCGAGGTCGCCCACGGATTGCAGGCCGGGCAGGATTCCCGCCACGCGGTACTCGCGCACGCCGGTGCCCGTTTGCACCCGCAGCGTCTCGCCTTCGCGCAGCCGCAGCCGCGCCGAGGCGGCCGGCGAGAGCCACGCATCGCGCTCGTCGAGGAGGGTGGCGGCCTGCGGCGCGCCCGACGAGGCCGCGCCCGCGACGAACGCCGGTTGCAGCCGCATCGCGCGCAGCGCGTCGATGCCCAGGATGCGGATGGAATCGCGCGTGCCCGCGAGGGCCGCCTCGACCTCGACGACGGGGCTCGCGACGGCCACCTCGGGGCGGTTGGCGAGGCGCACGAACGTTTCCTCGTCGAAGCCGTTGCGCGGTCCGCGAATCTCCAGGTCGGCGCTGCCCGAGAGCGCGCGCGCCGCGCGATCGATCTCGGCGAGCGCCGACGAGTGGACCGTGTGCACCGCCGCCGCCAGCGCCACGCCGAGCGCGATGCACGCGAGCGTGAGCGCGAGACGCCAGCGGTTCGCGGTGAGCGTGCCGCGAAGGAGCATCAGCGCGAGCGCGCGGTTCATCCGTGACTCAGGCGGGCCGCAGCCGGCCGCCGGCCAGGCGCAGCACGCGGTCCGCGCGCGCGGCGGCCACCGACGAGTGCGTCACCATGAGCGAGGCGGCCTTCGCCTGGCGCACGGCCTTCTCGAGCGTGTCCAGCACGACGCCCGCCGTGGCCTCGTCGAGGTTGCCCGTGGGCTCGTCGGCGAGCAGCAGGCGCGGCTGGTGGACGACCGCGCGCGCGATGGCGGTGCGCTGCGCCTCGCCGCCCGACAACGACCCCGGGCGCCGCGCCGCGAAGCCGTGCAGGCCCACCGCATCGAGCATCGCGCGCGCGCGCTCGCGCCGCGCGGCGCGCCCGACGCCGAGGAGGGCGAGCGGCAGCGCCACGTTCTCTTCAACGTCGAGGTACGGCAGGAGGTGGAACGCCTGGAAGACGAAGCCCACGTTCACGCGCCGCCAGCCCGCGAGCGCGTCGTCGTCGCCGTAATCGAGGGCGCGGCCCTCGAGGCGCACGCTGCCCTGGTCCGGCGGGTCGAGCCCGGCGATCACGTTGAGCAGCGTGGACTTGCCCGAGCCCGATTCGCCCACCACCGCGACCCATTCGCCGGCGGCGACGTCGAGGTCGACCGCGTCGAACAGCGCGTCGCGACCGTACGACTTCGCGAGACCGCGGACCTCGAGCATCGCGGCTGCGGGCGGTCGCGCGACCGCCGCCTCAGAACCAGGCGACGATGCCGAGCACCGCGCCGCCCAGGGCGCTCAATGCGGCGCCGGCGAGCAGCCAGCGCTTCTGGGTGAGCACGGTGATCGAGGCGAGCGCGATGGCGATCTGCAGCAGCGTCATCGAGATCGCGAGGAAGTGGTGCGGGTGCAGCGCCTTCTCGCTCTTCTCGTTGAAGGCCTTGTACTTCGCCTCGTGCTCGCGCGCGGTCTTCTCGATGTCGGCCTTTTCCTTCTTGTAGCGCGCCGCCTCCTGCTTGTAGAGCTCGACGTCCCTGGGATTGGTCGCGAGCGTGGCGGCGATCTCGGCGAGGTTCTGCTTCTGGCTCTTGGCCTGGTAGAAGTTCCACTGGTCGGAGGCCTCGGCGCGTTCCAGCACGGCATCGTTCTTGTGCAGCAGCGCCTGGTTCTGCGTGTGGCCCCCGAGGAAGCTCACGATCGCGCCGATCGTGGCCAGCACCGCCGAGAAGATCGCGACCTGCTGGCCCAGCCCTCCCTTGTGGGCTTCGTGCTCGACGGCGTGGTCGTGCGCGCCGTGGACGTGGATGCCGTGACCGGACATGCGTTTCCTTTTTCTAGTTGCCGCTGATGTAGTGCTCGAGCTGCTCGATGGTGAAATCCTGGTCCGCGATGATGTCGCTCACGATGTCGCGTATGGACACCATGCCGATCACGCGTCCGTCGTCCACGACGGGGAGGTGGCGGATCTGCTTGTCGGTCATGATCGCCATGCACTCGCGATCCTTCGTGCGCGGCGAGACGGTGATGACGTTCGGCGTCATGACCTCGTCGACGCGGGTGGTGTCCGAGGAACGCCCCTTGAGGATGATCTTGCGGGTGTAGTCGCGCTCCGAGAAGATGCCCACCATCCGGTCGCCGTTCATGACCACGGCCGCGCCGATGTCCTCCGAGGCGAGGATCTTGATGGCCTCCAGGACGCTCTGGTCCGGCCGCACCTTGACGATGCTGCGGGCGGGCTTGGTGCGAAGCAGTTCGGCAACCGTTTTCATCGCAGGGCTCCTTTGCGTCACATGTTCGGATAGTTCGGTCCGCCTCCGCCTTCCGGCACGACCCACACGATGTTCTGCCGTGGATCCTTGATGTCGCAGGTCTTGCAATGCACGCAGTTCGCCGCGTTGATCTGCAGCCGCGGGCCGCCCGCTTCATCCACGAATTCGTAGACTCCTGCCGGACAGTAGCGCGACTCCGGCCCGGCGTAAACGGCCAGGTTGACCGCCACCGGGACCGCCGGGTCGCGCAGCGTGAGGTGCGCCGGCTGGTCTTCCTCGTGGTTCGTGTTCGAGATGAACACCGACGAGAGCCGGTCGAAGGTGAGCTGGCCGTCGGGCTTGGGATAGGCGATCGGCTCGCACTCCTCCTTCGGCTTCAGCATCTCGTGGTCGGCGTGGTGGTGCGTGAGCGTCCAGGGGGCCTTGCCGCGGAAGAGCACCTGGTCGATGCCGACCATGACGGTGCCCGTGTAGAGGCCTTTCGCCATCCACGGCTTGAAGTTGCGCGCGCGGTGCAGCTCGTCGTGCAGCCAGCTCGATTCGAACGCGCGCGGATAGGCTTCCAGCTCGTCGCCCTCGCGGCCCGCGGCCAGCGCCTCGAAGGCCGCTTCCGCCGCCAGGGCGCCGGACTTGATCGCGCCGTGGGTGCCCTTGATGCGCGAGGCGTTGAGGAACCCCGCGTCGTCGCCGGCCAGCACGCCGCCCGGGAAGGTGAGCTTGGGCAGCGACTGCAGGCCCCCCGCGGTGATCGCGCGCGCGCCGTACGAGATGCGCCGCCCGCCCTCGAGATAGGTGCGAATGGCAGGATGCGTCTTGTAGCGCTGGAACTCCTCGAAGGGGCTGAGGTAGGGGTTGCGATAGGCGAGGCCCACCACGAAGCCGACCGCGACCTGGTTGTTTTCCATGTGGTACATGAACGAGCCGCCGTACGTGTGCGAATCGAGCGGCCAGCCCGCCGAGTGCACCACGAGTCCGGGCACGTGGCGTTCGGGCGGCACTTCCCACAGCTCCTTGAGGCCGATGCCGTACGTCTGCGGCGGGCGTCCCTCGCGCAGCTTGAAGCGCGACTCCAGGCGCTTGCCCAGGTGGCCGCGGCAGCCTTCGGCGAAGATCGTGTACTTCGCGTGCAGCTCCATGCCGGGCTGGTAGCGCGCGGTCTGCTCGCCGTGCTTGCCGATGCCCATGTCGCCCGTGGCCACGCCGTACACGGTGCCATCTTCGCGGTGCAGCACCTCCGCGGCGGCGAAGCCCGGATAGATCTCCACGCCCGCGGCCTCGGCCTGCGCGCCCATCCAGCGGCAGACGTTGCCCAGGCTCGCGATGTAGTTGCCGTGGTTCCTGAAGCAGGCGGGCAGCATCCATTCGGGCGTCTGCCACGACGACTTCTCCGTGAGGAAGAGGAACTTGTCGCCGGTGACGGGCTGGTTGAGCGGCGCGCCGCCCGCCTTCCAGTCGGGCAGCAGCTCGTCCAGGGCGCGCGGATCGATCACGGCGCCCGAGAGGATGTGCGCGCCGACCTCGGAGCCTTTCTCGACGATGCAGACCGAGAAATCCTTGCCCTGCGCGGCGCAGAGCTGCCTGAAACGGATGGCCGCGGCGAGGCCCGCGGGGCCCGCGCCGACGACGACCACGTCGTACGACATCGATTCGCGTTCGGGAGCGGTGGCGTTCATCGGTGCAATTCTATCGCGCGACCCATGCGTTCATGAGGCGGCGCGCCTCGAGCGCGACTTCGGAAGCGGTGAGGCCGATCGGCCCGCGCTCCTGCGCGGCGAGGGAGTCGGCCGCGGCGCCGTGCAGGCACACGGCGAGCTGCAGCGCATGCTCGGGCTCGATGCCCTGGGCGAGGAACGCGCCCGCCATGCCGGCGAGGACGTCGCCGGTGCCGCCGCTGGCGAGTCCCGCATTGCCGGTGGCGTTGACGGACCAGCGCCCATCGGGGAAGGCGCAGACGCTGCCCGCGCCTTTCAGAACCACGCACGCGTCGTAGCGCTTCGCGAGCGCGAGCGCGCTGGCCTGGCGGTCGGCCTGGATCTCGGCCGTGCCCTTGCCGAGCAGGCGCCCGGCCTCGGCCGGGTGCGGCGTGAGGAGGGTCGCCGACCTTCGCGCCGACAGCATGCGTTGCAGCGATTCGCTGAGCGCGATGGCGTTGAGCGCATCGGCATCGAGCACCAGCGGCTTGGCGAGCGCCAGCGCGGCCGGCAGCGTCACGCGCTCGAAGGGCGAGAGCGACGTGCGCGACGGCGAGCGGCCGGCGCCGGGTCCGACGACGAGCACGTCGCCGCCCAACGCATCCTCCACCGGGCGCAGCATGAGCTCGGGATGCATCGGGTCGACGGCGAGCGCGTCGGGCGCGAGCAATCCCACCATG
>DASTGG010000438.1:0-5302 GCA_035719385.1 Usitatibacter sp.
AGCATCACGTGCACGCCCTTGTAGCGCAGGAGCCCGCCGACGTACGCGACGAGCGGCGGGTCATCGCGGCGTTCCGCCGGCGCATCCGGAATCGGCGTGCCGTGCGCGACGATCCGCAGCCGCGCCGCGGGCACGCCATGCTGCAGGGCGAGGCCGGCCAGGTACTTGCTGGGAACCACCACGCGGTCGAGAAGGCGCCATTGCCGCAGGCTCGCGGCGTCCACGAAGTAGCGGCGCAACAAGCGCAGCGCATCGACGCCGTCGCGCGGTCGCACGCAGCCGGTGGTGACGCACCCCACGCCGCATCGCCGTTCGCACAAGGCGCCCGTCGGTGTGAAGCGGCGCGTCATGAGGTAGCAGAAGGGCCGCGTGTCGTGCAGCGTCCCCACCACGGGGGCCGCCGACCGCATCTGCGAGAGCAGCACGGGACTGAGCGTCGTGAAGCACTCGTGCACATGGATGACATCGGGCCGGTGCGCCTTGAGCGCGGTGGCCAGCCGCTCGCGCAGGCGCCAGCCGTTCGAGAAGCCGTAGGTGCGGGGCAGCCGCTCGAGCGCGCGTTCGGGCGTGAGGCCCTCGTCCTGCCGCGTCGGCTCGTCGGCAACGAGGTGCAGCGTGCTCGCCTGGTGGCCGGCGCGCTCGAGGTCCTCGCATATCCGGCCGACATGGATGGCGATGCCGCCCGCGTCGGCGCCCTTGTCGGTCACATGCAGGATGCGCATCTCGGCCTCACAGCAGCATGCGCGCGAAGAGCCGCCGGTAATCCGGGAACGAGGCCATGAAGAAGGCCTCGGCATGCGTGCCTTTCACGAGGCCCGACACCGCGCGATACCGGTTCAGCCCCTCGACGCCCTGCAGGTAGTCGTTGAACGCGAGCTGGCTTTCGTGGCAGCGGATGGCGCGGCGCTTCGCCTCGAGCGACGGCGTGATGTCCACGTACAGGTTCGCGTGCAGCGGCGACCAGCTCTCGTAGCCGAGGCATAGCAGCCGCTCGCACTCGCCGGCGCCGAGCCGCTCGGCCGCGTCCATGAGGCAGCGGTTCGCCGCGAAATGGTCGGGATGGCGGTCGCTCAGGAACGGCACCAGCACCACATCGGGGCGCCACTCCCGGAGGATGCGCGCGAGCCGTTCCCCCACGCTGCCCACGGCCGCGGCGAGGGAGCCGTCGCGCGCGTCGAGGAAGTCGTGCGCCGCGACGCCGAGGGCCCGCATCGCGGCGATCGCCTCCTCGCGGCGGCGTGCGGCAAGCGCGCGTTCGCGGCGCGTGCGCTCCGGATCGCCTTCAGGCAGGGCGCGCAGCTGCGGATCGCCGAGGCAGCCGTCCGTGAGGACCGACACGCGCACCGGGACGCCGGCCTCGGCATAGGCGTGCAGCGTACCGCCGCACGCGATGGACTCGTCGTCGGGATGCGGCGCCAGCAGCAGCACGCGCGTGCCCGGCGGTTTCGTGACCGATCGCGGGGCGCTGAAGCGCTCGATCTCGAGCAGGGAGCGCTCGAGCCCGTTGCGCACCCAATGCGGCGCGATGCGCCGGTACAGCCGGTGCAGGACAGGCGTATCCATCAAGGCCCGGCCATGGGAAGGCCGCCTTCGCAGCGCAGGCGGCGCACGGCGCAGCCGCCACCTTCCACGACGAGCGCGGCGCGATAACCGGCTCCCGGGCGCAGCGACCGGATGGTCCAGCGCCGCGGCAGGTCGGGCAGCTCGTTCGGGCACTCGAGCGCACGCATCCGGGCGCCGGCATTCAGCACTTCGAAACGGTCGAGGGCGAGCGAGAAGCCGGTTCCCCAGGCCTTGAGGGCCGCCTCCTTGCGCACCCAGCAATCGAAGAACGCGCTGGAACGCCGCACGGGCGGCAACGCGCACAGGGCCGACGATTCCGCCGGCGTGAAGAAGCGCTGCGCGATGTCGTCGTGGTCGACGCGGCGATTGAGGGCCTCGACGTCCACGCCGACGCGGCGCGCGCGCGCGAACGCGAAAAGCGCCAGGCCGCCGGAGTGCGACACGTTGAACTGCAATGGGCTCGCGCCCTCGCCCGCGGCGAGGACCGGCTTGCCCTCCTCGGTGTAGGCGAGCCGCACGGCGCGCGCCGGGACGCCTTCATAGCCGCCGATCAGCAGCCGCAGCAGCGCCCGCGTGATCGTGTATTCGTCGCCGTCGCGCCGGGCGCGGAAGCGCGCCGCCCGCTCCGACTCGTCGCGGCTGAGCAGCAGGCGCAGGGCGGGCAGGCGCGCAGCATGCTCGCCCGTGCGCGAGCGCCACACGTGCACCTCGTCGCGACCCAGGACCGGAAAGGTCTCCGGCGTCTCCCACCCGGCGCATGCCATGGCTCAGTCCAGCAGCTCGCGCAGGCGCGCGGAGACGGCGGCAAGCACCTGCGCCCGCTCCGCCTGCAGGAAGAAATGACCGCCGGGAAAGATGCGCACGGAGAACCCGCTTCGCGTGAAGTCGCGCCATGCCTCGATGTCCTCGCCGCGCGCCTCGACATCGTCGGCGCCGCCGAAGACGGTGATCGGGCACGGCAGCGGCGTCGGGTCCACGTGCCGGTAGCTGTCGCAGACGGCGCAGTCGGCACGCACGATCGGCACGATGAAATCCATGAGCTCG
The DNA here is from genome assembly GCA_035719385.1 of Usitatibacter sp. Classification (GTDB taxonomy): domain Bacteria; phylum Pseudomonadota; class Gammaproteobacteria; order Burkholderiales; family Usitatibacteraceae; genus Usitatibacter. The sequence continues at coordinate 2,608 of DASTGG010000438.1, forward strand.
GGCGACTCGAGCGCGGCCTGCGGCGTCCCGTCGAGCGACTGCATCTGGCGGCGGAACTCGTCTTCCGGCAGGTCGTGGCGCAGCTTGTTCAGGTGCGCGAGCGGCGGGGCGCGGTGGCCGGAGGCGAAGAAGTGCAGCGGCGCCCGCGACTCGCGGCTCGCCAGGCGCCGCGCGAGCTCGAAGGCCACCAGGGCCCCCATGCTGTGCCCGAAGAAGCAGAACGGCCGGTCGAGCCACGGCAGCAATCCGCGCATGGCGTCCTCGACGATCGGCTCGATGCGCTCATGCGCGGGTTCGCGCACGCGCGTCTCGCGACCGGGATACTGGACGGCGCAGAGCTCCACCTCCGCGGGCAGGTCCTGCCCCCACGAGCGATAGGCCGAGGCGCCCGCCCCCGCGTACGGAAAGCAGAAGAGCCGCAGGCGTGCCTGCGGCTTGGGCGCGTGGAAAGGCAACCATGGCGTTGCGGGCGAATGCGTCCTCGGCGAAACCGGTACGGTGCTCATGGGAACCTCACGGGTTGACCACCTTGTACGTGACGATAGTGGCACCGAATCCGGGCAGGATCTGCTGCAGCGTGCGGTCCCAGTTCGTGAGCCCGGTCGGCGGCACGAAGATGCGGTCGCCGGCCGCCACGGGCAGGTCGCGGTTGCCCATGATCTGCGCCAGCGTGAGCTTGTAGATCACCACCGGCTCCTGCGCGGCGCGCACGAGGTAGATGGATTGCATGTCGGCGGTCACCATCTGCGGTCCCTTCGCGGCCGCGAGCGCCTGCATCAGCGTCATGCCCGTCGGCGGCAGCGGGAAGCTGCCCTGCGTCACGACCTCCCCGAAGACGTAGAACGTGCCGGAGGCGCGCGACGGGAAGAACAACCGGTCGCCGGGCCGCAGGAGGATGTCGTGCACGTCGTTGTGCCCGCTTTGCGCCGCGGCATAGTCGATGGCGTAGCGCTTGCCGGCGCGCACGAGGATGCCGCGCGCGGGATCCGCGCTCTCGTTGAGCCCGCCCGCCGAGGCGACCGCCTCGCCGATCGTGCCGAGCTCGGGGCTCAGGTAGCTGATGCCGGGCTTGGCGAACGCCCCGTCGAGCAGGATCGCCTGCGAACGGAATTGCGTGACCTTGCCGTCGACCTGGAAGGGGGCGCGCACGTCCGCGCGGTACGCGGCGGTGACCTTCTCGAGCGCCTCGGGCACCGTGAGGCCGGCCACGTTCACGCGGCGCACCAGCGGCAGCACGATGGCGCCGTCGTCGTGCACCGGCGTGACCTGCGTGGCCTGCCCGCCCTGCGCGGTGATGTCGCCCCAGATGTCCTTCGGTCCCCACACGGTGAGCGTGAGCTCGTCGTGCGGGCCGATCCGGTACGCCGCGCGGGCCGCACCCGGCGAAAGGCGGGCAAGCGCCGCCGGATCGAGCAGGCCCGCTTCCATCGCCGCGGGCGCGACCAGCAGGTCGTTCATCGACAGTGAGCTCTCGAACCGGGGCGCGGTGGAGCAGGCGGCGCAGGTGAAGGCGAGGAGGATCGCGCCGGCGCGCGTCGCGACGTTCGTCTTTTCAGGCATGGACCGGATCCTGGGCACGCAGGGGGTTTCGGGACGCCGGCGGGATTGCCGCATCGAAGAGCGCATCGTATTCGGTGAACACCGCCTGGCGCGAGTAGTGCTCGCGGAAGGCCTGCATGGAATTGCGCGACAGGCGCTCGTTGAAGGCCGCGTCGCACAGGCGGCGCATGTGCGCGGGGAAGCGCGCGACGTCGTTCTCGCGCACGCAGCTCACGCCGTCCAGGAGCGGGATGCCGTCCAGGGCGGCGTCGGTCGCGAGGATGGGCAGGCCGTAGTAGAGGGCCGTGAGCACTTTCACCTTGAGGCCCCCCGCCGCCGCCAGCGGCACGAGCAGCGCGCAGGAACGCGTGAAGTACGGCATCGCGTCCGGCACGAAGCCGTGGATCTCGATGCGCGGGGCGCGATCGCGGCACAGCGCGCGCACTTCCTCGTCGGCGCCGCCGCCCACGAGGTGGATGCACGCGTCGGGCATCTCGCGCCCGATCGCCTCGGCACACGTGCGCAGGAAGTGCAGGACGGAGGCGCGATACACCGGGTGGCGCAGTGACCCGAACATCAGGAACTGCGGCGCGCCCGCGAACTCGCGGCGCGCGGTGCAGTCCCGCGGGAAGAGCAGCGGCCTCGACGCGTGCACGTTGTCGCGTCCGGAACGCGCGCGCAGGGTCGCCGCCTCGTTCGGGTTGATGAGCAGGCACCGGTCGAATCGGCCGGGCGCCTCGACCTCGCGCGCCTCCACCTTGCGCATCTCGATGCGGTACAGCATGTCGCGCACGGCGGGCACGCGCATCACCGCGCGCGCCATGGGCGGCAGCATCGGCGCGAACGTTCCCGCCGGGTCGATGGAGGCATCCCCGTTCGACGCCACGTCGAGCAGGCGCCGGAAGCGCAGGTGGAAGAGGTCGTCCATGTACAGCACGCGCAACTCGCCGTCCTTGGGCGATTCGAAATATTGCCCCGCGCGAATCGTGTCCAGCACCACCAGGGTGGGGCGGCACTCGTCGACCAGCGCGCGCAGCCGGCGGCTCGCCTCGGGCGACCAGGTGAGCGCTTCCTGCAGGCTGCGCGAGGTCAGTCCCGAGAGGCTGAGCGCGCCGTTCAGCGCCTGGCGCGCGCGCCGCGGCGGGTCGATCCACAC
>DASTGG010000439.1:0-25721 GCA_035719385.1 Usitatibacter sp.
GGGACGCACCTCCGTTGGCGGCGAGCGGCTTGTTCTTCGTCATCGGGGTGCGTCCCCGGGGTGCGTCCCCGGGTCTGCGATAATGGGCCATGGACCGCAAGACTCCCCGGCCGACCGAGATCCACCTGCACCAGCAATCGCGGATGCTCGACATCGCTTTCGACGACGGCCGGCAATTCTCGCTGCCGTGCGAATACCTGCGCGTGTTCTCGCCCTCGGCCGAGGTGCGCGGGCACGGGCCGGGGCAGGAAGTGCTGCAGGCAGGCAAGCGCGACGTGAACATCGACGCCATCGAGCCGGTGGGCATGTACGCGGTCAAGCTCGCGTTCAACGACGGGCACGACACCGGCATCTATTCCTGGGATTACCTCTACGACCTCGGCCTGAAGCAGGACGCCAACTGGAAGAGCTACCTGGCGCGCCTCGAGCAGGCCGGGAAGTCGCGCGAAGCGTGAGCGAGCCCCGCACCCATTTCGGGTACCAGGAGGTGCCGGAGGACGAGAAGGCGAAGCGCGTCGGCGCCGTCTTCCGCTCGGTCGCGTCCAACTACGACCTCATGAACGACCTCATGTCGATGGGCATGCACCGCTACTGGAAGCGGTTCACCGTCGAGATGAGCGGCGTGCGCGAGGGCCAGCGCGTGCTCGACGTGGCCTCGGGCAGCGGCGACCTCGCCGCGGCGTTCGCGCGCCGCGTGGGCGCCACCGGCCGGGTCGTCATGACCGACGTCAACGAGGCGATGCTGCAGGTCGGCCGCGACAAGCTGATGGACCGCGGCCTGTCCCCGCCGCTGGCGCTGTGCGACGCGGAGAAGCTGCCGTTCCCGGACGCTACCTTCGACCTCGTGTCGGTGGCCTTCGGGCTGCGCAACATGACGCACAAGGACCGCGCGCTCGCCGAGATGGCGCGCGTGGCGCGGCCCGGCGGGCGCGTGATCGTGCTGGAATTCTCGAAGCCGTGGAAGCCGCTCGGCCCCGCGTACGACGCCTATTCGTTCTCGGTGCTGCCGCTGCTCGGCAAGTACGTGGCGCGCGACGAGCCCGCGTACCGCTATCTCGCCGAATCGATCCGCATGCACCCCGACCAGGAAACGCTCAAGTCGATGATGGCCGCGGCGGGCCTCGGGCGCGTCGAATACTTCAACCTCACGGCGGGCGTCGTGGCGTTGCATCGCGGGTTCAAGCTGTGAGCGGTCCGCTCGTGGACCCGCTGTCGCCGGCGGTGAACCACGTCCTGCGCTCGGCGCCGCTGGCGCTCGAGCGGCTGGCGCGGCATGCGGGCCGGACGGTCGCCGTCCGGGTCGGCCCGGCGAGCTTCGCCTTCACGGTGCAGACGACCGGTGAAGTGACGGCCGCGGTGCCGGACGCGCCCCGCGACCTCGACGTGCGCATCTCGCCCTTCCTGCTGCCGCGCCTGGCGGCCCGAGACGAGTCGGCATGGCGCGACATCGAGATGACGGGCGACATGGAGCTCGCGCACGAGGTGTCTTTCGTGTTCCGCCACCTCACGTGGGATGTCGAGGAAGATCTTTCCGGCGTCGTGGGCGACATCGCCGCGCATCGCATCGTCTCGACGGCGCGCTCGCTCGACCGTTGGGCGAGGGACGCCGCGCTGCGCACCGCGCAGGGCGCCGCCGAATACTGGACCGAGGAGTCGCCGATGATCGCTTCGCGCGTGAAGGTCGAGGGATTCGTGCGCGACGTGTCGGACCTGCGCGATGCGGTGGACCGCCTGGAAAAGCGCATCGAAAGACTCGGCTAGCCTCGCTTCCGAGGAACTAACCTCGCCGCCGAGCAGTCTTCGCCGCGTGAGATCCCTCGCGCTCGCGTTCATGGCCTGCATGGTCACGGAAGTCGCCTTCGCCCAGCCCTCGGACCGAGCGCCGGCGCATCCCCTGTCGGTCACGTGGCAGGCGCCGGCTCCCTTGAAGCGCATCTACGAGCAGCACCTGCAGCCGCCGCAGCCCGAGGCGGGCGAGCGGCGCGCCGCGTCGCTGCGGCCGTGGGTGCGCGAAGTGCGCCGGCGCGTGCCGCAGATCGCCGCGGCCGAAGGCTATTTCTCCGCCACCGTCGAGGTCGAGTTCGACAGCGGCGCGCGCGATCACGCGACGGTCACGGTGACGCCGGGGCCGCGCACCACGGTCGACGCGGTCGACATCGAGTTCGCGGGGGACCTCGCGGGCGAAGGCGCCGAGCGCGAGCAGCGGCGCAAGGAGCTGCGCGACAAGTGGAGCCTCAAACGCGGCGCCCCGTTCCGGAGCGCGGACTGGGAGGCCGCGAAGACGCGCATCGTCGACGACCTCACCGAGCGCGACTACGCCGCGGGCACGATCGGCGCGAGCGAGGCCGACGTCGATGCCGAGGCGGCGCGCGCGCGCCTCAAGGTCGTGCTGGACAGCGGCCCGCGCTTCACGCTGGGCGACGTGCAGATCTTCGGCCTCGAGCGCTATTCGGAGGCGCTCGTGCGGCGCATGGTGGACTTCCACCGCGGCCAGCCTTACCGGCAGGAAGACCTCGCGGAGCTCCAGCGGCGGCTGCAGACCGGCCCCTGGTTCTCGACGGTGCTCGTGGACATTCCGCGCGATGCCGCCGAGCCCGAGCGCGTGCCCGTCAGGGTCACCGTCACCGAGCGCCCCACGCGGGAAGTCGGCCTGTCGCTCGGCTATGGCACGGACGACGGGCCGCGCGCCGAGGCGGCCTTCCGCCACCGCGATTTCCTCGATCGCGGCTACGACCTGCAGAGCTCGGTGCGCGCCGGGCTCAAGCGACAGATCGGCTTTGCCGACATCTACATGGCGCCGGGCCTTTTCCCGTTCCGCGGCCGCGACGTGCCGTTCCGCGACAGCGTGGGCGTGCTCACGGAGCACAGCACCATCGAGAAGCTGGCGCTCTCGCGCTTCGCCGTCGCCGCGTACCGCCACTTCACGCCGGAGAAATTCGAGACGCGGGTGGGGCTTTCGTACCAGGTCGAGCGCTCCTTTCCCGAAGGCGCCGAGCCGCGAATCACGCGCGCGCTGGCGCCGATCATCGCCATCACCGTGCGCCGCGTCGACAACCTCTTCGACCCGCAGCGCGGCGGCGTGCTGAACGTGCAGCTCGCCGCGGGGAAGCAGGGCCTGCTCACGAGCCAGGATTTCGTCAAGGCGTACGCGCATTACCAGCATTGGCTGCCGCTCACGCCGCGCGACCAGCTCCTCCTGCGCACCGAGTGGGGAAGCACGTTCGCCCAATCGCGCGACGGCATCCCCGAGGACTTCCTGTTTCGCGCCGGCGGCTCGCGCTCGAACCGCGGTTACTCGTTCCAGAGCCTCGGCCCGCGCGAGGGCGACGCCGTCGTGGGCGGGCGCTACCTCGTGACCGCGAGCGCCGAATACGTCCACTGGCTGAACGAGAAGTACGGCGCGGCCGCCTTCATGGACATCGGCGATGCGGCGGACACGCCCAAGGAGTGGAATTCCAACCGCAGCTACGGCGTCGGGGGGCGCTACAAGACGCCCGCGGGCCCGCTCGCGCTCGACCTCGCCTATGCCGAGGCGCCGCGCAGGTTCCGCGTCTCGTTCTCCGTGACCGTCGCCTTCTGAAGCCATGAGCGCCCAAGCGCCCGCCGCCCCGCCCGCACCGCCGCCTCCGCGCCGGCGCCTGCGCTGGCTGTGGTGGTCGCTCGCCATCGTCGCGGCCATCGTGCTGCTCGCGATCGCGGCGATCGCGTGGGTCTTCACGACGCCGGAGGGCGCGCGCCTCGTGCTCGGGCGCGTGTCGGGCATGCTCGGCGAGGGCACGCGGTTCTCGGACGTCGAGGGCCGCATCGGCGGCCGGCTGCGGATCGGCACCATCGAGGTATCGCGCCCGGACCTGTACGTGCGGGTCGAGGGATTCGAGATCGACACCTCGCCGCCGCTGCACGGCACGCTCCTGGTCCATCGCCTCGATGCGCGCTCGGTGCAGGTGCACACCGCATCGACCGGGGAGGCGGCGAAGATTCCCGTGACGTTCCGGCCGCCCTACCCGGTCAAGGTCGAGGAAGCGCGCGTGGGCGAGCTGCGCATCGGGGCGCTCACGTCGGAAGCGCGCGCCGAGAAGGACACGGCGAGGCGCCGCGCGCTCGTGAATGCGTCGCGCGACCGGGATTTCGTCGTGAACGACATCCTGGTGCGCGGCGAGGGCGGCGCCACCCATTGGAAGATCGACGAGGCGAGCGCGCGCACGTCGTACGGGCGCACGCGCATCGCCGGCACGCTCGAGACGGCCTCGCCATTCAGGCTCGATGCGAACGCGCAGGCCGACGGGCGGCTCGGCGGACGCGACTATCGCACCGCCATGCACATGAAGGGCACGCTCAAGGAGATCGCCGCCGATCTCGAGGGCGAGGTGTCGGGCCAGAAGGCGACGGCGCACGCGGCGATCGAGCCGTTCAGCAAGCCGCCGGTGCGCGCGCTGGAGGTGCGGGCGCAGGACGTGGACGCCTCGCGGTTCGCGAACGCGCCGCGGACGCGGCTGGCGGTCGATGCGCAGCTCAAGGCCGAAGGCGAGTCCGCCTTCGCCGGTCCCGTGCGCATCGAGAACGCGGAGCCCGGGTCGTGGGACCAGCAGCGGCTGCCGTTCAAGTCGGCTTCGGGTCGCGTCGTCGTCACCGCGGAGCGCATCGACGTGGGCGACCTCTCCGTGGCGCTGCCGGGCGGCGGCGGCGCGAGCGGCCGCGCGGTGCTGAAGCGAAGCGGCGTGGAGGCGGACCTGCGCGTGGCCGACGTGGACCTCGCGGCGCTGCACCGGCAGCTGCAGAAGACGCGCATGACGGGGCGCGTGTCCGTCGCGGGCACGAGCGAGGCGCAGCGGTTCGAGGCCTCGCTGAAGGATCCGCGCTTCGACGTGGCCGGGCGCGGCGCGCTCGGCGGCGGACGGCTGCAGCTCGAGACGGTGCGCGTGAAGACCGGCGGCGGCGCGGTCGAAGGCAAGGGGGAAATGCAGCTCGCCGGGCGGCGCGAGTTCCGCTTCGAGGGGCGCGCGGAGCACTTCGATCCGTCGGCCTTCGTGCGCACCACCGCGGGCGACCTCAACTTCCGGTTCGTCAGCCATGGCACGCTCGCGAACGGGCCGGCCGGGGAATTCAGCGCCGACGTCGCGCCGAGCCGTTACGCGGGGCTGCCCGCCTCGGGGCGCATCCGCGTCGCGGGCGATGCGGCGCGCCTCGCGTCGAGCGACGTGCACATCCTGCTGGGCGACGGCAGGCTCGATGCGAGCGGCAGCTTCGGCGGCCCGCGCGACGCGCTCGACGTGACGCTGCACGCGCCCAACCTCTCCGCGTTCGCGGCGCTGGCCGGCATCCCGATGTCGGGACGGCTCGATGCGCAGGCGCGGCTGCGCGGCACGTTGCGCTCGCCCGCGGGGCGCGTGAACCTCACCGCGTCCAACCTCGCGCTGCCTGCGAACGTGCACGTGCGCGACCTCGCGCTGCGCGCCGAAGCCGGCGTCGAGCCCGACAGCCCGATCGACGCGACGCTGCAGGCCAAGGGCGTGGCGGTCGGCAAGGACCAGCCGCCGCAAACGCTCGCCGAGGCCGCGACGGTGACGGTGCGCGGCACGCGCGTCGCGCACCGGCTCGAGCTCGACGCGAGCATGACGCGCGAGTCGAGCGTGAAAGCCGTGCTGCAGGGCGGCCTCGATCCGCGGGCGAAGTCGCCGGCATGGAACGGGCGTGTCGAGTCGCTCGCGCTCGCCGGCCCGGGCGCCTTCGCGCTGCAATCGCCCGCGACGCTGCAGGTATCGGCTGCGCGCATCGAGCTGGGCGACGCGATGCTGCGCGGCGATTGGGGGCAGGCGCATCTCGCGGTCACGCGCTGGACGCCGGAGACGATCGACCTCAAGGGATCGAGCCCGGCGCTCCAGGTCCGCAACCTCGCGCGCAGCCTGCGCCTGGGCGACGTGCCGCGCTCCTCGCTCGTGGTGGCCGCCGACTGGAACGTCCACGCGGCGGAGTACTTCGACGGCACCGTCAACCTGCGGCGCGTCTCGGGCGACCTGCGCGTGGGCCAGCCGCCGCTGCCGCTCGGACTGTCCGACCTGGACGTGCGCCTCGAGTCGTCGCGCGGCCGCGCTTCCGCCACGGTTCGCGTCACCGGCGAGCGCGTCGGGCGCCTGGAAGGCGAGGGGCGCGGCTTCCTCGAGCGCGGCCCGAAGGGCTGGCAGTTCGCGCGGTCGCAGCCGGTCGAGGCGCGTGTCGCCGCCGATGTGCCCGACCTCTCCGCCTTCGCCGCGTGGCTGGGTCCCGATGCGCAGATCCACGGGCGCATGAACGCGAACTTCACGGTCTCGGGCACGGGCGCCAGCCCGCGCATCGCGGGGCAGGCGCGTGCCGAGAACCTCGCGATGCGCGAGCCGCAGAGCGGCTTCGAGATGGAGCAGGGGCAGGTGGCGCTGCGGCTCGACGGCCGCTCGGTCGTCGTGGACCGGCTCGAGGCCGCGACGCCGTGGCATCCGTCGCCCGGCGCAGTGCGCAAGCTCGCGGGCGTCGCGCGGCCGCAGGCGGGGCGCATCACGGCCGAGGGAGCCATCGACCTCGAGGCGCACACGGGCGCGCTGCGCGTGCACGCGACGCAGGTGCCGGTGACGCAGATTTCAACCCGTTTCCTCGCGGTCACCGGCGAGGGCCGCCTCGCGGCGACCGCGGACGGCCTGCTCGCGACCGGCGCGTTCAAGGCCGACGCGGGCTGGATCGGTGCGTTGTCCAGCTCGCTGCCGACGGTATCGGAGGACGTGGTCGTCGTGCGCAAGGCTGCCCCGGCGCCGGCTCCCGCGAAGGCGCGCGAGAAGGAAGCGGTCAACCTGGATATGCGCTTCGACCTCGGCGACCACCTTTTCTTCGAAGGACGCGGGATCGACACGCGCCTCGTGGGCGACCTTCGCGTCACGGGAGCGCCCACTGCCCTGCGCGCCGTAGGGGCCATCCGGACTACGGGCGGCACCTACGACGCCTATGGCCAGAAGCTCGCGATCGAGCGCGGCGCGCTCGCGTTCAACGGGCCCGTCGAAAATCCGCAGCTCAACGTGCGCGCGGTTCGCAAGGGCCTGCCGGTGGAGGCGGGCGTCGAGGTGGGCGGCACGGTCGCGCATCCGAAAGTGCGCCTGGTGTCGTCGCCGGACGTGCCCGAGCCGGAGAAGCTGTCGTGGATGGTCCTGGGCCGCGGCCCGTCGGACCTCGGCCCCGGCGATGCGTCGGTGCTGGTGTCGGCCGCCGCATCGATGTTCGGCAAGGGGGTGCCGGGCGGCGACTTCGCGCAGCGCCTCGGCCTGGACGAGGTGAAGATCGGCCGTACCGACACGCAGAGCGTCCTGGGCGTGCTGCCGCAAAGCACCGTCGCCGGGCGGACCGGGAGCGCCTCGGCGGCCGAGGTCGTCACGGTGGGCAAGAAGCTCACGCGCAACGTCCACCTGAGCTACGAGCAGGGCCTCGCCGATGCCGAGGGCGCGCTCAAGGTCACGCTCGAGATCTCCCGGCAGTTCCAGCTGCTCGTGCGCGCCGGCTACCTCCCCGGCCTCGACGCCGTCTACCGCTGGACCTTCGACTGACCCGGGGACGCACCCCGGGGACGCACCCCCGGACCCCACGCCAGGCCGCTGCATCGGTAACCTGGTCCGCCCGGATGGCGCATGGCCCGGAATGACGACAGGGGCGTAAGATAAGGCCTACAAGTTGTCGATTTCCGGGAGGCCGCCAAGTGAAGTACGAGTGCCCTTGGTGCCGCAAGGCATCGTTCTCTTTCTGGGACAAGCAGACGCTCGGCCCGAGCCGCACGATCAAGTGCCGCGCCTGCACGCGCCACGTCGGCGTTCACGCCCTGCGCGCCCAGCTCGCCTCCACGCCGGTGCTGGCGCTGGGTTTCCTCGGCCTCGTCATGGGCAAGCTGCTGTACGCCAACCTGCCGGCGGTGCTCCTGGGCGCCTGGCTCGGCATCACGATCGGCATGCTCGTCACCGCGCCGCTGTACCACTTCTTCGTGCCGCTGATAAAACCGACGGCCTGAGCAAAAAAAAACCGGGGCCTGGCCCCGGTTTTCGTTTGGGAGGCCGCCTCCCTCAGCCGCAGAGCCCGACCCATCCGCACGCGCTGCAGAAATCGCAGCCGTCCTTGCGGATGACGGTGTAGTTGCCGCATTCCTTGCACCGCGCGCCCTTCATCACGGCCGGCTCGTCCTCGGCGCGCGGCGCTTCCAGGATGCCCATCTCGCGCGTGGGATACCCGCGCTCGTCCAGGATGCCGAGCATCGCGTAGCGGTGGATCACGAGGCGCGCGAGGTAGGCGACCGTGGAAGGCCAGTTCTGCTGCCGCCGCTCGCCCGGCACGAATGCCATGAAGTCCCCGAGCGGCTCCGAATAGTCGAGGAGCTTCCTCAGCTTCATGCCCATCCATGCGGGGTCGATCACGCGCATGTCGAGCGACAGGATGCGCGTGAGGCCGTCGAGCGCGCGCGGGTAGTGCCCCGAGAGCCACATCGAATAGGGCCGCGTCGTGCCATCGGGCATCTGGATTTCCTTCAGCCCCAGCACGAACTCGTCGCTCGAGGCGGGGTTGTCCACGTCCACCGTCCACGAGAGCGTGCCATCGGTGCCGGTGCGCGGCTCCTCGATGCTGAACATGTGGTCGAGCACCGGCGACTCGCCCTGCTCCTCGAACGCGCGCAACTGCTCGCAACGCGAGCGCACGAGCTGCGCCATGGCCGAGACGATGCCCGGCACGCGCTTCTTCTCGCCCACCGGCGGCATGCGCAGGTCGAAGCCGTCGTCGCCCACGGTGGCGGCGAGCACGTCGAGCTTCATGCGCAGCCACGCGCGGTCGTTCGCGCGCATGTCCATCGAGAGCGTCTTGGCCACCGCGCCGAGGCCACGCGGCTGCTCCGCGCCATTGACCCACACCTCGAACGGGAACGCCTGGGCGTTCTCCTCGACATGCCCGACGAAGAGCGCGAAGCGGCCCGTCGGCGCATCGATCATGTACGTCCATGCGGGGTTGCCGCCGGGAAGGTCGGGCCGTCCGGGCCAGCGCAGGCTCGCGAGCACCGGCTGCGGCAGCGACTTGATCGACAGGCGCCGGTTCGCGTCGACGACGAGCTCAGCGGGCGTGGCCGTCTTCGGCGAATCGGGCGTGAGCACCGCGCCCAGCACGGCGTTGGGGCGATAGGTCGCGAGGCCCTTGAGCCCGTCGCGCCACGCCTTCACGTACAGGTCCTCGAAATCGGCGTACGGGTAGTCTTCCGGAACGTTCACCGTCTTGGAGATGCTCGTGTCGACGAAGGGCGCCACGGACGCGACCATCGCGGCGTGCGCATTCGCCGAGATCTCGAGCGCGGTCACGAAGTAGCCGGGCAACGTCGCGTCCTCGCCGTGCAGGTGCCTGTAGAGGCGCCACGCGTGGTCCTCGACGCGGAATTCCTTGTGCGTGCCGTCGGTCATGCGCTTCTTGCGCGTGTACGTCCAGGAGAACGGCGGCTCGATGCCGTTGGACGCGTTGTCGGCGAAGGCGAGGCTGATCGTGCCCGTGGGCGCGATCGACAGCACGTGCGAATTGCGCATGCCGTGCTTGCGGATCGACTCCTTCAGCGCCTGCGGCAGGCGCGAGGCGAAGTTGCCGCCCGAAAGGTAGAGGTCGCGGTTGAACATCGGGAAGGGCCCGCGTTCCTTGGCGAGCTCCACCGACGCGGCATAGGCGCGGTCGCGCATGTATTCGGCGATGCGGGCGGCCATCGCGCGCGCTTCCTCGGTGTCGTAGCGCAGTCGAAGCATCGTGAGCGCGTCGCCCAGCCCGGTGAAGCCCAGGCCGATGCGGCGCTTCGACATCGCCTCCTTGTTCTGCGCCTCGAGCGGCCACGGCGTGGCGTCGAGGACGTTGTCGAGCATGCGCACGCACACGTCGATCAGCTTGCCGAACGCCTCGAAGTCGAACGAGACGTTTTCCTCGAACGGGTTGCGCACGAGGCGCGTGAGGTCGATGGAGCCGAGGTCGCAGCACCCGTACGGTGGAAGTGGCTGTTCGCCGCAATTCCCTGTCACGATGCCATTGAAAACCAACGCATTGTGATCCGGCTGCGTCGTATCGAAGACCGCTTCGAGGCCGATCGCTTCGATGCTCGAGATACGGCTCGCGAAGCGTTGCGCATGGCAGACGACGTTTTCCACTCCGCGCGCCAGCTTGTTGTTCTTCGCAGGCAGCAGGAAACCGATTTCGCGCATGAAGACGTTTCGCGACTCACCGTCGATGAGCAGCTCGAACAGGTCCTTGCACGCATACTTCTTCACGCCGCCGCGTCCGTCCGGCATCTCCTTTTCGCAGGCGTCGCGTCGATGCAAAACGCGGCTGAGGATGCCAAAGTTGGCAAGCAGGATCTGTACGTCTTCGAGAAGGCGCGGCTCGACCGAAGTGAGCCGCACCGAGCACGTGTGGTGCCGTGGGGATACGTTCACCGTGCCATCCGTCTGGAAGAGCGCGCGCAGGTATCCCTTGACGCACTCTTCCGTGCCGCGCCAGACGATCTCGGGCACGCGCAGCTTGCTGTCGCGGTTGAATTCGATCGCTTCGAGCGCTCGCGCCAGCAGCACCGAGCGGATGAATATGCTGTTGCGCTCCGGCACGGCGACCGGCGCCACCGCGCATTGGCGGGGCGTCGTCGCGGCAAGGCCCGCGATCATCGAGTTGACCGTGGCGACGACCGTATCGGCCAGGACACGTTCCTCGTTCCACAGCGTCACGACAGCCGCTTCTTCGCCATGGCCGCGGTTCGTGAAATGCCCGTCGCCGGTGATGAGGCCGAGGAGAATGCCCAGCCCCTCGCTGCCGAGATCGCCGAACTGCCCTTTCCCGGCCTGGATCCAGAGCTCGTCGCCGGGCTTCAGCTCGGAGAGCTTCTTCTTGCCGTGCGTCGTGTAGAAGTCGTGCCAGGCGGTGGCCTTGATGTGGTAGCCGTCCTCGGTCACGACCTTGAAGACCTCGGCTTGCATCGCGGTCATGAAGGCCGGCTTCGCCTTGCGCACGACCGTGCCGCGCTCGCCCTCTCCCAGCGCGCGTCGATCCACCGTCACATCGAGATCCCAGCCGGCGTGGTACAGCTCGCCGATGGGCACCAGGCCATATTGCGTCGCGAGGCGCGTATCCGCGGTCACGCACGGGTTGGTGCACTCGATCGTCTCGCAGTAGTGCAGGTTGTTGTCGCGATTGATGCGGTCGAGGAAGAGGATGCCGGGCTCGGCGTGGTCGTACGTCGAGCGCATGATCTGGTCCCACAGCTCGCGCGCGCGCACCTTGCGGTAGACCCACAACCCGTCGTCGCGCTGGTAGGCGCCCGCTTCCTGCACGTCCGGCGCCGGCTCGGCCTTGTGCACCAGCTCGAACTCGCCGTCGCCGACCACCGACTCCATGAACGCGTCGGTCACGCCGACGGAGATGTTGAAGTTCGTGAGCTCGCCCTTGTCCTTGGCGTGGATGAAGCGCTCGATGTCCGGGTGGTCGCAGCGCAGCACGCCCATCTGCGCGCCGCGGCGCGCGCCGGCCGACTCCACCGTCTCGCACGACTTGTCGAACACGCGCATGTAGGACACCGGCCCGCTCGCGCGCGAGTTGGTGCCCCGCACGAGTGCGCCCTCGGGGCGGATGGAGGAAAAGTCGTAGCCCACGCCGCCGCCGCGGCGCATCGTCTCCGCCGCCTCGGCGAGCGCCGTGTAGATGCCGGGCCGCCCGTCGATGATCTCGGTGACCGAGTCGCCGACCGGCTGCACGAAGCAGTTGATCAGCGTGGCCGTGAGCGACGTGCCCGCCGCCGAGTTGATGCGGCCCGCCGGGATGAAGCCCAGCTGCTGCGCCTCGAGGAAGCGCGCCTCCCAGTGCGCGCGGCGCGCTTCGGGCTCGACCGCCGCGAGCGCGCGGGCCACGCGCGCATGCACGTCCGCGAGCGTGCGCTCGTCGCCCTTGGCATACTTTTCGACGAGCACATCGTGGGAAATCGGCTGCGGCGGCAGGCTTTCGCGGGTCTCGGGACGGCGGGGCTGTCTGGTGGTCTGTGCCATGATGAAAGCTGTGGGGTTGGACGACGACGGATCGGTCGAGTGTGAGTGGTCGGGCACGGTCGCTTTTGCGCGCCGTCAATTCCATATTGCTGCCAAATTTCGGAGATGTCGATGAGCGAAGTCGCGACTCTTGCGGGCGGGTGCTTCTGGTGCCTCGAGGCGGTGTTCGACCAGATGAAAGGCGTGGAGTCGGTCGAGTCGGGCTACATGGGCGGCACGACGCCGAACCCTTCGTACGAGGACGTATGCACCGGCCGCACCGGCCACGCCGAAGTGGTGCGGGTGACGTTCGATCCCGGGCAGCTTTCGTATCGCGACCTGCTGTCGGTCTTCTTCACCATCCACGATCCCACTACGCGCGACCGGCAGGGCAACGACGTGGGCACGCAATACCGCTCGGCGATCTTCTACCATTCGCCGGAGCAGAAGCGCATCGCCGAGGAGGTCATCGAGCGCCTCGACGCCGAGAAGCTCTGGAGCGCGCCCATCGTCACGCAGGTCGTGCCCGCGTCGGCCTTCTACATCGCCGAGGATTACCACCAGGAGTACTTCCAGCGCGTCGGCGCGTCGAATCCGTACTGCAGCTACGTGATCGAGCCGAAGGTCGCGAAATTCCGCAGGAAGTTCGCCGAGCGGCTGAGGAAATAAATGGGGTCAGACTCCATTTCAAGGAATTCAGGTTCCTGAATTACCGGAAATGGAGTCTGACCCCATTAATTCTATTGCCCGCCCGCGGCAGCGCCAGGCTCGGGGCGGATCAGCTCGGCGTAGTTGAACATCGGCAGCGGCGGCGGCAGCTTCAGCTGCTCGGCCACGTCCATGCGGACCTGCAGCGAGAAGCGCGTGAGCGTCTCCACGGGGATCTTCGCCGGCGGCACGCGCTGCACGAGGATCTGCTCGGCCTTGTAGGCGGTGAATTGGCCGATGGAGTGGTAGCGGCTCACGAGGCCGGTGAGCGCGCCGGTCTCCATGAGCTGCTCGGTCGAGGCGAAGGTCGGCAGGCGCTCGGCCATCGCGGCGGGGATGATGACGTTCTTCGCCTGCGTGCCTAGGTACGAGTCCGGCGGCAGGTAGAGCCAGTCGACCTTCTGCTGCTTGAGCTCGTGGATCATCTCCGGCGCGCCTTCGGAGGTCACGCGCTTCTGCGCGTCCATCCTGAGCGGCCTGGCGATCACGGTGAAGCCGAGGCGCTTGGCGACCTCGCGGACCTCGTCCACGACGACGACGGAGTTCTGCTCGGTCGGCGTATAGAGGATGCCGATCGACTTGAACGGCCGGTAGGAGGCCATCGCGCGGATCTGCGCTTCGGTGGGCGCGACGTGGAAGACGCCGGTCACGTTGCGGCGCGAGGACTTGAGGTCCGGCACGATCTTCGCGAGCACCGGGGCGGCCACGAGCGTGAACACGACCGGGATGTCGGTGATGTGCGTGGCCGGGTCGTACGAGTCGTAGGTCCCGACCACGCCCAGCGTGACCGAGGTGCCCCACGTGTACACGAGGTCGGGGCGCGTGCGCTTGATCTCCTCGAGGAAGCCGGGCATCCGCGCCGGGTCGCGGTTCAGGTCGCGGAAGGTGATCTGCACCGGGATGCGACGCGAGGCGAAGTAGTCCTGGAAGCCGCGCTCGACGTCGGTCATGCCGCGGAAAAGGATCGCGTAGATGCGGTACGGCCGCCCCTGGGACTGCGCCTGCGCGTCGCGGTCCGACGCGAGCACGCCCGCAAGGAGCACGAGGCAGAACAGCATGCGCGCCATGCTCATGAGCTCGCCACCGCCGTCGGCTGCCAGTCGAGGCCGCGCGTCGCGATCGTGAAGGCGATGCCGCAGACGAGCACCAGCGCGCTGATCGCGATGAAGGCGCCCTGGTAACCCCACAGCACCACGAGGATCGAGGCCATCAGCGGCCCGAGCGCATTCCCGAGCCGCTCGAGCAGCCGGTACACGCCATACACCGCGTCGTGGCCGTGGATGCGGATCTCTTCCTGGCAGTGCTCGGCCACCAGCGCGCTCTGCGCCGCGATCGACAGCGCCTGCCCGAGCCCGAGCAGGAACACCACGCCGAAGAGCACGAGGAAGCTGTCGGAGAGGAGCAGCAGCAGGCCGGACAGCCCCGAGATGATGAGTCCGACCGAGACGTAGCGGTCGCGCCGCATGCTGTTGTCCGAGAGACTGGCCGACAGCGGCACGATGAGCACCATCATCACCGCGTACACCATCAGCATCCGCCCCGCCATGGCCGAGGTGTTGCCGATGGACACGATGTACAGCGGCACGAGGTAGAAGCACACCCCGGTGAGGATCACCTTCGCCGGCATCGCCGCCAGCCCCGTGAGCGTCATGAAGCGCCGGTTCAGCATGAGCGCCACGATCTCGCGCACGCGCGGCCCGCGGGTGGGCTTCTGCGCCGGCGAGCGCACTTCCGCGGTCGGCAGGCGGGCGATCGCGAGCAGCGACAGCAACGCCATCACGGCCGACACGCCGAACGACATGCGGTAGCCGATGTTGTCGGCGAGGATGCCGCCGATCGACGGCCCGCACACCGTGGCGACCATGATGGCGCCGATGAAGAGTGCGAATCCCTGCGCACGGTTCTTCTGGCCGGTGCGGTCGAGGACGTAGCCCTGCGCCGCGACGAAGACCATGGCGTATCCGAGCGCGCAGAGCGAGCGCCACACGAGCAGGTCGTAGAGGTTGAACGCCAGCGCGGTGGCCGCGAAGCCCACCGTGGCGATGGATGCCCCGATGAGCATCGCGCGGCGGCGGCCCACGCGCTCGCTCCAGCTTCCGAGGTACGGCTGGCCGAGGGCGACGATGAGCATGAACAGCATGATCGGCAGCCCGATCACCACCTGCGGCGAGACCCCCGGGATCGCCACGAGCAGCTGGTTCACGTAGCTCGGCAGGAACGAGCGGGTCATCTCCTCGGCGAGGATGAACGCGAAGAGCGGCGCGCGGATGCGGTTCAGGTTCATCTCGTCGCTTTCCGCGCTCGCCGGCGCGGAGCCGAACCGCATGCGGCCGCGGATGCCTTCGAGGGCGGCCATCGCCGGCTTCAGCGCCTCGCGGCGCGCGCCCAGCGCCGAGCGCAGCTTGTCGTCGAGCTCCCCCACCAGGAATTCGTAGCGCACGTTGAGGTGGTCGATCGCCGCGTCGATGCGCCGCAGCAGCCGGCCGATCTCGTCGTTGGCGCGGATGCGCGCGGTCGCCGTGAAGTCGCCGGCGCGCATGCGCTCGACCTGCTGCGCGCACTCGCCGAGCCCCGAGGCGAGCCGCGCCCCGGCCATGAAGTTCAGCAGCTCCAGCGTGAAGAAGAGTGAAACCACGAGCACCACGAGCACGTCGAGCAGCACCTCGAGGAGCACGTTGTCGACGAATTTCGAGTCGATGCCGATGTGCAGCATGCCGAGCGGCTTGTCCGGCGTGCCGACGGGCATCGAGATGAAGTACTGCTGCCCGATCTTCGAGGCCTTCCACGTGGCGGAAGGATCGAGCCCCACGGCGAGCACGACCGGCGAGCGGAAATATTCGCGCGCGCCCTGCGGCTCCTTGCCGCGGTGGAAGAGCAGCTGCCCGTCGAGGTCGGTGACCGCGGCGTAGTTGAACTCGGGGTTCTCCTCGAACACCTCGCCGAAGGTCTGCTCGACGCCGTACAGCTCGGCGAAGGGCACCCCGTAGCCCACGGCCTTGAGCATCAGCGCCCGCACCGAGTTGGCGACGGTGGCCGCCTTGTGCTGCGTCTCGGGCACGAGCTCGCGGTCGAAGACCCGGTGCGAGAAGTAGGAAACCACCGCGAGCGCGATCACCACGCAGACCATGATGACGCCGGCCAGCCGCCAGTAGATCCGCCAGAGGTAGTTCTTCTCGAGCATGGCCGTGCCGCTACGCCGCCGAGTCGAGCCTGGCACGCAGGTCGTCCAGCGCCTTGTTCGCATCTCGCAGCGATGCGCGCAGGTGGCCGATCGAGGTGTCGAACGCCGAGCCGCCGGGCGGCGGCTGTGGCACGCGGTCCTCGAGGTGGGTCGCGGCCGCTTCGAGCGTGCGCAGGTCGCGCTCGAACCGGCGGATGACCACGATCAGCGCGAGCGGCGCCACGATCGCGATGCCGGCGAAGGATCCGAGCGCCGCGAGCAGGATCTCCCGGCCGGCCGCGGCCGCGGCATGGTCCACCTCGTCGCGCGAATAGCGCAGCGCGAGGTAGCCCACGGTGAGGTCGAACGCGTTCTTGAGGGAGATGCCCGCGACGTATTCATCGCTCTCGTCGCTGCTCCACTCGGTGCTCTTCGAGCGCTCCGCCGAGCCGATCCACGGCGCCGGCACCTTCTGCCCGAGGCGCGCATGGTCGGTGCTGTAGATCACCTGGCCGCTGGTGTCGAAGACGTCGATGCCGCGCACCAGGCGGTCGCTCGACTTCTCGCGCTGCATGAGCTGGGAAAGCTGCGCGAGCTCGCCGAACTGCATGCCGATGGCGAGCGAGGCCTGCACGCTGTTCTCGATGTTGCGGCCCACCACCAGCACGCGCGACTTCACGATGTTGCTGATGGTGCTCTTGTACTTGAAGTAATTGAGGAATGCGGCCATGCCGACGGCGAAAAAGCTCACCGCCAGCGCAACCAGAATGAATCGAACGCGTATGGTGCCCATCCCTGAGCCGCCCCTCCCCCTTGTCCGGACGATGGTACCACGGCGCCCTTGCGGAGTTGCTGAAAGTTTCAGCTGTAAGTATCTGTCCCCTTGTGGTTTTTTTCCATATGCCACGGCCCGGCGAATGTGCTAGCGTAGGTCGCGCCCGGCTTGGGGAGAGAGGGACGGGGATCCGCGATGAACGACAAGGCGAGCGCCGGCACGACGGCGCCGGAGGAATGCGCATGAACCGATCGCAGGGCAGCGAATCGCGGCGCCGCCGCCACCATCCCGACTGGGAACCGCCGATCCCGGGACGCCGCCGCAAGCTCGAGACGTGGGACGAGTACATGGCCATGGCCAAGCGCATCATCGAGCGCTTCGACCACCAGTTCGACCTGCGCCACTTCGACTACCACCACCCGGCGCGCCTGCAGACGTGCTCGCCGCGCTTCCGGCGCGACTATGCCGTGAAGGTCGCCTATACCGAGTGGGGCGACCGGGACGACCCGACGGTGCTGTGCTGCGGCGGCGTCGCCAACACGGCGATGCGGTTCAACTACCTCGCCGCGGACCTGCAGCGCCACTTCCACGTCGTGTGCATGGACTGGGTGGGGCGCGGGCGTTCCGGCTGGATGGCCGACCAGGGCGACTATTCGCTCGGCACCTACGTCGAGCAGCTGCGCCAGATGATCGAGCACCTGGGGTGCGGGCCCGTCACGGTGCTCGGCTCGTCCATGGGCGGGAGCGCCGCCATCGAGCTCGCGGCGCGGCACCCGAAGATGGTGCGCGCGCTGATCCTCAACGACATCGGCCCCTTCATGCCGAAGGCGCGCCGCAAGCGCCGCTCGGAGACGCTCGCGCGCCACTACGTGTTCCGCGATCCGGCGGACCTGCTGCGCAAGATCGGCGCCTCGCAGAAGAACGACGGCCCCATCACCGACGACATCCGCTTCAACGTGACCTTCCACCAGACGAAGTGGTCCGACGAGGAGGGTGGGCGCGTCTACCGGCACGACGTGCGCGCGCTGCAGGCCTTCCGCCTCGACGCGCAGCACAGCCTCGACCAATGGCACCTGTGGAAGCGCGTGCGCTGCCCGATCCTGCTCATCCACGGCATGATCTCGGACGCGCTGCTGCCGGCGACGATCCGGCGCATGCGCGAGAGCCATCGCGTGAACGTGATGCACGTGCCGGACACGGGGCACACGCCGGTGCTCTCGGACCGCAACCAGAACTGGTTCATCCACGAGTGGCTCATGGGGCGGATCGACGCGCCCGAATGGACCGTCATGCACGCGCAGCTGCGCGAGGAGCCGGTGCCGGAGCGCAAGCCGCGCGAGCGGCCGCGCCTCGCCGTGGCGTCGAACGCCTAGATCTGCGTCGGGCGGCGCACGCGCAGCGACGTCGCGTCCGCGTTGGGCGCGACGAAGAACTCCACGACCTCGCCGTTGCCCACCTGCATGCGGCCCTGGCCGCCGAGCAGGTCGTTCATCACGCGGCCCACGCCCTTGCTGCTCACGATGAGCGGAATGCGATCGAGGTGGGGACGCAGGTTCTCGAGGGCGGCGGCCACGCGGCGGTGGAATTCCTCCTCGGACTCGCCGCCCGGCGGCGTGGCCTTCGCCGCGAGCATCTCCTCGGTGTCGGCGATGGGACGATTGTTCCACTGCCCCAGGCGGCGCTCGTTGAGCAGCGGGTCGACTTCCACCGGGATGTTGCCCAGGACGCCGCTGATGATGGAGGCGGTCTGGCGCGTGCGGATGAGCGATCCGGTCACGATTACGCCGATGCGCAGGTTCAGGCGCTCGATCTGCTTGGCGAGGAGATAGGCCTGGTCGCAGCCGATGTCCATGAGCGGCAGGTCGAGGTCGCCGCCGCAGCGGTAGCCGCGGAAGTTCGGCTCCGTGACGCCATGGCGCACGAAGTACAGCGTGAACGGGCGGTCGGCCTGGTAGGACATCGATGCCTTGTCGTCGCCTGCGCCCCTGCGGCGCGGGGAAACGAGATTAGCAGCGCCGCCCCCCGGGTCAAATTACAGGGGTAACGGGCCCGACGGTAGAATTGCGGTTCATGCCCGTGCCCGCGCTTCGCTTCCTCCGCATCGTCGACACGATCGGCCGGTACGGCCTGGACGAGTTCGTGCCACGCCGCGGCGGCGCGCTCCTTCGCCTGCCGTTCCGCATCGGCTATGCGTGGGTCGACCGCTCGCGCCCGCGCGGCGAGCGGCTGCGCCTCGCGCTGGAATCGCTGGGCCCCATCTTCGTGAAGTTCGGCCAGCTGCTGTCCGTGCGGCCGGACCTCGTTCCCGAGGACATCACCACCGAGCTGTCGAAGCTGCAGGACAACGTGCCGCCGTTCCCGTGGGAGCAGGTCGCCGCCACGCTCGACCGCGCGTACGGCCGCCCGCACGCCGAGGTCTTCAAGTCGTTCGACCGCATTCCGGTGGCGAGCGCCTCGGTCGCGCAGGTGCACTTCGCCACGCTGCCCGACGGGCGCGAGGTGGCCGTGAAGATCCTGCGGCCCGGCATCACCTCGATCATCGAGAACGATGTGGGGCTGCTCTACGCCTTCGCGAGCATCGTCGCGCGCACCAGCATCGGCCGGCGGCTGCGGCCGGTGGAGGTGGTGGTGGAGTTCGAGCACACGATCGGCGACGAGCTCGACCTCATGCGCGAGGCCGCCAACGCGAGCCAGCTGCGGCGCAACTTCATCGACGCGCGGCTGCTCGTGGTGCCCGAGGTGTACTGGGACTGGTGCAACCGCGACGTGATGGTGATGCAGCGCATCGACGGCATCCCGGTGAACGCCGTGGAGCGGCTGCGCGAGGCGAAGATCGACATCCCGCGGCTCGCGAGGGACGGCGTGGAGATCTTCTTCACGCAGGTCTTCCGCGACGGCTTCTTCCACGCCGACATGCACCCGGGCAACATCTTCGTCGCGCGCGACGGGCGCTATTGCGGCGTGGACTTCGGGATCATGGGCACGCTCTCGGACGCGGACAAGAGCTACCTCGCGACGAACTTCATGGCGTTCTTCCACCGCGACTACCACCGCGTCGCCGTGGCGCACCTGGACGCGGGCTGGGTGCCGCCCACCACGCGGGTCGACGAGTTCGAGGGCGCGATCCGCTCGGTGTGCG
This sequence comes from Usitatibacter sp., assembly GCA_035719385.1. Lineage (GTDB taxonomy): Bacteria > Pseudomonadota > Gammaproteobacteria > Burkholderiales > Usitatibacteraceae > Usitatibacter. Next base: position 19,809 of record DASTGG010000439.1, read on the forward strand.
AGCCGATCTTCGACAAGCCGCTCAAGGAGATCTACTTCGGCAAGCTGCTGCTGCGCCTGTTCGAGGTGTCGCGCCGCTTCCGCATGGAGATCCAGCCGCAGCTCGTGCTGCTGCAGAAGACGCTGCTGCAGGTCGAGGGGCTCGGCCGCCAGCTCGACCCGGACCTCGACTTGCGGCGCACCGCCCAGCCGATCCTCGAGCGGTGGATGAACGAGCAGATCGGGTTGCGCGCGTTCATGCGCCAGCTTCGCGACGAGGCGCCGTCCTGGGCGCGCACGCTGCCGCAGCTGCCGCGGCTCGTGCACCACGCGCTGTCCGACGATAGCGGGCGGCGCGTGGAAATCGCGTTGGCGCGCATCGAGGCGGCGCAGCAACGCCAGAACCGCATCCTCGCCGGCATCGTGCTGGTGCTCGCCGTGCTGGCGGCCGCCTATCTCCTGGGATGATGGAAACGGACACGCAAGAGCGCCTGCTCCGCGACATCCTGGGCCGCGTGCGCGGCATGACCGGGCTGGACTTCTCGCGCTATCGCGAAGCCACGATGCGCCGCCGGGTGCACAACCGCATGGTGGTCCTCGGGCTCACCACGCTCGAGCAGTATGCGCAGCGGCTGGAAGGCGACCCCGATGAATCGCGGCGGCTGGTCGAGCGCCTCACGATCAAGGTGAGCCGCTTCTATCGCAACGCACCCGTCTTCGACCTGCTGCGCTCGAGGCTCCTTCCCGAGCTTGCGGCGCGGCGCGCGCCGCGGGGCCTGCGCCTCTGGAGCGCGGGATGCGGGCGCGGCGAGGAGGCGTTCACGCTCGCCATGCTGCTGGAAGAGGGCGGCATCGAGGGCCGCGTCCTCGCCACCGACATCGACCCCGCGGCGCTGCAAGCCGCCGCCGAGGGCGCGTACCTCGACGAGGCGCTCGTCGAGCTGCCCGCCGAATTGCGCGATCGCTTCCTCACGCGCGATCCCGATGGACGCCGCTGGCGGGTGCGCGAGGCGCTGCGCTCCCGCATCGAAGTCTGCCGCCACGACCTGCTCGGGCCATTGCCGCCGCGCGAGCGCTCGTTCGACCTCGTCGCCTGCCGCAACCTCGTGATCTACCTGCAGCGCGACATGCACGAAAAGGCGCTCGGCCAGCTGCGCCGCGCGCTCGCCGCGGGCGGCGTGCTCGTCCTGGGCGAGGCGGAATGGCCTTCACCGGCGGTCGAGGACACGCTCCAGCCCATCGCGCCACGGCTGCGCGTCTTCGGCGCGGCGCGCCGGGAAGAGGCCCTGGCATGAGGACGCGGCACGACTTTCCCGTCGCATGGCGCCTGGGCGCGGCGTTCGCGTTGGTCTGCCTCGTCATGGCCGTGCTGGGCGCCTTCGTGTTCGTCACGCAGGAGCGCAGCGCGCGCGCCGAGCAGGAATTCACCACGTGGCAGATCCCGCTCTCCGATGCGGCGACGCGACTGGAGAGCGCGATCCTGTACGTGGGTATCGGGGTGCGCACCTACATGCTCAATCCCGGCGAACAGACGCGTACCGCCGCCATGGCGAGCGTCCAGGCGGCGCGGGAGGCGCTGCGCCGGCTGGGCCAGCTCGCGCGCGCGAGCGGCGAGGCGCGCGAAATCGAGGCGCTCGCGCCGCCCGTCGAGGGCTATCTCGACTTCTCCGCGGGCCTGCTGGACGGCGTGGAAGGCGAAGACGCCGCCGCGGTGGAGCGGCAGCTGAGCAGCGCGCGCGAGCGGGCGCTCGCCGGCGTGCGGCAGTTCGATGCGGCGCAGGATCGCAAGCTGCAGGAGGGCGTCGAGGCGCTGGAGCGGGAGCGCACGGGCGTCGCGCGGGCGCTCGCACTCGCGTTCGCGCTGGTGCTCGGCATCCTGCTCTTCGTCGGCTTCTACACGTTCCGCGCGATCCAGCGCCCCACGGCCGAGCTGGTCCGCATCGCGCGCGCGATGCAGGCCGGCGACTGGAAGCCGGCGCTGGAATGGTCGCCCGAGGTCGTGGCGGCGCGCGGTGACCGGCCCAATCCGCGAAGCGAGCTCGCGCGCATCGCGCATGCCTTCGGCAGCGCCGCCGTCGCGCTCGACCGCCGCGAGGCGCGGCTGCGGGGGGACGCGCGCGTCGCCGCGGCGACCGCCTCGAGCCTGCGTGCCGAGGCGATCGCGCAGTCGGCGCTGGTGGCGCTGCTGGACGGCAGCGCGGCGCGCGCGGGCGTGTTCTACGCCGTGGAGGGCGATGCGCGGCGCACGCTCGCCGCGCACCAGGTGAGCGAAGAGGACGCCCGGCGCTTCGACGAGCAGGGCCTGCCCGCGCGCGTCGCGCGCGAGCGGCGCATGGCGCTGGTGCAGCCGGTGCCCGCCGATGCGGCGCTGCGGCTGTCCGGCGGCCACGGCGAGCCCGCCGCGATCGCGGTGATCCCCGTGGTGTTCCAGGACGAGCCGCTCGCCATCGTGGCGCTCGCGCTCGCGCGGGCGCCGGACGACGATGCGCGCGATTTCCTGCAGGGCGCCGCCTCGCAGGTGGCCATCGGGCTCGCCAACGCGCGCGCGCACGAGCGGATGCGCCAGCTCCTCGAGGAGATCCAGGCGCAGAACGAGGAGATCCAGGCGCAGGTGGAGGAGATCCAGGCGCAGGGCGAGCAGCTGCAGGCGCAGAACGAGGAGCTGCAGTCGCAGCAGGAGCAGATCGCCGAGAGCAACGACCGGCTGCGCCGCCAGGCCGGCGAGCTCACGCACGCCGACGAGCGCAAGAACGAATTCCTCGGCCTGCTCGCCCACGAGCTGCGCAACCCGCTCGCGGCCATCTCGAACAGCATCTTCATGCTCGGCCACCCCGGGGTGCAGCCGGCGCAGGCCGCGAAGGCGCGGGCCGTGATCGAGCGGCAGATGAAGCACCTCACGCGCATGATCGACGACCTGCTGGACGTGACGCGCATCTCGCGCGGGAAGCTGCGGCTGCAGCGCGAGGGACTGGACCTCGCGCAGCTCGTGCGCGACTGCGTCGAGGACCACCGCCGCGCGATCGAGAACGCCGGCCTGGAGCTGCGGATCGAGGTGCCACCGGAGAAAGTGCCGGTGTTCGGCGACCGCACGCGGCTCGGGCAGGTGCTGAGCAACCTGCTGAACAACGCCGTGAAGTTCACCGAGCGCGGCGGGCGCATCGAGGTGCGGGTCGAGCGCGAGCCGGCGCAGGCGCGGCTGCGGGTGATCGACACCGGCATCGGCATCGACGGCGAGCTGCTGCAGCAGCTCTTCGAGCCGTTCAGCCAGGGCGAGTCCGCGCATACGCGCCCCAACGCGGGACTGGGGCTCGGGCTCGCGCTCGCCCGCGCGCTGGTCGAGATGCACGGCGGCGGGATCGAGGCGCACAGCGCCGGCCGTCACGCGGGCTCGGAATTCGTCGTGACGCTGCCGCTCGAGGGCATCGCGCGGCCGGTCGATGGCCGGGCGTTCGTCGATGCCGGGCGGCGCCGCGACGGCATCGTGTCCGAGGATTACGGCAGCGGCGCGGGTTAGCGCCGGTCAGCGCTTCATCGCGAGCGTCAGGCCGTCTCCCACGGTGAGCAGCGCCATGTCAACGCGCGCGTCACGATGCACCGCGTCGTTCAGCGCGCGGATCGCCTCGGTGTCCGCATCGTGGACGCCCGGGTCGGCCACCTTGCCGCTCCAGAGCGTGTTGTCGACGGCGACGAGCCCGCCGCGCCGCACGAGCGCCAGGCAGCGCTCGTAGTACGCGCCGTAGCTCGCCTTGTCCGCGTCGATGAAGGCGAAGTCGAAGGACTGCGCCTCGCCCGCCGCGAGCAGCCCGTCGAGCGTCTGCAGCGCGGGCGCGAGGCGCAGGTCGATCTTGTGCGCCACGCCGGCCTTCTCCCAGTGCCGCCGCGCCATCGCCGTCCATTCCTCGCTCACGTCGCAGGCGACGATGCGCCCGTCGGCGGGCAACGCCAGCGCGACGGCGAGCGCGCTGTAGCCGGTGAAGACGCCGATCTCGAGCGTGCGCCGCGCCCCCAGCAGCGTCACGAGCAGCGCCATGAAGGCGCCCTGGTCGGGCCCGATCTGCATGCCGGCATGGCGCATGCCGCGGGTGGCTTCCCGGAGCTCGGCCAGGACCGGGTGCTCGCGCGCGGCATGCGCGGCCACGTAGGCGTACAGCGGCTCGCCGAGCCCGAGCGATCGCATGGTCAGCGGTCGTCCAGCTCGAGCAGCACCGGCTGGTGGTCCGAGTCCGGCGTCTGCGTGTCCACCTGCACGTCCCGCACGCGCTGGGCCAGGTCCTCGCTCACGAACGCGAAATCGCAGCAGTACGGGGTCTTCGAGTACTTGGTCGCGTGCACGCAGAACGTGGGCGGGTGCGGCCGGTTTCCGTGGGCGACGACCCACGCGTCGCGGTAGGGCGGCCCGCCCGCCGCGAGCGGCGCCTGGATGTCGCCGTAGGCGGGGTGGTCGAGGGGAAAGTTGAAGTCGCCGGCGAGGATCGAGCTCGTGGTGTGCGGCACGGCATCGAAGGGCCCGCCCTCGGCCGTCGGGAAGGGAGGATTCAGGGCCCGCTGGCAGGCCTCGTCCTGCAGGTGGCGCAGGTACCGCGCCTGGGCGCGGCGCTGGACCTCCGAGTAGTACTCGAGGTGCGTCGTCGTGACGCGGAGGGCGCCCATGGGAGCCTGCAGCGTGGCCTCCACGGCCGCCCGCGGCATGCTTTCGCGGCCCGCGTCGGCCGGCCAGGGCAGCGCATGGCGGCGCACGGCGAGCACCGAGTAGCGGGTGAACAGCACGTTGCCGAACCGGCGGCGCCGGCCGCCTTCACCGGGCGCATCCACGCCGTAGACCTCGACCCTGCGGTATCCCGGGAGCAGGGCGGACAGCTCGGCGAACTGGTCGCGGTCGTCGTTGCCGTCCAGGGCGGGAAAGTTGTCCGCCACTTCCTGCACGCACAGCACGTCGAAATCGGCGAGGCGCCGCGCGGTTGCGACGATTCGCCGCAGGTCGACGCGACCATCGACGCCGCAACCCCACTGTATATTCCACGTGACGAGTTTCATGCCGGAATTGAACGCCGATTCGCCCGAATTTTGCCAGAATCGCCGCGCACGCTAGTCGTGTCGGGAAAGGACTCGCGCGCCATGGATCGCCTCACCAGCTCGCTCATGCTGCTCTTCGCCGCCGGCGGCGCCGCGGCCGATACCACGATCGAGCCGTCGTGGCAGCGGCATTTCGACGCGAGGGGTGCGCGCGGCACCTTCGTGCTGCTCCAGCCGCTGCAGAACCGCTACACGGTGCTCGACACCTCGCGCGCGAAGCAGCGCTTCCTTCCCGCCGCGACGTTCGAGATCGCCAACGCGCTGGTCGGCCTCGAGGTGGGCTCCATCGCCGACGAGAACGCGGTCTTCCGTTGGGACGGCAAGCCGAAGCTGCTGCCCGCGTGGGAGCGGGACCAGACGCTCGCCACCGGCATGCGCGATGGCGTCGCCTGGATGTTCCAGGAGGTCGCGCGCCGCACCGGCAAGCCGGTCCTGCGCGAATGGCTCGATCGCCTGGACTACGGCAACCGCGACATGTCGCCGGGTGTGGACCAGTTCTGGCTCCAGGGCGGGCTGCGGATCAGCGCGCGCGAGCAGGTCGAGCTGCTCTACCAGCTCGCCGAGGGGCGGCTGCCGATGACGCAGCGCGCGCAGCGCCTCGTGCGCCAGGCGCTGGTCGTCGAAAGGACGCGCGACTACACGCTCTACGCGCGCACCGGCACTTCCGGCGGCAAGCAGCCCGTGGCGTGGTGGATCGGCTGGGTGGAGAAGAAGGGCCGCCCGGTGGGCGTCTTCGCGATGAACTACGCGCCGGGCGCCGCGAGCCGCCCCGACGACCGCTTCGAGATCGGCCGCGCGATCCTGGCCGACGCGGGCGTGCTGCCCGTCACAGCCCCAGCAGCCGCGGCAGCTCCCGCATCTC
>DASTGG010000440.1:0-11006 GCA_035719385.1 Usitatibacter sp.
GTTGAGCGGATGCGTGATGACCGGCTTCACGATGAGGTCGTAGTAGTCGTTCCAGGCCGCCACCAGCGCGGGGGCCGGATCGAACGGCGGTCCCGGGATCACATTGGGGAAGAAATACTGGAACGTCGCGCGCGCATCGCCGAAATAGGCGATCTGCGCCGGAAAGTCGCCGACCGGGCCGCACGCCGCCACGCCGGCGTCGTACACGGCGGGATATTGCTCGACGGACAGGGCGGTGATGATGCCGCCTTCCGATGCGCCGACGATGTACACCTTCGAGGGCGGCCCGTGGAGCGCCGTGAAGGTGCCGACGAGCTCCAGCAGGTCCTGCTTGCCCTGCAGGATCGCCATCCCGGTCCTGGAATAGCTGTTGGTGGCGAACGCAAAACCCAGCGAGTTGATGAGCTCGTCGAGGCAGATGCCGTTGGCGCAAAGCTGGTCCTCGGGGATGCCCACCGGCGTGCCCGCGTCCTGGAAGCCGTGCGCCCAGAGAACGAGCATGCCGTTGTAGCTGCCGCCGGCGGGCATGCAGATGCGGTAGATGGACCCGCTCGACTGGACGCCATCGGGCGCGCAGTTCGAAGGTGCCGCGGCGAGCGCGGCGCCGGAGATGACGAGGATCAAGGCCAACGCAGCAGCGCGGCAGCGAAGCATGGCTTCCTCCCGTTTGCGCCCCCGCGCGATCGATGATGCGACTTCGACGCTGCGAGGTAAAGCGCGAGCGCGCCGACGCTTGATCAGGACCTTGCCAGCAGCAGCGGGATCACGCGCGCGCTCTCGGACTTCATCACCTCGCCCAGGCGCTCCGCCTTCTGCTGCGGCGTGAGCGCGAGCCACGCGTTGCCGATGTTGTAGCTCGGCGTGGTGTACGCCGCCGAGCCGACCACGCGCTCTTCGGACAGGACGCGGCCGTTCGCGAGATCGACGAGCGATACCGTCACGTAGGTGAACGGGGCGATGAAGCCGCGCTCGGCCTCGTTCGTGTCCACGCTGCGGGCGAACGTGCCGTGGTCGACGTAGAACCCGAGGCCCTCGAGGAATCCGCTGCCCACCATGCCGTCGCGCAGCCGCAGCATCGCGGCATGGCGCTGGCGCGTGACGAGCACCAGGTGCGTGGCGTCGGTTCCGGCGACCATCGGGCGAACCGCGTCCAGGATCTCCGCGAGGCTGCCGGAGCCTTCGATGCGGCGGTCCGCCGCGGCGAAGAGCGACGGATCCTTCGGGGCGAGCAGCGTGGTGGCGGCGCCCGGCTGCGCGCGGCGGATCGCCTCGTCGATCGCGACGACCATCGAGCGGTCGAGCGAATTGTCGGGCATGCGCACGTACTCGCGCGTGTTGCGGTCGAGCCGGCTGCCGGTGGACATTTCCCTCGTGACGACCAGCAGCCGGTCGCCGACGAGGGAAAGGATCGCGTAGTGGCGCGCCTGCGCCGCGTGGGCCCAGGCCGTGGCGGCGAGGAGCACGAATGCGATGAAGATGCGTCTGGTCATGGCGGCCTCCTGTCCCCGGGACGGCTCCATGCTATCCCTCGCCGCCGCGGACGCAACCGGAAATCACTTTTCGTCACGCGGTTGTCGGCCTCGCACGAAAGGCATAGAATTTGCCCCATCACGCGCCGATTTGAGCTCAGCTTGCGGGCGCGAAACAAATACGGCTAAAGCGAGTGGCGGTGCACCAGACCCGACGCTCCCTGAAGCCTCGGGTTTTTTCATGGGCGAATCGAATCCTCGCTCGGTGGGCGCCGCGACGCCGCAACGCGCCGGCTTCCTCGAGCCCCTCATCCTCAAGGCGGGCAAGACGCTCGCCTCGTACGAGCTCGTGTACGAGACGTACGGCGAGCTCAATGCCGACCGCTCGAACGCGGTCCTCGTGTGCCACGCGCTGTCGGGCAACCATCACGTGGCGGGCTACCACGCCGGCGAGCCGAAGCGCCTCGGGTGGTGGGACAACATGATCGGGCCCGGCAAGCCCGTCGATACCGACCGGTTCTTCGTGATCGGCGTGAACAACATCGGCGGCTGCCACGGCTCGACCGGGCCCGCGTCGATCGACCGGGCCACCGGCCAGCCCTACGGCGCGAGCTTCCCGCTCGTGACGGTGGAGGACTGGGTGGCCTCGCAGGCGCGCCTCATGGACCGCCTCGGCATCCGCACGCTCGCCGCGGCGATGGGCGGATCGCTGGGCGGCATGCAGGCGATGCAGTGGACGCTGTCGTTTCCCGACCGCATCCGGCACGCGCTCGTCATCGCGGCGGCCTCGCGCCTGTCCACGCAGAACATCGCGTTCAACGACGTGGCGCGCCAGGCGATCGTCTCCGATCCCAACTTCCACGGCGGCAACTTCTACGCGCACAACGTGATCCCGGCGCGCGGCCTCAAGCTCGCGCGAATGCTGGGCCACATCACGTACCTCTCCGAGGACCTGCTCATGGAGAAGTTCGGGCGCGTGCTCAAGCGCGACGAGTACGGCTTCAACTACGAGGTGGAGTTCGAGATCGAGTCGTACCTGCGCTACCAGGGCGACAAGTTCGCGCAGGTCTTCGACGCGAATACCTACCTGTTGATGACGAAGGCCCTCGATTACTTCGACCCGGCGAAGGAAACGGGCGGCGACCTCGCGCGCGCGCTGTCGGCCGCGAAGGCGGGCTTCTTCGTGGCCTCGTTCCAGAGCGACTGGCGCTTCCCGCCCGAGCGCTCGCGCGAGATCGTGAAGGCGCTGGTCGCCTCCCGCAAGCCGGTCACGTACGCCGAGATCGACGCGCCGCATGGGCACGACGCGTTCCTGCTCGACGATCGCCACTACCACGAGCTCGTCGCCGCGTACGTGGACAACATCGCCGCCGAGATCGGGGCCGAGCCGCGGCGCCGGCCGCTCGCCACGAGCGCCACGGTGCTGGAGGAGATGCGCGGCTATACCGGAGAGGGAGGCGACGCGTAATGCAACGCTTCGACTTCCAGCTCATCGCCTCGTGGATCGCGCCCGGCTCGCGCGTGCTGGACCTCGGCTGCGGCGACGGCGTGCTGCTCGCGGGGCTCGCCGCGACGCACGGCGTGAAGGGCTACGGCGTGGAGATCGACGACGTGAACGTGCTCGCCAGCGTGAAGCACGGCGTGAACGTGATCCAGCGCGACCTCGAGGAAGGCCTCTCGATCTTCGAGGACGGCGCGTTCGACTTCGTGATCCTGTCGCAGACGCTGCAGGCGATGCGCAACGTCGAGGGCGTGTTGCGCGAGATGCTGCGCGTGGGCCGCGAGGGCATCGTCACGTTCCCCAACTTCGGCTTCTGGCGCCACCGCCTCGACGTGCTCCAGGGCTACATGCCGGTCTCGAAGACGCTGCCGCACAGCTGGTACGACACGCCGAACATCCACCTGTGCACGGTGAAGGACTTCAAGGACCTTTGCACCAGGATCGGCGCGCAGATCCTCGACGAGCGCGTGATCCACGAGGGGCGCACGGTGCGCTTCCTGCCGAACCTCTTCGGCAGCCTCGGCGTCTTTCGCTTCCGCCGGACTGAAGGCAAGAGCGGAAACTAGCCTTGCGTTTCGGCTTTTCTCGTTTCCAGCCCGCCGCCGGGCAGGCGGGAAACGAGCATGCATAGCAGCAGCACCGGGAAGGCGATCGCCGCGGTCATGGCGAAGAACGGCGGATAGCCCAGCGCCGCCACGACGAACCCGGAAACACCCGCGACCACCTTGCCGGGCAGCGCGTAGAGGGAGCTCAGCAGCGCGTACTGCGTGGCCGAGAAGCCGGCCCCGGTGAGGCTCGACATGTACGCGATGAGCACGGTGCCGGCGAAGCTCTGCGCGAAGTTGTCGGCGCTGATGGCGATCACGAGGGCCTCGATGCTCGCTCCCTGCGTCGCGAGCCATGCGAAGAGCCCGTGGGAGATCGCCTGCCCCATGGCGCCCAGCAGCATGGTGCGGTACAGCCCCGCCTTCGCGACCAGCCAGCCGCCCACGAAGGCGCCGATGATGCCCACCCACACGCCGTAGATCTTGGCCACGCTGGCGATCTGCGCCTTGGAGAAACCCAGGTCCACGTACAACGGGTTCGACATGACGCCGGCGAGGAAATCCGAAAGGCGGTAGAACGCGACGAGGAAGAGGATGGGGATGAGCGCGCCGCCCTTGCGCGCGTAAAGGTCCATGAGCGGCGCCTTCACCGCCTGCGTGAAATCGAAATGCGCGCGCTTCGGCGCCACGGCCGGGTCGGGAGGGCGATCGACCACCGGCGAGAGCAGGCTCGCGACGACGCCCACGCCCATGAGCGCCGCCATCGAGAAGTAGGCGGCGCGCCAATCGACGAAATCGGCCACGTAGAGCGCGCCCGCCCCCGCGGCGAGCAGCGCGATGCGATACCCGAGCTGGTATGCGGCCGCCATGATGCCCTGCATCTCGGTGGGCGCCGCGTCGATGCGCCAGCCGTCCACGACGACATCCTGCGTGGCCGAGCCGAACGCCGCGAGCGCCGTGAACGCGGCGGTCCAGACGAGGCCGGTCGCCGGGTCGCTCAGCCCCGAGCCGACCAGGGCCACGGCGACGATCGCCTGGCAGGCGATCATCCACGCGCGCCGCCTTCCCACGAGGCGCGCCAGCAGCGGCACGTCGAACGCGTCGATGAACGGCGACCAGACGAACTTGAGGCTGTAGGCGAGCGCGAGCCAGCTGAAGAGGCCGATCGTCGTGACGGGCACGCCCGCCTCGCGCAGCCTCACGGCGAGCGTGCCGAGCACGAGCAGGAACGGCAACCCGGCGGAGAAACCGAGGGCCATCATGAGCGACACGCGCTTGTCGGCGAGGTCGCGCCAGCCCAGCTTGCGCTTCTTCTTCGCGGTGGATGCTTGCAAGGTTCGGGAAGGATAACCGACTAGAATGGAATTGGGTCCCGGCCTCTTGCCGCAGCGCGGCGGCCGTGGCGACATCGAGGAGCACCCGCATGGAAAAAGTCGTCAAGTCGGACGCCGAATGGCGACAGCAGCTCACGCCGCAGCAGTTCGACGTCACGCGCAAGCACGGCACGGAGCGCGCGTTCACGGGCGAGTACTGGGACTGTCACGACGCGGGCACGTACGCATGCGTGTGCTGCGGGCAGCCGCTGTTCCGCTCCGAGACGAAGTTCGAATCGGGCACGGGCTGGCCCAGCTTCTGGCAGCCCATCGCGCCCGAGGCGGTCACCGAGAAGGATGACCGCGGCTGGTTCATGCGGCGCACCGAGGTCCTGTGCTCGCGCTGCGATGCGCACCTGGGGCACGTGTTTCCCGACGGCCCGCAGCCCACGGGGCTTCGCTATTGCATGAATTCGGCCGCCTTGAAGCTGAAGAAGGACTGAGGCGAAAAGCCGGAAACGCAGACACGTTTCCGGCTTTGCCTTTCTATTCGCCGCGCGACGGTTCTATCTTCCCGAGCTTCTCGAGGCGCAGGCGGATGGAGCTTTGCGTGCGCGCGTGGCGCCGCGACATCTCGAGCATCGGCACGCGCGCGTCGAATTCGGCGATGAGGTTCTCGTCCTCGGCCTGCGTCCACGGCTTGCCGAAGTTGGCGGGCAGGCGCTCGCGGCGCTTCTCGCGCTCGACCTCGCGCTGCATGAGGTCGACGGCCGAATAGAGCGCGCGCAGCGCGCGCGGCTCCGCGTAAGGGCTGTGCTCGGGGTACGCCTCCCCGGTGACGGGGTTCACGCCGTCGGCGAGGGCGCGGACGATGGGCAATGCGGCATCGAGTTGCATGGAGTCTTCTCCCGGTTGTCTGGTTTGTCGTGGTTGTCCGTCGTGCGCCTACCTCGCACCGGGCATTTCCACAACGGGCCGCGGGAGAGCGCGGTTGACGCGTCCTAGAGCACGTCCAGGTCGATCGGCGGGTCGTCCGAGAACATGTCGAGCGCGAGCTTGGCCGCGCCGATGGTCCCCGCGTGGCCGTGCAGCTGCGCGACGCGCACCGACACCGCCTTCGCGGCCTTGGGCGCGCAATGAGCGTCGATCGCCTTGCGCACCTCGCGCTTGAGCATCGATGGCAGCGCCTCCACCAGCCCGCCGCCCAGCACGACCATGTCGGGGTTGAGGAAGTCGACCATGTTGGAGATGGCGGCGCCCACGACGCGCGCGCGGCTGCGCACCAGCTTCTCGATCATCTTGTCGCCGCGGCGGATGGCCTCGGCGATGTCGCCGCTCTTGATGTCGTTCACGTCCGTGCCGGCGACCTTGAGCAGCTGCGGCGCGTGCCGCTTGGCGGCGAGCGTCGCGGCCTCGCCCGCGATCGCGGTGCGGCTCGCCACGTTGTCGAGCACTTCCTTGCGCGGCGATTCGTGCGACGGCTCCGCGGAATGCAGCAGGTAGTTGCCGATGTCGCCCGCCGCGCCGGCCGCGCCGAGGTGCAGCCGCCCGTCGATGATGAGCGCGCCGCCCACGCCGGTGCCGATCCACACGCCGATCACGTGCCGCGCCTTCTTCGCCACGCCGAGCCGGTACTCGCCGTAGAGCCCCGTCTGCACGTCGTGGCCGACGAAGCACTTCGCGCCGGTCAGCTTCTCGAGGCGGCGGTGGAATTCGAACCCTTCGAGGAAGACGAGGTTCGGCGAGCGCCGCAGCGTCCCGGTCTTCATGTCCACATCGCCCGCGCAGCCGGCGCCGGCGACGGTCACCCGCAGCCCGCGCTTGCCGGCCTGCCTGAGCATCTTCCTGACCGCCGCATCGAACTTGCGCGTGAATTCCCGCACGCCGCCCTTTTGCGGATGGGTCCGAAACTTCTCCTGGGCGAGCGCCTCGAAGCTTTCGTCGAAAAGAGCGAACAGGCTCTTGGTTCCGCCGATGTCGATGCCGATGAACGCGCGCTTGCCGCTCTTGCTCACAGGGGCCAGTCGGTCGTGGTTTGTACGAAGACCCGGCCACCGATAAGGGGTTCAATGCGATACACCGCCATTGCGCTGGATTACGACGGCACCATCGCCCACGACGGCGTCGTTCCGCCCCATGTCGTGGACGGCCTCACGCGCCTGCGGCAGACCGGCCGCAAGCTGCTGCTGGTCACCGGCCGCGAGCTGGAGGAGCTGCTGGGGATCTTTCCCGAGATCGCGGTGTTCGACCGCGTCGTCGCCGAGAACGGCGCGCTGCTCTACCGGCCGGACAGCGGCGAGCGCAAGGAGCTGGGCGAGCCGCCGCCCGACGAGCTGATCGACTCCCTGCACGCGAGCGGCATCCCGCTGTCGGTGGGCCACACCATCATCGCGACCGTGCGGCCGCACGAGACGACGGTGCTCGAGGCGATCGCCAACCTCGGCCTCGAGCAGCAGGTGATCTTCAACAAGGGCGCCGTGATGATCCTGCCGCCGGGCGTCAACAAGGCGAGCGGCCTCAAGTACGCGCTCGCGGAGCTCGGGCTTTCGCCGCGCAACGTGGTGGCCGCCGGCGACGGCGAGAACGACCACGCATTGCTCGAGATGGCCGAATACTCGGCCGCCACGGCGAACGCCATCGACACGCTGAAGGCGGCGGCCGACTACGTGACGCGGGAAACACACGGCGACGGCGTGCTGGAAGTCGTCGCCGGCCTCATCGAGTCGGACCTCGCCGGGATGCCGCCGAAGCGTCCGCGCCGCGTGCTGTGCATAGGCAAGGACACCGAAGGCCGCGACGTGCTGCTGCCCACCGCGCACGGCTCGGTGCTCATCACCGGCGAGCCCGCCGCCACGGCCGATCTCACCACGGCGCTGCTCAACCGGCTTTGCAGGACGGGCTACCAGTTCTGCGCCCTCGACACGCGCGCCGCCTACGTCGATTTCAAGCCCGCCGTGGTGTTCGGCAGCAGCAGCAACGCTCCCGCGGTCGCCGAGGTGCTCACGGCGCTCGGCAAGCCGGACGTGCAGACGGTCGTCTGCCTCGCCGCGGTGGGCGCCGCGGAGCGCCCGCGCTTCGTGGAGAAGCTCCTGCTGCCGCTGCGCGAGCTGCGCGAGACCGCGGGGCGCCCGCACTGGATCATCGTGGACGAGGCGCACGAGCTGCTGCCCGCGAGCGCGCGGCCCGACGACTCGCCCGCGAGCGGCGCGGAAAACACCATTTACGTCGCCGCCGATCCCATGGCGCTCGCGCCGGGCGTCCTCGCGACGGTCGAGGGCATCGTCGCCTGCGGCGAGCAGGCGCCGGCGATGATCGACGCGTTCGCCGCCGCGGCCGCGTGGAAGCGCCCCGCGCTGCCGACGGCCACCGGCCGCCGCGACCAGGCGCTCGTCTGGTTCCGGCGTTCGGAACGCCCGGTCTCGCTGATCGAGGTTTCCCGCATGAAGGCGGAGTTGCCGTCCGCGAAACCCGAGCGCCGCGAAAAGAGCGCGGAAGTAGGACAGGTCCTACGGCGCGCCTGAACACGGAGGCAGATCATTGCCTGTTGGCGGCATGTGAAATCTTTTGACGTCGCCCCGGTCGAAAAAACTGCCAATCTGCCCCGGAGAAGGACGCGATGGGAGGCCCCCTCAGCGCACTGCAAGGCAAGTCCCCGAGCCGCCACGCTTCGTCGTACCCCCTGCCCGACCGATCCGCCATGGCGCAGCTCGCGCGCCAGACGCTCGCGATCGTGCTCGCCGGCGGCCGTGGCTCGCGCCTGGGGCCCCTGACCGAGATGCGCGCCAAGCCGGCGGTCCCCTTCGGCGGCAAGTTCCGCATCATCGACTTCGCGCTCTCGAACTGCCTGAACTCCGGCATCCGCCGCATCGGCATCGCCACGCAATACCAGTCGCACGGGTTGATCCACCACCTGCAGCGCGGTTGGGCGTTCCTCGACGGCCGGTTCAACGAGTTCATCGAGCTGCTGCCCGCGCAACAGAGCGACACGAGCGACTGGTACAAGGGCACCGCGGACGCGATCTACCAGAACATCCAGCTGCTCAAGCGCCACGACCCGCGATTGATCCTGGTGCTCGCCGGCGACCACGTCTACAAGATGGATTACAGCCGCATGCTCTACGAGCACGTGGACCGCGGCGCGGACATGACGGTGGGCTGCGTCGAGGTGCCGGTCTCCGAGGCGGCGGGCCAGCTCGGCGTGATGGCGGTGGACCGCGAGTTCCGCGTCGTGGGCTTCGACGAGAAGCCGCGCGAGCCGAAGCCGCTGCCCGGGCGCGCCGACGCCTGCCTCGGCAGCATGGGCATCTACGTGTTCAATTCGGAATTCCTCTACGACGAGCTCATCGGCGACGCCGTGCGCAAGGACTCGAGCCACGACTTCGGCCACGACCTCATCCCGCACCTGGTCGCGAGCGACGCGCGCATCTTCGCGCATCGCCTGCAGGACAGCTGCACGCAGCTGAACGAAGGCCGACCGTACTGGCGCGACGTGGGAACGATCGACGCCTTCTGGGAAGCGAACCTCGAGCTCACGCGCGTGTCGCCCGCGCTCAACCTCTACGACCAGTCGTGGCCGATCTGGACCTACCAGGAGCAGCTGCCGCCGGCCAAGTTCGTGTTCAACCTCGACGAGCGCCGCGGCTGCGCGGTGGACTCGATGGTCTCGGGCGGCTGCATCGTGAGCGGCTCCATGATCCTCAACTCGCTCCTCTTCTCGAACGTGCGCGTGCACAGCTTCTGCAAGATCGAGGAGGCCGTGATCCTTCCCGAAGTCGAGATCGGGCGCGGTGCGATGCTGAGGCGCTGCGTGGTGGACCAGGGTTGCCGCATCCCGCCGGGCCTGAAGGCCGGGTACGATCCCGACGAGGACCGGCGGCGTTTCTTCGTCACCGAGAAGGGCATCACCCTCATCACTCCCGGAATGCTCGGGCAGTTCCAGCAGAACCTCCATTGACGCTCAAAGGGGTTCGGGCGCAACGGCGATGCTGACCGAGCAGGACATCTATCTCTTCAGGGAAGGCACCCACTCGACGCTGTACCGCAGCCTCGGGTGCCACCTGCTGCCCGAGGAGCGCGGCGGCGGCGCGCAGTTCGCGGTGTGGGCGCCGAACGCGCGCGACGTTTCCATCATCGGCGACTGGAACGGCTGGCGGCGCGGCGTGGACGTGCTCAAGCCGCGCTGGGACAGCTCCGGCGTGTGGGAGGCATACGTGCCGAACGTGAAGCGCGGCATGGCGTACAAGTACGCCATCCGCACGACGCACGGACACGTGGAAGATCGCGCCGACCCGTTCGCCTTCTACAACGAGGTGCCGCCGGCGACCGCCTCGCGCGCATGGACGCTCGAATACGGCTGGGGCGACCGGCAATGGATGCAGACGCGCGGCGAGCACAACGCCATGGCCGCGCCCATGAGCGTCTACGAGATGCACCTGGGCTCCTGGCGGCGGGACTCCAACGACCGGCTGCCCACCTATCGCGAGATCGCCGTGCCGCTCGCGGAGTACGTGAAGTGGCTGGGCTTCACGCACGTGGAGCTCATGCCGGTCACCGAGCACCCGTTCTACGGGTCGTGGGGCTACCAGACGACGGGCTACTTCGCGCCGTCCGCGCGCTACGGCGAGCCGCAGGACTTCATGTACCTGGTGGACATGCTCCACCAGCACGGCATCGGCGTGATCCTCGACTGGGTGCCGTCGCACTTCCCCTCGGATGCGCACGGGCTCGCGAACTTCGACGGCACGCACCTCTACGAGCACGCCGACCCGCGGCGCGGCTTCCACCCCGAGTGGAAGAGCTACATCTTCAACTACGGGCGCCACGAGGTGCGGGCGTTCCTGATCTCGTCGGCGCTCTTCTGGCTGGAGCACTACCACATCGACGGCATCCGCGTGGACGCCGTGGCCTCGATGCTGTACCTCGATTACGGCCGCAAGCACGGCGAGTGGATCCCCAACGTGCACGGCGGCAAGGAAGATCTCGAGGCGATCGAGTTCCTGAAGCAGCTCAACATCGCCGTGGGGCGCGACTATCCCGACACGCGCACGATCGCCGAGGAATCGACGGCCTGGCCGATGGTGTCGCGTCCGACCTATCTTGGCGGCCTGGGCTTCGGCTTGAAGTGGAACATGGGATGGATGCACGACACGCTGCGCTTCATGCATGAGGATCCCATCCA
>DASTGG010000441.1:0-2844 GCA_035719385.1 Usitatibacter sp.
GTTGCCCCTTGCGCACGGGATCCAGCGGCGCGCGCACGTAGAGCTTCTCGAGGAAGCCGTTGGCGCGTGCCTGCACCATCGCGAGGTCGCGCTCGTTGTAGGCGACGCTGCCCACCGCCTCGACCGAGGGCGCGAGCGAGCCGCGCGTGGCTTCGCCTACACGCACGCCGAGGTTCTGCTGCATGCTGGGACTGATCCGCACGCCGGAGTCGTCGCCGCCCGCGTCGGCGTAGACGGGGACCAGCGGCATGTCCATGTACGGCGACTTGCCGGGCTTGTCGAAGCGCTGGTTGGGATACATCGGGTCGTGCCAATAGAGGATCCTGCGGCCGCTGGCGGGATCCACGTCGCCGGCCTTCCGCGAGCCGTCGCCGGGAGCCGCCGCCGTGGCGGGCGCGGCCATCTTCATGCCGCGGTCCATGCCGATCCAGTAGCCGCCGAAGCCGATCGCGCCGATGGCTGCGAGCGCGGCGACGACGAGGGTGGCGTTGCGGGCGCTCATGGCGACACCTTCGCGTTCGACGTGTGGAAGTGGGAGGCCGGCAGCACGCGCTCGTCCGGCGTGAGGTATTCGAGCTGCGCCCAGAGGCGCGCGGTGTCCATCTCGAGCTGCAGGGCCTGCATGCGCACCTCGATCTCGTTGCGGCGCGCCATGAGCAGGTCGCCGGAGGCGGCCTTGCCGCCCTGGTAGGCGGAGAGCGTCGCCCGCGTGCGCTCGAGTGCGAGCGGCACGAGCTCACGCTCGTAGCGCTTCAGGCGCTCCAGGCCGTTCTGCCATTCGCTCACCATGTTGCGCACCTCGGCCACGTGCGAGCGCTCCATCTCCTCGCGCTCGGCGCGCATCTTCTCGACCTCCGCGAGCTTCGCGGCGACCTCGCGATCCTGGCGGTCCTTCTGGAAGAGCTGCAGCGGCACGGACACGCCGATGGAGGCCATGTCGCCGAATTGCGAGGCGCGGTTGCTGTACATGACCTCCACGCTCCAGTCCGGCTTCCTGTTCGCCTGCGCGAGCCTCGCCTCGGTGCGCGCCATCTCTTCCTTGCGCCGCAGCACCTCGATGTCCGGGTGCTGCGAGAGCTGGTGCTCGAGGCCGTCGCCGAGGTGCAGGTGCACGCGGTCGATCGCGGGGCGCTCGGCGAGCGGCGCGTCGGCGCCGGCGCCGACCCAGCGCGCGAGCGCGGTCCTCGCGTTGCGAAGCTTTCGCGCGAACTCGCTGACACGGTCGTCGAGGCCGGTGCGCGCGCTGTGCGCGGCGATGACGTCGGCCTGGTTCACGCGTCCCGCGCGATAGGCGCTCTCGGCCGCCGCGATCTCGAGCTGCGAGGAGGCCGCCTGCTCGGCGATCACGCCCACCATGGCCTGCGCGTAGTAGGTGTCGAGCCACGCGAGCGCGGTGTCGCGCTGGATGTTCGCGATGTCCACGCTCTTCTGCGCTTCGTCCTTCTGCGCCTCGCGCTCGAAGCGCTCGCGCTTGAGGTCGCGCTTCTCGCGCCGCGTCCATTCCTGCATGACGCCCACCGCGCGCATCGTCATGAAGTCGCGGTTCAGCGTGAAGCGGTCCGGCCCCTCGACCGGCACGTTCTGCAGCTGCAGCTTGAGGACCGGATCGGGCAGCTCGCCGGCGGCCACGGCCATCTCGCGCGAGGCGGCGATGGCGGCGTCCTGCGCGCCCAGCGCGCGCGAGCGCTCGACCGCGCGGCGCTGCGCCTCGGCGAGCGTGAGCGGCGACGGCTGCGCGGCGGCGGCGACGGATGCCACGGCGAGGGCGGCGGCGGCCGCGATGACGACACTTCGATGCATGGAACCTCCGGCGACGGGACAGCGGGACGCGCGCGGGCGGGGCGCGCGAGACTCAGGACCGCGGTCGGGAGGTCAGATCCGGAAGCAGCAGTTCCGGATGGAGATCGGAGGTTGCGTGTCGCGCTCGAGATCGGGCGCGGCGGTGGCTGGGTGCGAGGCGACGGGCGCCGGCGCGATCGCCACGCTCGTCATCATGAAGCCCAGCGCGAGCAGCGGCGCGACCGTGGGTTGCACGCGGTCGGGCGCCTGGTTGCCCTGCTGGCAGTGATTGCCGCAGGCCGGATCGGCCGGCGGCGTGTCGTGGTCGCAGCAATCGTCGCCGGCCTGCGCCGGTGCCGAAGCCGTCACGGGCGCCTTCTCCGGCGCCAGCACGTCGCACGCATGCACCGCCGCCATCGCTTGCGCGAACAGCAGCGCGACGATGGCGAAGAGGGCGGCGAAAGGACGCGTACGGCGGCTCATGGCTTGCAGTATAGGTTACACCCGCCCTGGTGCCGTTTGATCCGACTCAAAGCTTCCGGAGGGCCTCGTCCAGCGCATTGAGGGGTGTTTCCCAGTCGCCGCGGGCCGGCTGGCGGAAGAGCCGCGCCGTGGGATACCACGGGCTGTCGTCGCGGCCGAGGAGCCAGCGCCAGTCGGGGGAGAAGGGCAGCAGGACCCACGTGGCCTTCCCCATGGCGCCGGCGAGGTGTGCGGCGGCGGTGTCCACGCTCACGACGACGTCGAGCGCATCGATGAGGCCCGCGGTGTCGCGGAAATCGCCGAGCTCGGCCTCGAAGCTCACGATGCCGAGCTGCGCCATGATGGCGCGATCCGGCTCGCGGATGTCCTTCTGCACGCTCACCAGCATGCGGCCCGGCGCGGCGAGGGGTGCCAGGCGCGCAAGCGCGATCGAGCGGTTCGCATCGTTGCGCAGTGTCCGGCTCCCGGACCAGGCAAGCCCCACGCGCAGGCCTTCGCAGCCGCGCAGGCGTTCACGCCACTTCGCGGCGTGCTCCGCGGGCGCCGCGAGGTACGGCGTGTCGTGCGGAATGGTGTCGAGCG
>DASTGG010000442.1:0-3061 GCA_035719385.1 Usitatibacter sp.
GGTAATTTAGGGTCAGACTCCAACTTCCGGCGCCGCCGGTGAATAATCGGAAGTCCGGAGACTGAAATTGGAGTCTGACCCTAAATTGCCCCCCCACCGGCCTGCCGTGTCCGCACTGACGATCGCGCTTTCGAAGGGACGCCTGCTCGACGAGACGCTGCCGCTTCTCGCGCGGATCGGCATCGTGCCCGTCGAGGATCCGCGCGCGTCGCGCAAGCTGATCCTCGCGACGAGCCGGCCGGACATCGCGCTCGTGATCCTTCGCGCCACCGACGTGCCGACGTACGTGCAGTACGGTGCCGCCGACCTCGGCGTGGCCGGGCGCGACCTGCTCGCCGAGCATGGCGGCCAGGGCCTCTACCAGCCGCTCGACCTGGGCATCGCGAAATGCCGCATGTGCGTGGCGGTGCCGGAAGGCTTCGATTACGCCGCGGCCGTGAAGCAGGGCGCCCGGCTGCGCGTGGCGACCAAGTACATCCATTCGGCGCGCGAGCACTTCGCGGCCAAGGGCGTGCACGTGGACCTGATCAAGCTCTACGGCTCCATGGAGCTCGCCCCGCTCGTGGGGCTGGCCGACGCGATCGTCGACCTGGTCGATACCGGCAACACGCTGCGCGCCAACCGGCTCAAGGTGGTCGAGGAGATGATGCAGGTCTCCAGCCGCCTCATCGTCAATCCCGCCTCGCTGAAGCTCAAGCGCGCCGCGATCGCGCCGCTCATCGAGGCCTTCCGCAAGGCAAGCCATGGCTGACCTCCGACGTCTGGATTCCGGCGCGCCGGATTTCGAGGCGCAGTTCGCGCGGCTGCTCGCTTTCGAGGCCGCCCAGGACGAATCGGTCGAGCGCGCGACGGCGCAGATCATCGACGAGGTGCGCCGGCGCGGCGACGCGGCGCTCGTCGAATTCACCGCCCGCTTCGACCGCTGGTCGCCGAAGGGGGCGCACGAGCTCGAGGTGCCGCTCGCGCAGGCGCGCGCGGCGCTCGCCGGGCTGGCCCCCGCCGAGCGCGAGGCGCTCGCGTTCGCCGCCGACCGCATCCGCCATTACCACGAGCACCAGAGGCAGGATTCGTGGCGGCTGCGAGAGGAAGACGGCACGATGCTCGGCCAGCAGGTGACGCCCCTGGATCGCGCGGGCCTCTACGTTCCGGGCGGCAAGGCGGCTTATCCGTCGTCCGTGCTGATGAATGCGGTGGCCGCGAAGGTGGCCGGCGTCCCGGAGCTCATCATGGTGACGCCCACGCCCGACGGCGCGGTGAACGGGCACGTGCTGGCCGCCGCGGCGCTCTCCGGCGTGGATCGCATCTTTCGCGTGGGCGGCGCGCAGGCCGTGGCCGCGCTCGCCTTCGGGACGCACACGATCCCCGCGGTGGACAAGATCGTGGGCCCCGGCAATGCCTACGTCGCGGCCGCCAAGCGGCGCGTCTTCGGCCACGTCGGCATCGACATGGTGGCCGGCCCTTCCGAGGTGCTGGTCATCGCCGACTCGTCCGCCCATGCCGACTGGGTGGCGATGGACCTCTTCTCGCAAGCCGAGCACGACGAGATCGCGCAGGCGATCCTGCTCACGCCCGACGCTGAGCTCATCGATGGCGTGGTCGCCTCGATGGCGCGGCAGATGCAGGCGATGCCGCGGCGCGCGATCATCGAGGCGTCGCTGCGCTCCCGCGGCGCGCTCATCCGCGTGCGCGACCTCGACGAGGCGTGCGCGCTCGCCAACCGCATCGCGCCCGAGCACCTGGAGCTCGCGGTGGAGGATCCCGAGGCGCTGCTGCCGAAGATCCGGCACGCGGGCGCCATCTTCATGGGTCACCACGCGTCCGAATCGCTCGGCGACTACTGCGCGGGACCGAACCACGTGCTGCCCACCTCGCGCACCGCGCGCTTTTCCTCGCCGCTCGGCGTCTACGATTTCCAGAAGCGCTCGAGCGTGATCTCGGTCTCGCGCGCAGGGGCGCTGCGCCTGGGGCGCGCCGCCGCCACGCTCGCGCGCGCCGAGGGGCTCGAGGCGCACGCCTGCAGCGCCGAGTGGCGCCTGAAGGAGCGGCCGTGAGCAAGGAACCGGCGGACCTCGTCCGCAGGGAAATCCTCGCCCTCAAGGCGTACCACGTGCGGCCGGCGCAGGGGCTGGTGAAGCTGGACGCGATGGAGAATCCCTATCCGTTGCCGCCGGAGCTGGCGCGCGAGCTGGGCGAGCGCCTCGCGCGCGTCGCGGTGAACCGCTATCCCGATCCCACGGCGCCGCGGCTGCACGAGCGGGTGCGCGAGGCGATGGGCATCGCCGATTCGCTCGACGTGATGCTCGGCAACGGCTCCGACGAGCTGCTGCAGATCATCTCGCTCGCGCTCGCCCGCAAGCGCGCCGTGGCGCTCGCGCTGGAGCCCTCTTT
Source organism: Usitatibacter sp. (assembly GCA_035719385.1). Classification (GTDB taxonomy): domain Bacteria; phylum Pseudomonadota; class Gammaproteobacteria; order Burkholderiales; family Usitatibacteraceae; genus Usitatibacter. The sequence goes on from DASTGG010000442.1 coordinate 2,389, forward strand.
CGTGATGTACCGCGCCACGGCCGTCGCCGCGGGCCTGCGCTTCGCATCGGTCGCATTGCGCGACGACTTCACGCTCGACGAGGAGGCGCTGCAGCGCGCGATCCACGAGCACGAACCGGCGCTCACCTGGATCGCCTATCCCAACAACCCGACGGGCAACCTGTTTCCCCGCGAGGCGATCCTGCGCGCGATCGATTCGTCGCCCGGGCTCGTGGTGGTGGACGAGGCGTACTACCCGTTCTCGGGCGGCGCCTCGTTGCTGGACCAGGTGGGCCGCCATCCGAACCTCGTCATGGTGCGCACGGTGTCCAAGCTCGGCCTGGCGGGCCTCAGGCTCGGCGTGGCCATCGGGCCGCCGGCGTGGATGCGCGAGCTGGAGAAGCTGCGCATGCCGTACAACGTGAACGTGCTCACCGCCGCTGCCGCGGAGCTGGTGCTCGCGCATCGCGACGTGCTCGATGCCCAGACCGCGCGCATCGTCGAGGAACGCGCGCGGCTCGAGGCCGCGCTGGACGGCATGCCGGGTGTCACGCGCTTTCCGTCGGCCGCGAACTTCGTGCTCGTGCGCGTGCCCGACGCGCCGGCCGCGTTCGAGGGCCTGCGGCAGCGTGGTATATTGATCAAGACCTTACATGGGTCGCATCCCCTGCTCGCCAACTGCCTGAGGCTAACG
>DASTGG010000443.1:0-13857 GCA_035719385.1 Usitatibacter sp.
GCAACCGGGCGGTTGCCGGCGCGGGGGTGCGTCCCCGGGGTGCGTCCCCGGGGTGTCATTCGAGATTCTTCGCCGGCGGGAAGTCGCGCGTGTAGACCGGCTGCGCGAGGAACTGCTTCGGGTCGTAGGTCCAGAACTGGCTCACGGCCGGGTACGTCTTGATGACCGCGTTCACGAGCTTGCCGTCCTTGCGCTCGACCTTGCGGATGTAGTCGTTCATGACGGGATTGCCGTACTCGTCGAGCTTGATGACGCCGCGCGGGTCGTTGTTCACGACCACGCCGCGCAGCGCCTTCATGAACGCGTCCTTGTCCTCGATCTTGCCGTTCACCTTCTTGAGTGCCTCCTCGAGCATCAGTGCCGCGCCGTACGCGCCCACCGTGTAGTAGCCCGGATCGGCCTTGTAGTCGCGGTTCACCGCCTGCACGAACGCCTTGTTGGCGGGCGTGTCGATCGTCGCCGCGTACCAGCCGCTCGAGACCACGCCGAGCGCCTCGTCGCCCATGTTCTTGAGGATGCCCTCGTCGACGGACGTCATGCTGGCGATGACGGGCAGCTTCACGCCGTATTCGCGGTACTGCTTGATGAAGCGCGGGCCGTTCGCGCCGGCGAAGGCGATGAGGACCGCATCCGCGTTGGTCTTGATCTGCGAGATGTACGTGCCGTAGTCGGCGACGTTGAGCGGCGACCACAGCTTCTGCACCACCTTGCCGCCGTTGTCCTCGAAGGCGCGCTGGAAGCCCGCGATGCCTTCGTGGCCGAAGGCGAAATCGTCGCCGATCGTGACCACGCGCTTGTAGCCCAGCGTCTTCGCGGCGTATTCGCCGAGCGGATGCATCGGCTGCCCGGACGTGCCGACCGCGCGCACGAACCACGGGTTCGGCTTGCGCTGCGTGAGGTCCTCGGCCGCGGCCGACGGCGAGATGATCGGCACCTTCACCTGGCGGATGTAGTCGTCGATCGCGAGCGCCTCGAAGGCGGCGAGCGGCCCGATGAGCACCTGCACCTTGTCGCGCTCGACGAGCTCCTGCGCCTTCGTCTTGGTGACCGCGGGCTGTCCGGCGGTATCCGCCGTGAAGAGCTGCACCTTGCGCCCCGCGATGGTGTTGTTGCGCTCCTTGAGGAAGAGGGCCAGGCCTTCTTCCATCTGGCGGCCGCCCGCGGCGAGCGCGCCCGACTTGATGGTGAGGAAACCGACGCGAATCGGCTCTTGCGCCCAACCGGTGACGGCGAGGCCCATGGCGAGAACCGCGAGCAGGGCGCTCGAGAACAGCCGCTTGATCATTGCTCCTCCGGGGAAGTGTCGTTTTATGGAGTGGTGCGTGGCGGGCCGATGATATTCCAGCCTCGAAAAAAGCGTCAATAACACGTGTTTTCTTCAGATGATCCATGCGAAGGTGTGCGATTTGCATCAAGGGCTTGCGCTCGAGGTGGCGATGCCGGGCGCTTGGCTGTAAGATATCACGATGGCATCCATCGCCCCGATCGCCGAAGCCCGGCTGCTGCGCGTGGACATCTTCCACGAGCTGCGCCAGGACATCCTCGCATGCCGCCTCGCGCCCGGCGCGGAGCTGCGCGAGGGCGAGCTGGCGGAGCGCTTCAGCGTGAGCAAGTCGCCGGTGCGCGATGCGCTTTCGCGGCTGGTGCAGGAAGGTCTCGTGCACGTGATGCCGCGGCAAGGCTATCGCGTGGCGCCGATCTCGCTGCGCGACGTGCGCGACATGTTCCAGTACCGCGCGGTGCTCGAAGGCGCCTGCGCGCGCATCGCGGCCGGCACGGCGAGCAACGCGTCGCTCGACACGCTCGAGCCTTTCCGCGAGTTCGACACCGGCCGGCATGCGGACGGGTTCATCGGCTACAACCGCGCCTTCCACCAGGCGCTCGCGCGGCTTTCGGGCAACGCGCGGCTGATGGGCGCCGTGGCGAGCCAGATCGACCAGATGGATCGCGTCGTGACGATGAGCCTCGACGCGATGCGCCAGCGCGATCCCACGAAGCTCGTGGCGCAGCATGCCGGGATCATCGACGCGCTGCAGAAGCGCGAGGCGCGGCGCGCCCAGACGCTGGTCTCGCGCCACGTCGAGGAGGCGCAGCGCCGCGTGTGCGCCGCGCTGCTCAAGCTCGCGGTGGTGGAGTAAGCCGCCGCCGCATCATTCACCGCTATCGGAGAAACGAAGATGTCCCACGTGGTCGAGAAGGAGCCTTCCCGCTCCGCCGCCGTGCGCACGCACGGCTTGTTCATCGACGGCAAGCAGGTCGAGGCGCACGGCCCGGGCACGCTCGACGTGCTCAACCCGTCCAACGGCGAGGTGATCGCCCGCATCGCGCATGCCGACGAGGCCGACGTCGATCGCGCGGTGAAGAGCGCGCGCCGCGCCTTCGAGAGCAAGGAGTGGGGCGGGCTCACGGAACGGCAGCGCGCCCGGCTCGTGAACAAGCTGGCGGATGCGTTCGACGCGCACCTCGAGGAGCTCTACCACCTGGAGACGACGAACAACGGCCGGCCGATCAACGAGACGCGCGCGCAGGTGAGCCGCCTGCCGGATTTCTTCCGCTACAACGCCGGGCTCGCGCTCGCGCGGCGCGACTCCGTGATCCCGGTGCAGGGCCCGTACCTCAACTACACGATCCGCACGCCGCTGGGCGTGGTGGGCAACTCGACGCCCTTCAACCATCCGCTGATGATCATGGTGAAGAGCCTCGGGCCCGTGTTCGCCTCGGGTTGCGTCACGGTGGTGAAGCCCTCGGAATACACGCCGCTCACGACCCTGCGCCTCGCGGAGATCTTCGCCGAGGCGGGCCTGCCGCCCGGAGTCTTCAACGTGGTGACGGGCCTGGGGCCCACGACGGGCAAGGCGCTCGCCTCGCATCCCGGCCTGGACAAGTTCGTGCTCACCGGCGGCACCGAGGCGGGCCGCATCACGGGCGCGCTCGCCGGCGAGCGCTTCGTGCACCAGACGCTCGAGCTCGGCGGCAAGACGCCGGTGCTGGTGTTCGACGACTTCGACGTGGACCAGGCGGTGAACTATGCCGCGTTCGGCGCGTTCATCGGCGCCGGGCAGACGTGCATCTGCGGCAGCCGCCAGATCGTGCACGAGAAGGTTTACGGCGAGTTCGTCGAGAAGCTCGCGAAGAAAGCGAAGGCCATCCGCATCGGCGATCCCGCGGATCCCACGGTCCAGCTCGGCCCGGTGATCTCCGAGAAGCAGCGCCAGCGCGTGCTGGGCTACGTGGAAGCGGGGCTCAAGGAGGGCGCGCGCCTCGTCGCCGGTGGCCGCGTTCCCGAAGGCGCGCAATACGCGCGCGGCTATTTCGTGGAGCCGACCGTGTTCGCCGACGTGAAGCCGGAGATGCGCATCTTCCAGGAGGAAGTGTTCGGCCCGTTCACCTCGGTCACGCCCTTCAGGGACGAAGCCGAGGCGATCGCGCTCGCGAACAACTCGCCGTTCGGCCTCGCGGGCGCCGTGCGCACGATGAACGTCGTGCGCGCGCATCGCGTCGCGGCGAAGCTGCGCTGCGGCATCGTGTGGGTCAACGACCACCATCGCCTCGATCCCGCCTCGCCGTGGGGCGGCGTGGGCCTGTCGGGAATCGGCCGCGAGTGCGGCACCGAGTCTTTCGATGCGCACTTCCAGACCAAGAGCGTGATGGTGAAGGTGGACGACCAGCCGTTCGACTGGTACCAGAACACCTCCGGCCAGGGCCGCCTCAACTGACCGCGCGCAGCGAAAAAAAAGGCCTGTCGTTCGACAGGCCTTTTTCGTGGGCGCGCCCGGGAGCGATTACGCGCGAGCCCACTCCGCGACGGCCTTCGCGGCGGCCGAGCGGGTGTAGAAGTAACCGTTGCGGACGAATCCGGAGATGATCGAGGCCTTCGCGGCGACGACGCGCCCGCCGGGCGTGCGATCGATGATCACGTCTTCCGGCAGCCCGTCGAGCACGTGGACCGGCGCGGGGCGCCCGTCGGCGAAGCGCGAGGGGTAGATGACCTGCGTCTCGAAGTCGAGGAATGCGGGGCGGAATCCGAGGTCGCGATTCTCGGCGCTGCGCCCGCCGGTGCCGTGGTGGACCTGGTTCTCCTGCTTCAGCACCTCTGCGCTCATCAGGCTTTTCACGGCGACCTCCTGTCGTACCCGCGTTGCCGACGCGATCCTCGCGTCCATGGATGCCAGTTTCCACGCAAGGGTGCGAGGCGGCCATTGCCCAAACTCCCAATCGCGCCACAGACCTTGGCTGATTCGGGGAGTAGGAAATCGGCCCGGGCGTTATGGGAATTGTCCTAGCGGCCCGGCGCGCGAAACCAGCGAAAAGCGCCACCGATCGATTCGGATTTCGGCTCGCGATCCGGCGCGCCGTCGTGTGTGATGGCGATGCCGGCGCGCAGCCACGCGCCGCACCCCATCCACCAAGCGAGGAACACATGAAACTCTCGATACAAGCAGCGCTGGCGGCGGCCGCCGTGGCGCTCGCCTTCGCCACGCCGGTCCACGCCAACGATGCGCCCGGCGCGGCGAGCACCGCGAAACGCGTCGATTGCACGCGCGACAAGGACGGCAAGCCGGCGGGCAAGGAGGACTGCGAGGTGCGCAGCGCCTCGGCGCACGAGCCGCAGACGCACAAGATGATCCGGTGCAACGAGGAGGCCGGGAAGAAGCAGCTGCGCGGCGACGAGCGGCGCGCGTTCATGAGCGCCTGCCTCAAGGGTTGAGGCGCAAATGAAAAAGGCCTGTCCAACGCGGGCAGGCCCTTTTTCGCGGCACCGGGCGTCGTCAGGCGCGCGACGTCCGCTGGTACCAGTACGCGCGCAGGTCGTGGCTCCAGGCCGAGGAGATGGGCACCTTGGGCTGCTGCGCGCGCAGCTTGGCGAGCACCCAACGGGCGCGGGCGCGGCGCGACCAGGTGGGGAAGAACTGGCGCGAGAGCGCCCGTGCGTGCGCGAAGCTCTGGATCTTCATGGCGGTCTCCGTGGTTTCGTGTTTGTCCGTCACCTTGCAGCTACATGATTGCGCTGCAACCCGCGACGATCTGTCCCCCGGATGCTGAAACGGCTATCGGAATCGTCCTCTCAGGTATCGGAATCGTCCTGCACGTGGCGTGCCGCAATGCGCAGGTCGTCCACGAACTGGCGATGGATCTCCTCGCCTTCCGGGCGGTCCATGGTCCGCAGCAGGAACGACGGGTGATACGTCGCGATCACGTCGGGCAGCCCTTCGCGCGACTGCACCTCGCCGCGGCTGCGGGTGATCCGGAAACGCGGCCCGAGCAACGCCTTCGCGGCCGTGGCGCCGAGCGCCACGACGAGCGCCGGATGGATCGCCTCGATCTCGCCCTGCAGCCACTGGTAGCAAGCCTCGATCTCGCGCTGCGCCGGCGTCTTGTGCAGCCGCCGCTTGCCGCGCGGCTCCCATTTGAAGTGCTTCACCGCGTTGGTGATGTAGACGCGGGAGCGGTCGATCCCCGCCTGTTCCATTGCCTCGGCGAGGATGCGCCCCGCGGGCCCCACGAACGGGTGTCCCTCGCGGTCCTCGACGTCGCCGGGCTGCTCGCCCACCAGCATGATGCGAGCGCGTGCACTGCCCTCGCCGAAGACGGTCTGCGTGGCGTTCTCCCACAAGGGGCAGTCGCGGCACCCCGCGGCCTGCCTGCGCAGGCCGTCGAGCCGGGCGGCGCTGCCGCTTTTCGGCGGTTTCCTCACGGCGGATGTGATCTTGCGCACATGTCGGCGGGATTTCCGGGAAGACAATGGTTTCGGCGCGGCGTGCGATGCGCTGCGGGAGTCGCGTTCATGCGGACGATCGGCTGGCTGGCGGTGGCAATGATCTCGCTCGGGATGCCGGCGCAGGCGGCGGGCGAGGAGGCCGATTTGTCGGCGCGCTCCAAGGCGCTCGCGGCCCGCACCCACGAGGCACCGCATGCGGCCGCGCCGTTCACGCACGCGCAGGATCCGCTCGAGATCTTTCCCTTCGCCGCCGCGAACGAGCTGCCGGGGCGGCCATTGTCGTGTACCGACCGCGCGGTCTGTTACGACGCGCGCGTGGGCAATATCGTGTACCGCGGTGCGCGCGGCTACATGCCACGCATCCAGGGGCTCACTCCCGAGGGCGTTGCCCTGCGCCACGACCGGCTGGTCCTGCGCTACAGCTTCAGGTAGCCGAGGCGAGCTTCGCTTCCCTCGACTGCCGCGTCCACGCTTCGCGCGCGGCGCGCAGGCACGGCACCTGCCCGGTCGATGGCAGCGCCGCGCAGTGGGCGCGTGCGAGCTCGTACTCGGCGCGTATCTTCGCGATCCCGATTCCCTTGAGCGACCAGACGGTGCCTTCGTAGCGCGCCTGCAGCTCGGCCATCTTCACGCGCTCGTCGCCGCGCGCCCTGGCGCGGCACATCTCGCGTGTCGCGGCTTCGCCCGCCGAGCGGCAATCGGCGAGCGCCGCGCGGGTGGCCGTCTCGATGCCGCGGCGCGCGTCCTGGAAGTCGGCGCGCGACATGAGGCTGCGCGGCGTGTCGACGGCGGCGCCGATGCCGAGGGCGGCCGCGCTCGCGACGAACGCGCACAGCATCGCCGCGAGGAAAGTGGTGCGCTTCATCGATTTCCTTGGTGAGCGCACGAGCACGACATGCCGGTGAGCAATGCCCCCCGGATCCGTCGTGATGCCGTGGCGGGCGCCACGGCCGATCGGCCGGCGCCGCGGTGCGGTGCGCGCGGCCGGCTGCGCCGGCGCGCGCGAAGTGGAAAGGGCCGGCGCGAACGCCGGCCCTTCGTGCAGCGCGAGCTTCAGCCCGCCCATGGTGCGGCGCGGGGCGAGGCGTTACTTGCTGGTGCTGCTGGGGGTCGTCGTGGTCGTCGTGGTCGTCGACGACTTGCGCGAGGGCTTGCCGCCTTCGGACTGCGCGACGTTCTTGCGCATGCCCTTGGCTTCCGCGAGGGCCTTCTCATGGTCGGCCTTCGCCTGCTTCTTGCACGCGCTCTTTTCCTTGCCTTTCTGGTCGTCGCACTTCTCTTTCGCGACGTCGTAGCTGGCGTCGGCCTTGGCCTTGGCGACCTTGTAGTCACCATCGGTCGTGCCCTTGCGCTTGGCTTCCACCTCGGCCTTGGCGACCTTCTCCTGGCCCTTGGCTTCCTTCATGCAGACGTCCTTGGCGTTGCCGCTCATGGACTTGCATTTTTCCTTCGCCGCCTTGTAGTCGGCCTCGATGCGGTCCTTCTCGGCCTTTTCCTCGTTCTTCGCCGACTTGTCGGCGTTGCGCGAGGCCTTGCCCGTGCTTTCCGTGGTCGTCGTAGTGGTTTGCGCGGTGTTGGGGCTCGCCGTGCCGGCCGTGGTTTGTGCCGGGACAAGTGCCGCCGCACCGAGCAAGAGGGCCCCGGACAGGGCGGCGTAAAGAGTGCTCATTTTCATATTTGGCTCCTTCGCGATTCCAGTCACTGGACCTACCGATTGCGATCGTCGCTCGCAATGCACATGCGGTCCCGATTCGTGGCGTCACCTGGTTGAGTGAGGGTTCGAAAACTCCGCCTGCCGCGCGGAATAATCCCGCTGCAATTGCAATGATGGGTCGCGGGTCGCGCGCCATCTGTCGGCAAAGCGGAAGGATGCGGGGGTATTAGACTGATACCCATGTCGGACGATTCCGACAATGTGAGAATATGCCGACGCTCGCGCGGCACGTTCTCCGGCATCCCCGTAGGACAAGACGCGCTAGATTGGACATCCCCTCAGGAGACATCACCATGACGACACAAGCCAACGGGCCGTTCCAGCTCCCGCCACTGCCGTGGGAGCAAGCGGCGCTCGAGCCCGTGATTTCCGCGCGCACCATCGGACTTCACTACGGCAAGCACCACCGCACCTATGTCACCAAGCTGAACGAGCTGGTCGCCAACACCCCCATGGCGGACATGCCGCTCGAGCAGATCATCCGCGAGACCGCCGAGAAGGCCGACGCGAAGAAGATCTTCAACAATGCCGCGCAGACGTGGAACCACACGTTCTTCTGGAATTGCCTGCGCGCGCCCGGGCGCTCGCAGCCCACGGGGACGCTCGCGCAGCGCATCGATTCCGAGCTGGGGGGCATGGACAAGTTCCGCCAGCAGTTCGCGCAGGCGGCCGTGGACTGCTTCGGCAGCGGCTGGGCATGGCTCGTGGACCGCAACGGCAAGCTCGAGATCACCGCGACCTCGAACGCCATGACCCCCATCGCGCAGGGCGCCAACCCGCTGCTCACGATCGACGTCTGGGAGCACGCCTACTACATCGACTACGAGAACCGCCGTCCCGAGTTCGTGAACGCGGTCATCGAGCGCCTGCTCAACTGGGATTTCGCCCAGCAGTGCCTCGACAAGGGCGGCAAGGGCGCGCGCAAGGCCGCCTGACTTTTCCGGCCTGGTTGCCTTGCTTTTGAACCCCACGAAGCCCAAAGGACACGGCAGGCCCGTAAAATAGCGGGCCTCCATGTCCTATCCCGCATCTACCGATTCCCGGCGCGCCGTGGCGCTCTGGCTCCTCGCCTGCTGCGCGCTCGTCTTCGCCATGGTCGTGGTGGGCGGCATCACGCGGCTCACGCACTCGGGCCTCTCGATCGTCGAGTGGCAGCCGCTCGTCGGCGCGCTGCCGCCGCTGGACGAGTCCCAATGGGAGGCCACCTTCGCCAAATACCGCGAGACGCCCGAGTTCCGCCTGCGCAACCACGACATGACGCTCGAGGGCTTCAAGGGCATCTTCTGGTGGGAATACTTCCACCGGCTGCTCGGCCGGCTCGTCGGCGTGGTGTTCTTCGTGCCGTTCGCGTGGTTCCTCGTGCGCGGCCGCATTCGCGGGCCGCTCGCGTGGAAGCTCGCCGCGATCTTCGTGCTCGGCGGGCTGCAGGGCGCGCTCGGCTGGTACATGGTGAAGAGCGGCCTGGTGGACGATCCGCGCGTGAGCCCGCTGCGGCTGGCGGCGCACCTCGGCATGGCCTGCCTCATCTTCGCCCTGATGCTGTGGACCGCGCTCGACCTGCTCGCGCCGGCGCGTGAGGGGCGCCCCGCGCCTGCCCGCGGGCTCGGCACGGCGCTCGTCGCGATCGTCTTCGCCATGGTGCTCTCCGGGGCGCTCGTCGCGGGCATCCGCGCGGGATACGCCTACAACACCTGGCCGCTCATGAACGGGCAATGGATTCCCGCCGAGATCCTGCTCATCGAGCCGTGGTGGGACAACTTCGTTTTCAACATGGCGACGGTGCAGTTCGACCATCGCGCCATTGCATACGTCATCGTCGCGCTGACCGTCGTCACGTGGCTGCGCGTGCGCCACGCCGCCGCCGATGCGCGCGCGCGCGTGTGGGCGCACGCCATGCTGCTCGCGGTGTCCGTGCAGGTCTGCCTGGGCATCGCGACGCTGCTCGCGCGCGTGCCGGTGCCGCTCGCCGCGCTGCACCAGGCGGGCGCGGTGATCGTGTTCACCTGCGCCATCGGGCTGCGCCATGCCATGCGCCACGCGAGGCGATTACAGAAGTAATCGTCGCGCCGCCGCGATGTGACGCAGTTCACGCCGCGCAATGCCCGCGCGCCGCGATAATCCACGCAGCGATAACAACAAATCCGCGGCACGGCGCGATGATGGTCGACGGCATCTTTTCCCACGAGGGCAGCAAGCACGCGGTCCGCGTTCGCCGGTTCTATCTCGCGGCGGCGGCGTACGCCACGTGCATCCCGCTGCTCATCATCGCGCACGCGCTGGGCATCATGGCGCTGGCGCCCGCCATCGCGGCGGGCGCGGCCATCGTCGCCGTGAACGCGGGCATCTACGCGCTCTTCGCCACGCGCCTGAACGAGCGCTTCGCCGACCCCAGCCTCACGTGGCCGCAGATGCTCGGCGGCATCGCGGTGCTCATGTACGTGGTCTACCACTTCGACCACGACCGCGGCCTGCCGCTGATGATGTGCCTCGTGATCCTCGCGTTCGGCACGTTCCGCTTCAACACGCGCCAGTTCGTCCTCGCTTCGGGCGTGGTGCTCGCGGCCTATTCGGCCGTGATCAACCTGCTCATGTGGCACAAGCCCGACGCGATCGACGTCTACGAGGAGGCGTTCCAGTGGATCGCCCTCGCTCTCGTGCTGCCCTGCTTCGCGGTGGTGGGCGGGCGGCTGTCGGAGCTGCGCCAGCGGCTGCGCCGCACGAACGACGAGCTCACCTCCGCGCTCGCGATGATCCAGAAGATGGCGACGCACGACACGCTCACCTCGCTGCCGAACCGCGCGCTCTTCAACGAGTCGCTGAACCACGCGGTGGCGCGGGCCGAGCGCCACGGCCGCTCGCTCGCCGTCTTCTTCGTCGACCTCGACCGCTTCAAGTTCATCAACGACAGCCTCGGCCACGGCGTGGGCGACCGCGTGCTGCAGGAGGCCGCCAGCCGCCTCACCAATTCCGTCCGGTCGAGCGACCTCGTGGCGCGCCTCGGCGGCGACGAGTTCGTGCTCCTGCTGGAGGAGTTCGGCAGCGCGGGCGACGTCGCGGAAATCGCCGGCAAGATGCTCAAGGGCTTCGAGTCCACGTTCATCGTCGACGGGCACGAGCTCGCGCTCTCCGCGAGCATCGGGATCTGCACCTACCCCGACGATGGCCTCGACGCGCAGACGCTGCTGTCGAACGCCGACATCGCCATGTACCGGGCGAAGGACCAGGGCCGCAACCGCTTCTGCTTCTACGCGGCCGAGCTGGACGAGATCTCGCAGGAGCGCCTCGCGCTGGAGGCCGGGCTGCGGCACGCGCTCGACCGCGGCGAGATCGAGGTGCTCTACCAGCCGAAGATCGAGTTCCGCACGGGGCGCGTCACCGGGGCCGAGGCGCTCATTCGCTGGCGCCATCCGCAGATGGGCCTGCTCGCGCCGGACAAGTTCGTGCCGCTCGCCGAGGAGCTGGGCGTCATCGTGCCCATCGGCTACTGGACGCTGCGCCGCGTGTGCGAGCGCGTCCGGGCATGGCAGGAGGAGGGGCTCATGCTGTCGGTCGCGGTGAACCTCTGCGCCCTGCAGTTCCACCAGCCCGAGCTCATCACGGAGCTCTCGCGCATCCTCGCCGAGACGCGCATCCCGCCGCACCTGCTGCAGCTCGAGATCACCGAGAGCATGGTGATGAAGGACCCGGAGCGCGCGGGCGGCGTCATGCGGGCGCTGCGCGCCATGGGCGTGCGCATCGCGATCGACGACTTCGGCACCGGCCACTCCTCGCTCGGCTATCTCAAGCGCTTCCCGATAGACCAGCTGAAGGTGGACCGCACCTTCGTGCGCGACCTGCCGCACAACAGCGACGACGTGGCGATCACGCGCGCGGTCATCGCGATGGCGCACAGCCTGAAGATGAGCGTCGTGGCCGAGGGCGTCGAGCACCAGCACCAGTTCGACCTGCTGCAGGCCGAGGGCTGCGACGAGTTCCAGGGCTACTACTGCCGGCCGCCGCTGCCCGAGGGCGAGCTGCTTCGCTTCCTGCGCGACGAGCGCGCGCGCCATGCACGCGCCAGCGCGCTCGTCATGGCCGCCGCGGTGGACGGCACCTAGACGCGATCAGTGCAGGTAGCGGATCTCGTAGGGCGCCGCCGCCTCGAGCAGCGAACGTCCCTTGGCCGCATGGACCGAGATGAGGCACCTGTCCTTGCGGAAACCCTTCAACGCGTCGCACTTCGCGCGCTCCACCTCGTAACGCGCGTCGATGCGGGCGCGTTGCGCCGCACGCGCGGCCTGCTCCGTGCGGCGATAGGCCGACTCCAGCTCCGCCGTGCGCAGCCGGTCGTCGGCGCGCGCCTGCGCGTTGCAGATCTCCGCTTCCGCGCCCGGGAGCGCCGCGCAGCGCGACTCCGCCTGCGCGCGGAGCACCACGAGGCGGTGCTGCGCCGCTTCGTACTCGCCGCGGGTCATCGTCTGCGTGGAAGGACCGAGCGCGGCGCCGATGCCGATTGCCGCTGCGCTCGTGATCACCGCTCCCGTGCCCAGTGCTACCAGGATTGCTCTTCTCATGTCCCCTCCGGGTTCGCCGTTGGGACGCGCGACGTGCTCGCGCCACCAGGTCGTGGCCATGATCGTGAGAAGCGTGACGACGGGTCTGTAATCCTTTCCGGAATTGGCGCTTCCGACGCGGCTGATTAGCGCGTCGGAATCGTCCGACAAGCCCCCGGGATCAGGTGCAGCCGCGCAGCAGATAGATGAGGAAAAGCACGGGGATGGGCACTCCGAGCAGCCACAGCAGGATGTAGCCGACACGACCCTGCTGGTCGGAAGGCAGGCTGCGGAAATCGGGCAGGTTCATGGAAAGCTCCGTGAGTTCGGTCCTGCTCCCATCATGCGCAGCCGCAACAGCCGTCACATCTGGATGATTCCGATTCAGGTGTAGGAAGAGCGCGTCGCGCAGCGGCGATGGCCGTTACGGACGCTGCCAGCCGCCGTCGATGGCGAGCACCTGCCCGGTGATGAACCCCGCTTCCGGCGCGAGGAAGAAGCGCACGGCGTGCGCGAACTCGTGCGGCTCGCAAGCGCGGCCCGCGGGCACGCGCGCCAGCAGCTGCCGGCGCTGCGCCTCGTTGAGCTGCTCGAACGATGCGGTCGCGATGGCCACGGCCGCCAACGCGTTCACCGTGATGCCGAAGGGCGCCACTTCGTGCGCGAGCGTGCGCGTGAGGCGCTCGAGCGCGCCGCGCGCCGCTTCGAGCGCGGGCCCGGGCGCGAGCGCGTCCACGGGGGCGCCGAGGCAGCCCATGTTGAGGATGCGCCCGAAGCCGCGTTGCCTCATGCCCGGAATCGCCATGCGGCACCAATGGGCGGCGCCATCCACGTTCGTCGCGAAGACGCGCCGCCACGTTTCCTCGCCCGCCGCCTCGATCCGGTCCGCCGAGTACACGCTCGCCTGGTTCACGACGATGTCCACTGCGCCCAGGTTCTTTTCCACGGCGAGGAACGCCTGCTGCACCGCGCCGGCATCGCTCACGTCGCACGGCACGGCGAGCGTGGTGCCGCGCAGGAAGCGCACCAGGCTGTCGAGCTTGAGCGCATCGGCGTCGACGAGGGCCACGCGCGCGCCGTCCTCGAGCAGCGCCCTCACGACCACGAGGCCGAGCGTGCCCGCCGCGCCGGTGACCACGGCGGTTCGTCCGTTGAGCGCGGCGCCGGCCATGGGCTAGCGCCGCGGCGAAGTGCGCGGCTTCAAGATGAGCGCTCCCTGTCGAAATGCCGCCTATAGTCTAGCGATGCCCGAGACAACCCGCGCGACGTTCCGGTTCTACGAGGAGCTGAACGACTTCCTGCCGCCCGGGCGGCGCAAGCGCGATTTCGACGTCGGCATCGATCGCGCGCGCTCCGTGAAGGACGCGATCGAGGCCGTGGGCGTCCCGCACACGGAAGTCGACCTCATCCTGGTCGATGGGGCCTCGGTCGATTTCCGCCATGTCCTGCGCGGCGGCGAGCGCGTGTCGGTGTATCCGATGTTCGAGCGGCTGGACATCGCGCCGCTGCTGCGCCTGCGGCCGCGGCCGCTGCGCGATCCGCGCTTCGTGGCCGACGTGCACCTCGGCAAGCTCGCGCGCCACCTGCGCATGGCGGGGTTCGACACGCTCTTCGACGCCGGCTGGGACGACGATGCGATCGTCGCGGCATCGCTCGGGCAGCGCCGCACCATCCTCACGCGCGACAAGGCGATGCTGCGCCGCGCCGAGGTCGATCGCGGCTACTTCGTGCGCGCCGTGGACAGCGAGGCGCAGCTCGCGGAGGTGCTGCGCGCGCTGCAGCTGGAGGCCCTCGTGCGGGCGTTCACGCGTTGCCGCGAATGCAACACGCCGCTGGAGGATGCGCCCCCCGAGGCGGTTGCCGCCGCCGTGCCGCCGCGGATCCGCGCGCTC
>DASTGG010000444.1:0-12933 GCA_035719385.1 Usitatibacter sp.
GAAGGCGCCGGCATCCGGAGGCAGCGCGCAGGCGAGCGCGCAGACGGCCGCCGGGATCCACCGCAACGCTCGCATCATCGCCCCTCCCCGAAAACGAAACGAGGTGCCGGCGTCATCGCCCGGCACCCCGCTGGATGCAACGCGCCGTCGTGCGTGACGCTTCTTACGGCATCGACGCAGTATAAGTCACGCGGCCGTTGTTGATGCCTGCGCCACCGTAGGTGCCCGGTGCCTGCACGAACTGGTTCTTGTACGTGTAGGTCCACTTGGCGTCCTGGTTGACCACCTTGTTCGTGGCGGTGACCGTCGTGCTCGTGACCGCTCCATCGGCGAGCGCGGGCGCCGCCAGCGTGGTCGGCGTCGAGTTGAACGCGGCCGTGGTATTGATCTGCGTGAAGGAGATCGTGTCGCCCGCGGCGCCGTTCGTGAGCGCGCCGGCCGTGGACGAGGTCAGCGTGATGTCGCCGTTGTTGCCGACGACCTTGGCCGTCACGATGCCGTTGCCCAGGTCGCCACCGGAGGTGGCGGCAACCGCGGTGCCGTTGCCCAGGCTCGCGGCCGGGACCGTGAAGGAGACGAGGTCGATCGCGGCGTTCGTGGCCATATTGCTGCCGGTGCCCACCTGCAGGAACAGCACCTTCGGGATCGTGATCTGGAAATCGACGTGCGCGGTTGCGGACAGCGCGCCCGCCGCGTTGAGGAAAGTGGATTCCGCGTGCACGAAAAGCGGTACCGCAACCGCGGCCGCGATGGCGGCCCTGAGCATTACCTTGTTGGTGGTATTCATTCCCTGTCACTCCGTTGTAGTCGCGACGACATGTCGCTCTTGGTGGAGTGGACTCTAGGGGCACGGATGCGGAATTCCTGTGAAGCGCCGCACACAAGTGCGTGTTTCGTAGGGGTTTTTCGGTTGCAGCGGTAGGCGTGCTGTAACAAATGCCACGATTTGTGCGGAATCGCACAAGCGATTTCGGCCGCCGGGGCGGCCCGAATGCGGCCTGGAATCGGAGGGTCAGGCGCCGAGACCGGCGCCGGCTTGCTCGAGCAGTCCCTCGAGCCGCGAGGGCTCGACGGGCTTGGTGATGTGGTCGTCGAAGCCCGCCTGGACGGCGAGCTGCTTGTCTTCTTCCTGGCCCCAGCCCGTCACCGCGATGAGGCGCATCGCCGTGCCCCACGGGGCCTTGCGGATGCTGCGGGCGACGTCGAGCCCCGACATCTGCGGCATGCCGATGTCGACCAGCGCGAGCTGGGGAAGGAACGTTTCGGCGATCTCGAGCGCCTCGCGGCCGCTGTGGGCGATCCTCACGTCGTGGCCCCAGAGCTGCAGCAGCGTGGCGCAGGTTTCGGCGATATCGACGTTGTCGTCGGCCACGAGCACGCGCAACGACCGCTTGCGCTTGTCGCGCGCGGCGGTGGCGGCCGCGTCGTCCTGCGGCTGGTCGCCGACCGGCAGGCGAACCACGAATTCGCTGCCCTTGCCGGGCCCCGCGCTCGACGCGGTGACCGTGCCGCCGTGCATCTCGACGAAGCCCTTCACGAGCGCGAGCCCCACGCCCAGGCCCCCTTCCGAGCGCTGCAACGCCGGCGAGGCCTGGGCGAACAACGTGAACAGCCGCGGCATCATCTCCTTCGACATGCCGATGCCATTGTCGCGCACGGACATGACGACATGGCCGTCGTCGCGGCGGGCCGAAAGGTGGATGTCGCCGCCGCGATCGGTGTATTTCGCCGCGTTGGTGAGGAGGTTCGACAGGATCTGCGTGAGCCGCACCGGGTCCGCATTGAGGCGCAGCGTCTCCCGCGGCAGGTCCAGCGACAGGCGATGGCCCTTCGAGTCGAGCAGGGGACGCGCCGAGTCGATCGCGAGGCCGACGACGGACGTGAGCTCCACCCATCTGCGGCGCAGCGTGACCTGCCCGCGGGCGATGCGCGAGACGTCGAGCAGGTCGTCGAGCAGGCTCGCCATCTGCTCGATCTGGCGCGCGATCACCTCCTCGGCGCGGCGGCGCTGCGCCGGCGTCGCGTTCGCCTCGCGCGCGATGTTGAGCGCATAGCGGATCGGCGCCAGCGGATTGCGCAGCTCGTGCGCGAGGATCGCGATGAACTCGTCCTTGCGGCGCGCGGCCTCGGCATCCTCGCGCTCCCGGCACTTGCGCTCGGTGATGTCGCGCGCGACCTTCGACAGGCCCAGCAGGCAGCCCTGGGCATCGCGCACCGGCGAGATGCTGAGCGACACGTCGATGCGCGCGCCGTCCCTGCGCAAGCGCACCGTCTCGTAGTGCTGCACCGTCTCGCCCGAGCGCACCCTCGCCAAGATCTCGTTCTCTTCGGAATGCAGCTCGGGCGGGATGAGGATCTGGATGGGCCGGCCGACGATCTCCTCGCGCGCATAACCGTACATTCGCGCAGCACCAGGGTTCCACGAGCTCACGCGCCCCGTGAGGTCGAGGCCGATGATGGCGTCCTCGGACGATTCGACGATGGCGGCGAGGTGCATGCGCGTCTCGAACAACGCCGCCTCGGAACCCTCTTCCCGCGCGCGCAAGCGGGCCACCTCGCGCTCGAGCTCCGCCACGCGGCGCGCCAACGCCGAAGCGTTCGCCGGGGGCGCCTGTGGGGTGTGGGTTTCGGTCGCCATGATGCGGCTCCGCGCGGGTGGGACCCACCCAGTCTATCGGCCGCATCTCGCGCACGCCGTCAGCGCGGGGGGTGGCGTGCCGTAGGACTCCACCGACACCGGGCCGCGAAAATCGTCGAGGTAATATCGCCGCCATGGACACGATCAACCGGCTTTTCGGCACCGGCTTGCCGATCATCCAGGCCCCCATGGCGGGCGTGCAGGCGGGCGCGCTCGCGGCCGCGGTTTCCGAGGCGGACGCGCTCGGCTCGCTGCCGTGCGCGATGCTCGGCCCCGACGCGCTGCGCAAGGAGCTCGACCTCATCGCCTCGCGCACGCGCAAGCCGGTCAACGTGAATTTCTTCTGCCACGTGCCGCCCGCGCCCGATGCCGCGCGCGAGGCGAAATGGCGCGAGGCGCTCGCGCCCTACTTTCGCGAGCTCGGCATCGATGCCGGCAGCATTCCCGCGGGGCCGGGACGCGCGCCCTTCGGCGCCGAGTGCGCGGATGTGCTCGAGCCCTACCGGCCGGCGGTCGTGAGCTTCCATTTCGGCCTGCCCGCGAAGCCGCTCCTCGATCGCGTGAAGTCGTGGGGATCGAAGGTGGTGTCCTCGGCCACGACGGTGGAGGAAGCGCGCTGGCTGGAAGCGCAAGGCGTCGATGCCATCATCGCGCAGGGCGTGGAGGCGGGCGGCCATCGCGGCATGTTCCTCGGCGATGACCTCACCACGCAGGTGGGCACGCTGGCGTTGGTGCCGCAGATCGTGGCCGCCGTGAAGGTGCCGGTCATCGCCGCGGGCGGGATCGCCGACGCGCGCGGCGTCGCGGCCGCCATGGCGCTGGGCGCAGCCGGGGTGCAGGTGGGCACCGCGTTCCTGTGTTGCGACGAGGCGACCACGAGCGCGATCCACCGCGCGGCGCTCAGGAGCGAGGCGTCGGGCCACACCGCGCTCACGAACGTGTTCACCGGGCGCCCGGCGCGCGGCATCGTGAACCGCATCGTCCGCGAGCTGGGCGGCATGTGCCCCGCCGCGCCGGCGTTTCCGCTCGCGACCTCGGCGATCGCGCCGCTGCGCGCCAGGGCCGAGGCGGCCGGCTCGGGCGACTTCTCGCCGTTATGGTCCGGCCAGAACGCGAGCGGCTGCAGGGACGTCCCGGCCGCGCGCCTGGTGCGCGACCTCGCGGCCGCGCTCTAGCTGCGCGCGTTCTTCCGGTAGCCGCGGTCCTGCAGGAAGATGTTGACGAGCAGCATCACGCCGCCGATGGCCGCGGCGATGAAGCAGACGATCGCGAAGCCCGGGTAGCCGAGGATGTGGAAGTCGGTTTCCACGCGCATGAGCAGGGCCGCGCCGACGATGAGCGCTGCGAGGATGAGGCCCGAAGTCACGCGGTTGGCGATCTTCTGCAGGCCCTCCATGACGACGGGAGCGTCCACCGCGCGCACCTTCACCTCGAGCTCGCGGTTCACGACGGCGTCCATGATGCGGTTCACGCGGTTCGGCAGGCCCGCGGCGAAGCTCTTGATCTCCATGAGCGTCGTGAGCAGGCTCGTGTCCGTCGCTTCCTTGCGCATGCGCCGCGTCGTGAGCGCGGCGGCATAGCGGCGCACCGCGGCGTTCGGATCGAACTCGGGATCGAGGATCTTGCCGATCTCGTCGAGCTGCAGCAGCGTCTTCGCCAGCAGCGTGAGCTCGCTCGGCACGAAGAAGCCCATGTCGGCGGCGATGCCGGTCACCTCGAGCAGCGTCTGGCCGACGTTGATCTGCTTGATGCCGCGGCCCTGCTGCGCGGCCACGAGCTGGCCCATGCGCCGGCGGAACCGCACGGTGTCGTATTCCTCGTCGCGCTCGCTGATCTGCATGATAACGTCCGCGGCCTGGTCGCTCTTGCCGTTGCTCACGGCGATCAGGATCTTGAGGAGGCTTTCCTGCATGTCGGGCGTCGTGCGCCCCACCATGCCGAGGTCGAGGAGCGCGAGCCGCCCGTCCTCGGTGATGAACACGTTGCCGGGGTGCGGGTCGGCATGGAAGAGGCCGTCGACCAGGACCTGCTTGAGATACGCGTGAAAGAGCTCGTCGATGAGCGCGGAGCCGTCGATGTCGAGGCGCGCGTACGCGGCGAGCTTGGTGATCTTGGTCCCGTGGACGCGCTCCATGGTGAGCACGCGGCACGTGCAGAAATCCGGGACGGGGCGCGGGACGACGATGAGCTGGAACTCGGCGAGGTTCGCGCCGACCGTCACCAGGTTCTGCGCCTCGCGCTCGTAATCGAGCTCCTCGCGGATGGAGGTGCGGAACTCCTCGAGCATCTCGCGCAGGCGGTGGCGCCGGCCCACCTCCGTGTGCGCGTCGAGGAACTGCGCGATCTGCGTGAGGACCTGGAACTCCTCGGCCACTTGCTTGGCCACGCCGGGCCGCTGCACCTTGACCACGACTTCCGTGCCGTCGCGAAGCGCGGCGCGATGCACCTGTCCCAGCGAGGCCGCGGCGATGGGCTCCGGATCGAACGACGAGAACGCTTTCGTGAGCCGCACGCCGAGCTCTTCCTCGACGATGGCGCGCACCTCGTCGAACGAGAACGGCTTCACGTCGTCCTGCAGGCGCGCGAGCGAGCGGGTGTACGGCTCGGGCAGCAGGTCGGGGCGGCTCGCCAGCACCTGGCCCAGCTTCACGTACGTGGGCCCCATGTCCTCCAGGTCGTCGGCGAGCTGTCGCGCGGGCGAATCGGGACCCTCGTGGCGCAAGGGATCGTCCTCCACGAGCGCGGGATCGGTGCCCACGCGCGAGACGAGGTCCGAGCGGCCGTATTTCCACAGCAGCCGCACGATCTGTTTCCAGCGCTGCAGGTTCTCCGTATTGAGGCTCATGGATTGCGGGGTCGCGGACGAGTCCGGGGCGACCTCCAGTTTCGCGGGCGGGCCGCGCAGCGTCCATCCTCGATTCGCGCGTCGTGTTGTCGGATTGCGTGACGTCGGAACGCGCCTACACGCGCGCCGCGCGTCATTCCCGCTAACGCGCGATGTCATTCCCGCGAAGGCGGGAATCCAATCTCTTCACAAGACATCGGCGAGGGGTCCGTTTTCGAGCGGCCTTCGACGATGTATGGACGGATTGAAGAACAGGGCAGGATTTCAGCGGGGCTTCGGCAGGGAACCACGGCTTCGGGGGCCCGAGGAGCGAAAACCTTCATTGGGTCGTCGATTCTGCGGGCAACCACCTCGGGGCCGCTCGAGAAACGGACGGCCCTCGCCGATGTCCAGGCGTGACGCGTTATGCTTCCGCCTTCACGGCCATTCCGCTCCCCCATGTTCCGCAACAAGTATCTCGATTACGCCGAGCTCACCCAGCAGCTCGAGGCCTGGCAGCGCGCGCATCCCGGTTTCGTGAAGGTGTCGTCCATCGGCAAATCCGCCGAGGGCCGCGACATCCCGCTCGTCACCATCGGGCGCGATCCGGACGAAGCGCGGCCGGCCGTCTGGGTGGACGGCAACATGCACGCGACGGAGCTTTGCGGCTCGAGCGTCGCGCTCGCGATCGCGGAGGACGTGATCGGATTGCACGCCGGGCAGGCGGGCCCGCGGCCGAGGGCGCTCGTCGCCAAGGGCGATGCGTCCGCGAGCGGCGCCGGGGCCGGCGAGCCCTTGGCCCCGCACATGGTGGAAGCGCTGAAAGCCGTCACGTTCTACGTGCTGCCGCGCATCTCGCCCGACGGCGCCGAAGCGGTGCTCAAGACGGGGCGCTACGTGCGATCGAGCCCCGTGGATCGCCGGCGCCACAAGGGCCACGCGTACTGGGAATCGCACGACTTCGACGGCGACGGCACGATCGGCTTCATGCGCCAGCGCGACGACGACGGCGAGCTGGTCGAGCTGCCGGGCCACGCGAACGTGATGGTGCCGCGCATGCCCGAGGATCCGCCGCCGTACTACCGGCTCTATCCCGAGGGACGCATCGTCAACTTCGATGGCCGCCGCATCCCGGACCCGTACTTCCTCTCCGACAACCAGTACGACTTCAACCGCAATTTCCCGTACAGCTGGGCACCGGAGCACGAGCAGGAAGGCGCGGGCGATTTCCCGGGGAGCGCGCCGGAGACGCGCGCGATCCTCGACTTCACCATCGCGCACCCCAACATCTTCGCCTGGCTCAACCTGCACACGTTCGGCGGGGTGCTGATCCGCCCTCTGGGCGACCGGCCGGACCACAAGATGGACCAGGAGGACCTCGCGGTCTTCCGCCAGGTCGAGGCGTGGATGAAGCAGTTCAGCGGCTATCCCACGGTGAGCGGGTTCCACGAGTTCCTCTACACGCCCGAGACGCCGCTCAGGGGCGACATGAGCGACTACGCCTACCACCAGCGCGGCTGCATCGCGTACGTGGTCGAGCTGTGGGACCTCTTCACGCAGATCGGCCTCGAGCAGAAGAAGCCGTTCGTGGACGTGTACTCGCGGCTCGACCGCAAGGATTTCATCGCGCTCGCGCAGTGGGACCGCGAGGTCAACCAGGGGCGCGTGTTCAAGCCGTGGCGCGCGGTGAAGCATCCGCAGCTCGGCGACGTCGAAGTGGGCGGTCTCGACCTGCGCGTCGGCATCTCCAACCCGCCGTACGAGAAGCTGGGCGAAGTCTGCGCGCAGCAGAGCGCGGCCTTCCTGCGCGTCGCGGCGCTGCTGCCGCGCGTGGGCCTCGAGGTGGTGAAGAAGGACATGCTCGCGCCACACCTCACGCGCATCGAGCTGCGCATCGTGAACCGCGGCTATCTCGGCACCTACGGGCTTTCGTCGGCGAAGAAGCTGCCGCTTTCGGAGCCGCTGCGCGCCACGTTCGAATGCGAGGGCGACGTGCGCGTGGGCTCGCCAACGGAGAAGGTCGTCGAGGTGGGCCACCTCGACGGCTGGGGGCGCGGCCTGTACAACGGCGTGAGCATCTTCTTCCCGTGGACGCGCGGCAACGTGCACGAACGATTCCTCACGATCGTTGCGGAGGGTCATGGCAAGGTCAAGGTGCGCGTGGGAAGCGTGCGCGTAGGCCAACAGGTGCTCGCGATCGACGTATAACATTGGGCTGAAAGGAGGCGCTCGATGCGCCGATTTCTGCCTTGGCTGGCTGCATGGCTCGTGCTGGCGGCGCTCGCCGCGCCGTCGGGCCCCGTCGTGGTCCTGGACATCCACGGCGCGATCGGGCCGGCGACGGCCGATTACGTGCATCGCGGCATGGCGCAGGCCGCCGAAGCGAATGCCCGCATGGTGGTCCTGCGCATGGATACGCCGGGCGGCCTCGACGTCGCCATGCGCGACATCGTGAAGGACATCCTCGCCTCGCCGATCCCGGTCGCGGGCTGGGTCGCGCCGGGCGGCGCGCGCGCGGCGAGCGCGGGCACGTTCATCCTCTACGCCTGCCACATCGCCGCGATGGCACCCGGCACCAACCTCGGCGCCGCCTCGCCGGTGCAGATCGGCGGCGGCGGGGACGAGAAGCCGGAGAAGGCCGAGAAGTCCGAGTCCACCTCCGGCACGCTGCACCGCAAGGTCATGCACGATGCCGCCGCCTACATCCGCGGGCTGGCGCAGCTTCGCGGCCGCAACGCCGATTGGGGCGAGAAGGCGGTGCGCGAGGCCGTGAGCCTGAGCGCCGACGAAGCCCTGAAGGAAAAGGTGATCGACTACATCGCCGCGGACTTGCCGCAGCTGCTCGAGAGGGCCGGCGCGAAGGGCGCCGAGGTGAAGGAGATCGAGCCCGGCTGGCGCACGCGCGTCCTTTCCGTCATCACCGATCCGACCATCGCGTACGTGCTGCTGCTGGTGGGCATCTACGGGATCGTCTTCGAGTTCAGCAACCCGGGGCTCGTGCTGCCCGGCGTGGCGGGCGTCATCGCGATCCTCATCGCGCTCTATGCGCTGCAGATGCTGCCGGTGAACTACGCGGGGCTCGCGCTCATCGTGCTGGGCATCGGCTTCATGGTGGCCGAGGCGTTCCTGCCCGCGTACGGCTCGCTCGGCGTGGGCGGCCTCATCGCGTTCGTCGTCGGATCGGTGCTGCTCATCGACGTGCCGGGTTATTCGGTGCCGTACGCGCTCATCGGCGGCTTCGCGCTCGGCACCGCGGCGTTCTTCCTGTTCGCGCTGGGCTCCGTGGTGCGCGGGCGGCGCCGGCCGGTGGTGAGCGGCCGCGAGGAGCTCATCGGCGCGCACGGCGAGGTGATGGCCGACTTCGAGGGCGAGGGATGGGCGCGCGTGCACAGCGAGATGTGGCGCGTGCGCAGCAACGCGCCGCTGCGGGCCGGAGAACGCATCCGGGTGAAAGCGATGCACGGGCTCACGCTCGACGTGGTGCCCGAATCCCAGAAGGGGGAATCGTCATGATTGCGAGCTTCGGCAGCGGCATCTTCCTCATCGTCGTGGTCCTCGCGATCATGTCGGTGCGCGTGCTGCGCGAGTACCAGCGCGGGGTCGTCTTCCAGCTCGGGCGCTATTACGGCGTGAAGGGTCCGGGGCTCTTCCTGCTGATCCCGCTCGTGCAGCAGATGGTGAGGGTGGACCTGCGCACGATCACGCTCGACGTGCCGCCGCAGGACGTGATCACGCGCGACAACGTCTCGGTCAAGGTGAACGCGGTCGTGTACTTCCGCGTGGTCGAGCCGCAGAAGGCCATCATCCAGGTCGAGAACTTCCTGCTCGCGACGAGCCAGCTCGGGCAGACCACCCTGCGCTCGGTGCTGGGCAAGCACGAGCTCGACGCGCTGCTCGCCGAGCGCGAGAAGCTCAACGCCGACATCCAGCAGGCGCTCGACATGCAGACGGACGCGTGGGGCATCAAGGTCTCCATCGTCGAGATCAAGCACGTGGACCTCAACGAGTCGATGGTGCGGGCCATCGCGCGCCAGGCCGAGGCCGAGCGCGAGCGCCGCGCGAAGGTGATACACGCCGAGGGCGAGCTGCAGGCCTCCGAGAAGCTGCTGCAGGCCGCCGAGGTGCTCGCGCGCCGCAGCGAGGCGATGCAGCTTCGCTACCTGCAGACGCTCACGCAGATCGCGGGCGACAAGGCCTCCACGATCGTCTTCCCCGTGCCGCTCGACATGATGAAGTCCCTGATGGAGCGCGCTCCCTAGGCCTGCCATGGATTTCGCCGCAGTCGTCGACCAGGTTCCCGTATCGATCATCCTCTCGGACCGCGAAGGCAGGATCGTCGCCTGGAACCGCGCCTCCGAGGCGCTCTTCGGGTTCGCCGCGAGCGAGGTGATGGGGCAGAGCCTCGACGTCATCATCCCGGAGCATTTGCGCAAGGCGCATTGGGAAGGCTTCGACCGCTCGCTCGCGAGCGGCACGACGAAGTACGCCGGTCGCGTCATGACGACGCGCGCCGTGCACAAGGACGGCCGCAGGCTCTACGTCGAATTCAGCTTCGGCATGCTGAAGGACGCGAGCGGCGCGGTGACGGCCGTGATGGCGGTCGGACGCGACGGCACCGAGCGGTTCCTGAGGGAAAAGGAAATGCGCGCGAGGATGGCCGCGGCCGGGGAGCCGCCGAAACCCTGATCGCTATTCCGCGATCGCGCCCGAGGCGTCGTTCTCCCAGATCGTCACCGACTTCACGGGGATGTCCGTGCCGCGCAGCCGCTCGAGGATCCACTGGGCGATCGCTTCGCTGGTCGGATTCTCCAGCCCCGGCACCTCGTTCAGGTAGTGGTGGTCGAGCTGCCGGATGAGCGGCCCGGCCATCGCATCCACGTCCGCGAAATCCACGACCCAGCCCAGCTTCGGGTCGAGCGGCCCCTCGCACTCGATGCGGCACTTGAACGTGTGGCCGTGCAGGTTGTAGCAGCGGTGCGTCGGCGGCACATGTGGCAGGCGGTGCGCGGCTTCGAACACCACGTCCTTGAAGATCCTCATTCGCACAATGATGGGGGGTCAGACCCCGATTCCGCTTTGAGACTCCGCGAGTTTGTCACATCGGCGAAATGGGGGTCTGACCCCGATTATTGACCCCAATTATTGTCACTGCCGCGTGCGGCCCATCCCGGCGTCGAGCTTGCCGCCGCCGGCGCTCGGCCCGGACGACATCGTGGGCGTGTTCGGCGGCGCGGCGACGTTCGAGCCGGCCATGGCCGAGGACGTGGCGTCCGACGTCGGGACGAACGTGCTTCGGTCGGCGGATGATGCGCAGGCTCCGGCCGCGAGCGCCAGCGCGATGCAGGAAAGGAGTGCGGATAAGCGCTTCATCGTGTCCTCCGCGGTTGTGACGCCCTTGAAATGGGTCAACAGCCGCCGCGGCGCTTTCCAGCGATGGTCCACCCGGGCCGTACAATCCATCCAGCCCATCTCCTTCCCCCGGCCATGAACGACATCGTCTTCCAGCCCGCGCGCGAGCTCGCGGGATTGCTTCGCACGCGCCGGCTTTCCGCCGTGGAGCTCGTGAGCGCCTTCATCGCGCAGGTCGAGCGCCTGAATCCGCAGCTGAACGCGATCGTGACCTTCGTGCCCGAGAAGGCGCTCGAGCAGGCGAAGCTCATCGACGCGCATCGCGACGCGCCCACGCTGCTGTCGGGCCTGCCGATCGCCTACAAGGACATGCTGCCCACGAAGGGAATCCGCACGACGTATGGCTCGCCCATCTTCGCCGACAACGTGCCGGCCGAGGACGCGGTCATCGTGCAACGGCTTCGCGAGGCGGGCGCGATCACGCTCGGCAAGACCAACACGCCCGAATTCGCGGCGGGCAGCCAGACTTTCAACAAGGTGTTCGGCGCGACGCGCAACCCGTGGGACCTCGACATGACGTGCGGCGGGTCCTCCGGCGGCGCGGCCGTCGCCGTGGCGTGCGGCATGCTGCCTTTCGCCGACGGCTCCGACCTCGGCGGCAGCCTGCGCAACCCCGGCAACTTCAACAACGTCGTGGGCCTGCGCCCCACGCCGGGGCGCGTGGCGAACTATCCGAGCGTGGACGCGTGGGGGACGATGTCCGTGGTGGGGCCGATCGCGCGCTGTGTGGACGACTGCGCGTTCCTGCTTTCGGCGATGGCGGGCCGCGACGACCGTTCGCCCATCACGCTCGAGGCGCCAGGCGCCGCGTTCGCCGGCCCGCTCGAGCGCGACTTTCGCGGCGTGCGCGTGGCGTGGTGGCCGTACGACGGGGACCGGCTGCGTGGAGACGACGCGATCCCCGTGGACCGGCGCGTGATCGAGGCGCTGTCGCGCCAGCGGCGCGTGTTCGAATCGCTCGGCTGCATCGTCGAGGATGCGCACCCGGACCTGCGAGGGGCCGACGAGGCGTTCCAGGTGTTGCGCGCGCTCGGCTTCGTGCAGCGTTACGCGGGACTGCTCGCGAAGCACCGCGACCAGATCAAGGACACCGTGGTGTGGAACATCGAGCAGGGGCTCGCGATGGATCTTCCGCGCGTGGCGCGCGCGATGAACCTGCGCTCGGAGGTCTTCCGGCGCATGCGCGAATTCATGCAACGCTACGACTTCCTGTGCATGCCCGTGAACCAGGTGCCGCCGTTCCCGGTCACGCAGCCTTACGTGGACGAGATCAACGGCGCGAAGCTCGCGAGCTACATCGAGTGGATGAAGACCTGCTACTACATCACGGTCACGAGCCATCCCGCGATCTCGGTGCCGGCGGGCTTCACGAGCGACGATCCGCCGCTGCCGGTCGGGCTGCAGATCGTGGGGCGCTATCGCGGCGATTTCGAGGTGCTGCAGATGGCGCACGCCTTCGAGCGCGAGACCCGCTTCACCGAACGCCGTCCACCCATACTCCAAACGGCGTCCGTCGGCTGACGAACCCGGGGCCCGCGCGCCTAGTCCACCCAGAGTCTGCTTGGCTGGAGGATGACGCCATGAACGCTTCGGTCGCCGGTCGCTATACGTCCAACACCACCACCACCCGCTGGCTGCTTACGGGCTTCGTCGCCGGCGCGCTCGCCGTGCTGATATTCCACCAGGGCGCGCTCGCGATGCTGCACGCCATGGGCGTGACGCCGCGCGGCGCATACCCGATGCAGGCCACGCCGCCCTTCGGCATCCCGCAGGTGTGGTCGCTCGCATTCTGGGGCGGCGTATGGGGCGTGATCCTCGCCCTCGCGCTGCATCGCCTGGACGGGCCGCCGCTGGTCTTCGCCGCGATCCTGTTCGGCGCGATCCTGCCGACGCTGGTCGCATGGTTCGTCGTGGCGCCGCTGAAGGGCCAGCCCATGGCCGGAGGGTTCAAGCCTGCCGCGATGGCCACCGCGCTCATCATCAACGCCGCATGGGGCCTGGGGACGGGCGCGATCCTGCTGCTCTTCGGCCGCTCGCACGTGCCGCGACCCGCGCGCTGAGC